>JAYUUO010000295.1:0-7133 GCA_043754515.1 Armatimonadota bacterium
GTGGTGAATGTGGTCGGGTCGAGCATCGCCCGCGAGTCCGACGCCGTGGTCTACACGCAGGCCGGTCCCGAAATCTGCGTCGCGTCCACGAAGGCGTACGTAACACAAATCGTCGCGTTGTATCTGCTCGCACTGCACCTCGCGTTCGTCGAGGGTCACACGCCGATAGAAACGCTCCAAGGTTATGTCACCGACTTGACCGCGCTCCCGGACGCCGTGGAGTCGGTGCTCGGCGGAGCACTTCTGGTTGAGGATCTCGCGGCGCGGCTCGCGGACCGGACGGTTTTCTTCTACCTCGGACGCGGCTACGATTTTGCGGTGTCGCTCGAAGCCGCGCTTAAACTAAAGGAGATTTCGTACCTCCATGCCGAGGCGTACGCGGCGGGCGAGATGAAGCACGGGCCGCTCGCGCTGGTCGAACCGGGCGTCGTGGTCATTTGCTTCGCCACCGAGCCGCGCCTGTTCGACAAGATGCTCTCGAATATCAAAGAGGTCTCCGCCCGGGGCGGCACCGTGGTCGCCGTCGTGCCGGAGGGAGAAACCCGCGCCGACGCGGCGGCGGACGAGATCCTGCGTATACCCTCCGTGCGCCCCGAGTTTTCGCCAGTCGTGTCGGTCGTGCCGCTCCAGCTACTCGCCTATCTCGTCGCGCGGGCGCGGGGTTGCGAGATTGACCAGCCGCGCAATCTGGCGAAGTCGGTCACGGTGGAGTAGATAACACAATGGTAGACATAGAAATCCCGGTGGGTATGGCGGACGCGGACGTTGCCCTGCTCCTCGCGTTGCTGAACGACGGAACGAAGGAGTGGCGCAAGCATTTGGGCGACGTATCGCCGGAGGCACTCGTCTGGCAATCCGCTCCGCGCGGGCATAGCATCGGGACGGTTCTGCTTCACATGGCGGATGTGGAAGGTAACTGGCTCTACACCGCGGCGCACGGCGAGGCGCGTTCGGCGGACGAATTGAAAATGTTGCTTTCCGCCGAAACCGATCAGTATGCGGGGGATTGGCCGCCCCCGCCCGCGGAGCCGCTCGCGTGGTTCTACGCCCGACAGGATGACGTGCGCCGCCGGACGCTGGAATCGTTCGCGTCCGTGGCCGACATCCGCGCCACGCGCCCGTTCCGCGACACGCGGTTCACGTTGCGCTGGCTTTTGTCGCATGTGATCGCGCACGAATCGTACCACGGCGGTCAGGCTGTCCTGCTCCACGAACTGTTCAAGACTCGCGGCGACCGGGAACACGCGCGGGTTGGTTGACAGCCCGTCGCCCGCGGAGGAAGGCATTCACACCGAGTAGAAGTATCCCCAAAGCCGCCATCGTCCTGCTCGTGGATTCTGGCACCGCGAGCGGGGCGAACCGAAACCGTGTCACCAGACCGTCGCTCGGGGCGAGGGTGTTAGCGACCAGACTGTTGACGTTGGTCGAGAACACACGGCTCATCGCGTCGCTCCGTGAGGTTGAGGAGTCGAAAAAGGCGGGAACGCCACCGCCGGTGTTCCGCACATCGAGCAGCAGGTTACCGGACGCCGGGTTGTAAAGGAAGGGCGTCGTCAGCGGGATGAGGACATCGAACGCGCCGAGCGAGTTAACCGCACCCGCGCTTCGGAGCGCCAGGGGGCCGCGCGAGACGGTAACATTATCGGCTCCGACGTTGTCGGAGAAGGTGTCGGAAAGATCGTCAACCGCCTTCGTTGTCGTGGCCAGGTCAATAATGGCAAATTATAGCCGATACCGGCGCGAAACCGCGAACCCCGCGAGAACTATTTCTGGGAATATGACAACCATTCTGACCCGCCTTGCGGCGCAATCTATTCTGGACCGGTTCGCCGGACGGCGCGTGATAGTCGTCGGCGACCTGATGGCGGACGAACATATATGGGGCCACGTCCACCGGGTCTCGCCGGAGGCTCCGGTGCTCGTGGTGGATGTCGAGTCGGAGACGTTCGTGCCGGGCGGCGCGGCGAACGCGGCGAACCAGTTACGCGCGTTCGGCGCGGAGGTAGTGCTGGCGGGCGCGGTCGGCGCGGACGTCGCGGGGCAGGCGTTAACAGCACGCCTGAACGAACTCGGGATGGACACTGACGCGGTAGTGGTATCAGGGGATCGCCCAACCACGCGCAAAACCCGCGTGGTCGCCGGGACGCAACAGGGAGCGCAACAGGTCGTGCGCGTTGACCGGGAAAAGCGCGCCCCGCTCCCGCCCGAAGTCGCGCGGGAGATGATCGCGCGGGTGTCCGCGCGGATCGCGGACTGCGACGCCCTGCTGTTCTCCGATTACACAAAGGGCGTTCTGGGCGAGGAGACGGTACGCGTCCTGACCGAGACCGCGCGGAGAATCAAACCCGAGATAGTGATCACCGCGAACCCCAAACCAGCGTCCGTGCGCTTCTTTACTGATGCCGACATTGCCCAACTCAACCGGAGCGAGGCGGACGAGGCGTTGCGGGTTCACCTCTTCGAGTCGCTCGATGACGCCGTTTTTCACGAAGCCGGGGTACGCCTGCGCGGTTACCTCGGCCTTCGCAATCTGCTCGTCACCCGCTCCTCACAGGGGTTGACCGTGTTCATGGCGGACGGCGGGTACATGGACATACCGCCGCACCGAATTGACGTCTTCGACGGCACCGGGGCGGGCGATTCCACCATCGCCGGGGTGACGCTCGCGCTCGCGGCGGGCGCGACGATAACCGAGTCCGTCGCGATCGGGAACGCATCCGGGGGGGCCGTCGTCCGCAAGGTCGGCGTGGCGACCGCGACCCGCGACGAAATCGCGCGGCTGTTCCCCTAGTTTTTGGGGATACTGTGTCTCAAGAAGGGTTTTTGACTGTATGAATATCTGTGTCATCGGTACCGGCTATGTCGGGCTTGTCACCGGGGTTATCTTCGCCGACCTCGGCAACGACGTCATCTGCGTGGACAAGTTGGAGGAGAAGATCGCGCTCCTCAATGCGGGCGTGATGCCTATCTACGAGCCGGGCCTTGAGGAGATGGTCGCCCGCAACGTGGACGAGGGCCGCCTGAAGTTCACGACCGACCTAGCCTCCGCGGTGAAGAAGTCCGAGGTCGCCTACATCTGTGTCGGCACCCCGCCGCGCCCGGACGGTTCGACGGACATGACATACATCGAAAGCGCGGCACGCGGCATCGCCGAGTCTATCGAACGCTACACGGTCGTGGTCAACAAATCAACGGTTCCGGTCGGCACCGGCGACTTCGTGAAGCGCACGATCCAGGACAACCTGCGCCGCCGCGTTGACTTCGACGTCGTCTCAAACCCCGAGTTCCTGCGCGAAGGCTCGGCGATCCACGACGCGTTGAACCCCGACCGCATCGTGATCGGCGCGCCGAATCAGGTGGTCGCGCTCAAGATTCTGGAACTGTACGCCCCGCTCGAAAGCAAGATGATTCTCACCGATGTCGCGTCGGCGGAGATGATCAAGTACGCCTCGAACGCGTTCCTCGCCATGAAGATCTCGTTCGCGAACTCGGTCGCGAACCTGTGCGAAAAGGTCGGCGCGGACGTCAACCAGGTGGTCAAGGGCATGGGGCTTGATAACCGGATCGGCACTGCGTTTCTGCAAGCGGGCCTGGGTTACGGCGGGTCGTGTTTCCCGAAGGACGTCCGCTCCCTGTTGCATACCGCGCAGGATAACGGCTACGACTTTCCCCTGCTCGCCGCGACGGTCAGCACGAACGAGGCGCAAACTCGACGGTTCATCGCGAAGATGGAGGCGTCGCTCGGCGACTTCGCGGGGAAGAAGATCGCGGTGCTAGGACTGGCGTTCAAAGCGAACACGGACGACATGCGCGAGGCGAAGAGCCTGGAAGTGATCGCGGCGTTGCTCGCGGGCGGCGCGACCGTGACCGCGTTCGACCCGATCGCGATGGAGAACACGAAGCAGTTCTTCCCAGACCTGTCCTACGCCCGCACGGCGTTCGACGCGGCATCGGGCGCGGACGCTGTCGCTATTCTGACAGAGTGGAACGAGTTCAAGCAGATCAACCTCGAGCGGCTGAAAGAAGTGATGAGCGGGGATCTCGTCTGCGACGGGCGCAACCTCTACGACCCGGCGAAGATGGAGCGGCTCGGTTTCCGCTACGTCTGCGTCGGGCGCGGTAATATCCCGGCGACGGCGGACGCGGCTCAGTCGCTCGCGGCGATGGATATGACATCTGTGTCTAGTAAGTGATCGGTGTTGGGCAGGGGAGCCAGCCCTCCCCACCGGCTCGCGTCACCGCGAAGTGAGGCCGCGCGCCCTGGCACAATTCGCCCCGGATCAATGTAAAAAAAGGGATATGCGTACGACGACGGCTGTCCTACCCGTAATGACGGCTTTCCTTTTCGCGGTCATCGCCGGGACTGTCACCGTGTCCGCCCGCGCCCCGTGCGCCCGCGCGGTGGTCTGGGTGTTTCTGGCGACGACCTGCCCGATCTCGAACGGCTACGCGCCGAAACTGCGCCGCATACAGGCGGATTACGGCGCGAAGGGGGTCGCATTCGACGCGGTATACCCGCTAAAGATCGGTACCTGCACGGTATAGAAGTGCGACCGGGGAACCGCCGCGTCGCGCATCATGCCATCGGGATACTGGACACGTCCGGCACGGCGCGCAAACTGGACGCGGCGACGCCGAAGCAAGGGTACCCCGGAATGGGCGGCGCGGGCTTCCTGCCCGCCGGGTTTACTCCCGGATACGTGCCGGGACAGACACCGCGCTTCTTCGACGACGCCTCGCCGCTCACGCTCCCGAAAAAGGCGGACCTCGTGTTACAGATGCACTACCACCCGACTGGGAAGCCGGAGACGGACCGCACCACGATCGGCCTGTACCTCACCGACAAGAAGCCGCTCAAGAACCCCGTCGGCGTATTGCTCGGCTCGGAGCGGATCAACATTTCCGCGAACGCCGCCGCCTACGCCGTCAGCGACCGGTTCGTGCTACCGACCCCGCTTACGGTGACGAACGTCTGGGCGCACATGCACATGATTGGTAAGCGGGTGCGCGTCTGGGCGGAGGTTCTGGGCGGGGGCACGCGGGAGATGCTAGTCATTAATGACTGGGATTTCAACTGGCAGGACACGTACCGCTATGCCCGCCCGTTCCGCCTGCCGAAGGGCACGGTGCTACGCACGGAGTGGGCGTTCGACAACACGGACGCCAACCCCCGAAACCCGAACGTCCTGCCGAAGCGCGTCACGCTCGGCGAGAACAGCACGGACGAGATGGCGGGCTTGTGGATCGGTGGGACGGCGGACGGCTAGGGCGAGTTGTCGCGACTCGGCGCGGACCTCGGGCACTACCTGGCAGTGACGGGCGAGGGACGGGCGTTCCGCGCGAAGGCTGGCGTCGGTGCGAAGAAATAGCGAGTGCCGTCCGGCGGGTTGGCGAAATGCCGCCCCGGCCCGCGCGGGGCGGGTCCAGGGTCGGTGGGCAGTTTCAAACTACAGCGCGGGTACTTCGGCGGCGACCGGCGTAGCTGTCGTGGTGGCATCCGCGACGGGCGCGGTGACGTCCTGCGACGGGGTAACCGTGGCCGGTTTCATTGGCCCGGTCGGGACGCGCCCTTTCAACTGGGCGTGCGTGCCATTGTTCGTGTGAACACGATGGCGCGACTTGTGTTTATTCTTCTGGCGGTGGCTCATGGGTCTTCTCTTTTCCTGTACCGGATAGGGATCGTCTCCCGGCGCGGTAGCCCCATACTGTATCACCCGCGGGGTATCTCCTCCTTAGAAAAGCGGGGGCGGGAAAAGCATTTTTCGTCTTTTGGCAGATATTTCGTTCACATCCTTGACAACATCGTGAGGTGGCATTACGTTGATAATAACGATTGCAGAGACTTCAGCGGGGAAAAGGAGTGAAGTCGAAAAGCCGACGAAGGCGGAGCAACAGGAACGTACCATACGTACAACCATCAAACAAATAGCCGAGATGACAGGGATGTCTCTCCCCTCCGTGAGCCGGATACTCAGCGGTAAGGGGGACGCCCACAACTCGGAAACGCGTAAGCGGGTTCGTGACACGGCGAGCAGGATGGGCTACCGCGTCAACACTTCGGCGCGGGCGGTGCGGAGCGGCCAATTCGACACCGTGGCGTTGCTATTGGGGCAGGTGGGTTTGTACAGTCAGATGTCAAGCGGCATGTTGAGCGGCGTCCACGACGCGCTCCTGAGTCGCAACCAGCGGTTGCTCGTGACGTGTCTGCCGGACGATTCGCTGACCGATCCGGGGTTCATGCCGCGCATTCTGGGTGAGTCCGCCGCCGACGGTTTACTGATGATCTATAACGCCAAGATCCCACCGCGACTGGAAGAGTTGTTGTTGGACAACAAGGTCCCTGCCATATGGGTGAACTCGCGGCATGATAAGGATTGCATCTACCCCGATGATTTCCAGGCGAGGCGCGAGGCGGTAAAGCAGCTACACGCAATGGGACATCGGCGCATCGCCTACGCCGATTACCTACGGGCACCGCACTATAGTAGTCCGGATCGGTGCGCGGGCCATGAGGCGGGGATGCGGGATTTAGGTCTGATGCCGCTCACCCGCCGCCCGGAGCAGTTGTCGAAGTCGGAGGTGCTCGATCACATAACGAGTTGGTTAACCGCGCCCCACGCCGAGCGGCCGACGGCGGTGATCAGCTATAACCCGAGCCAGTTGACCTATGTGCAGTGTGTCGCGCTACGGTTGGGGCTTCGGGTGCCGGAGGATTTGTCGCTCGTGACGATCAGCGATTCGATAGACCTGGACATACACGGGAAGGACATCAGCACGATGCTGTTGCCCGAGTACCGCATCGGCGGCGAGGCGGTCGAGATGTTGATGGGGAAAATCGAAGACCCGAGCGTAGATCATGCGCCGCGTGTCGTGCCGCTCGTCTTTGAGGCACGTGGCACGACCAAGGTTTTGTCGTAAATATGTGCGAGTGTCACATTCCGCCCAAACGAAGGGCGGGCATTGGAGGGGAGGAAAGACTACTCGTCGGGTTCTCGAATAGGTACCCTGCCAGATTTATACTGTAATGCGGCTAGAATAAACGTCGTCGTCGTCATAATCATCCCAGTCTTTCGTGCCAATGCCCTCTTTGTGTGTTCGAGACCAGTTGAGAACGGGGCGGGACTCGAGCGGTG
>JAYUUO010000296.1:0-21245 GCA_043754515.1 Armatimonadota bacterium
TCCCGGCGCGGCCCGCCCGATCAGCCGCCACGGCGTGCCCGCTATTCGCCGATCCTCGGGGTGGTGCGGCTTGCGCGAGGCAGACTCGTACAACGGAACCTCGATGATGTCCCACGGGGCGGGGTCGGAATAGTCGGAAATGCGATACTGCGACGGGTACAGTTCGCCCTACTCCGTCATGCCGACCGGGCGCAACCACTCTGGCACCACGCGATCCGTGCGAATGCCCGCGATGCACCGCCCGTTGTGCTTGTCCGAGTTCGCGAGGCAGATCATCCGCGCCGTTTCCGCCACCGTTCTGTTTGTCATGTCCCTTTTCTCCCGCACGCCGTGTCCTTTTTCTCTCGCACACATAGATAACGAGGGCAACGAGGCATATCTAACAGGGTATTTTCAGGTTTCAGAGGTGGGTCACCGAAAAGTTTCCCCAGCGGTCACGCAGATATTCCAGAACCAGGCGGCGATGGCACTGATCCGCGGTTGCCTCGGAGCACAAAAGCACGGTCGGAACATCCAGAATCAGAGATTGAGGCACGGTTTCGGCGACCTAGCGTTCGTCCATCAGCGCGAGGAACGTCCGCTCGTAATTGGCCCAGTCCCCCGTTTTCTGGTACGCCACCCGCAATCCCGGCGTCGGCGCGAGGAGCGGTTCGTGGACATACTCCGCGCCGAGCAGTTCGCGCAAGAAGTAGGGAAGGTCGGCGCGCTTCGACCAGCCAGCGAGCTGGGACGAGTTGTTGAGCCGCACATCGAGCAACCGACGGACACCGGCGTCCTTCAGTCGCCCGAAAAACCCCTCGGCCGTCGTGCGCGTGAAACCGATGGAATAGACTTCCATTCTTTCCCCGTCTCCTTTTCGTCGAATAGCGCGGCTTGCGCGGGCGCAGGCCCGCCGGCTTCGATGGTGGTTTGCACGCGCCCGTCGCCGCGCAAGTCGAGAAGCCGCGTTCGGAGCTCCTTGTCTCACCAATCTTGGTGGAAGTGCGTGAGGTTTTAGAGCGGCAGGTCACTTTGTTCTCCGGCGAGCTGTTCAACGTCGAGCGGAAATCCGATCTGTACGGGTACTGCGATTTTTTGATTAGCCGCGACCCGCTGGTGCTCCAGATCGAGGCACCGGTTGTCGTAGTCGCCGGGGCAAAGAAGGAGAACTTGACGGCGGGGGTGGCTCAGTGTATAGCCGGCATGGTCGCCGCCCAAAGGTTTAACGACAAACGCGGCAAGCCGGTGCCGCCCGTTTTCGGTGTTCTAACTAGTGGTACGAACTGGCAGTTCTTACAAATCACTAACACGGCAGTAGAAGTCGAGTTGGGCGAACACACCCTCGCTGAACTGCCGATCATCCTGGGTATTCTGGTTTATATGGCATCCGGAAGGACCGACAGCCCGTAACTCGCGGGCCAGATGTTCGCGGGCGACCGACATCCCACGAACGGATGATGAGACGGGCGACTCTGCGGCAATCATACGGCTCGGAGGAGTCACAACGGCAGTTTATGGAGGGCAGCGAGGAACGTCGGAACGGCAAGTGATATCCCTCTTAAGAGTCGCCAGTCGTGTGGTTCAACCGGCACTCGATTAGCCTCCATAAGTTGCGACGCGAAACGGGCGCGTGGTATACTTCGTGTGCGAAAGATTTTGGCGCGAACCGGGGGGGAGCGGGATGCTACCCGCCGGTTCGTAGGGCAACCCGATGCACCACAAGAGCGGGGCCGCCACGCGGTCCCGCTCTTTGCGTCGTTTAGACATTACGGCGCGGAAGGATCCGCGCCATTCGAGGTCGCCCAAATTGAAGAAATAGGAGAGCGGAAAAACAACATGAACGCCGAGTTTTTTGAAGCCTTGCGGCAGTTGGAGCGCGAGCGGGATCTATCCAATTCCACGATCCTCGACGGCATTCAAAAGGCGTTAACCAAGGCGTACCAGAGGAGTCTGGGCACCGAACTGGACGTCAACATCCGCGTCGAACTCGGCGGCGGGGGCAAGTCCGCCTTCCGCGTTTTCCGCCGGATGAACGTGGTCGAGGCGGTACACAACCCGTTCGCGGAAGTCACGCTCGCCGCCGCACGCGCCGACCACAAGCCTGACTCGCAACTAGGCGACGTGGTCGAGGAGTTGCTTAGCGAACGCGACATCGAGAAAATCGGGCGGATTGGGGCACAGCTCGGTAAGCAGGTGCTTCAGCAATCGGTGCGCGACGCCGAGCGCGACCGCGATTTTGACGAGTATTTCGACAAAATCGGCACCATCGAAACTGGCACCGTGTCGCGCCGCGAGGGCGGGAACGTCGTGATCATGCTCGGCAAGAAGGAAGCGATTCTTTCGATCAAGGAGCAGGTGCCGAGCGAGTCGTACCGGTTCAACGACCGGCTCAAGATCTTCGTCGTGGACGTCAAGAAAACGCCGCGCGGCCCGCAGATCATCGTGTCTCGGACACATCCATCCCTGATCCGCCGCCTGTTCGAGCTAGAGGTGCCGGAACTACAGGACAGCGTGGTGCAGATCAAGTCGGTGGCGCGCGAGGCGGGACAGCGTAGCAAGATCGCCGTCGCCTCTAAAGACGACCGGGTGGACGCGGTCGGGGCGTGCGTCGGACACCGCGGGGGCCGCGTACAGGCGGTAGTCAACGAACTGTTCGACGAGAAAATTGACATCGTTCGGTGGAGCGCGGACAACCGCCAGTTCATCACCGAGTCACTCTCGCCGGCGAAGGTGTCGTCCGTACAACTCGACGAGGACGCCAAATCGGCGTTCGTTGTCGTGCCGGATAATCAGTTGTCGCTCGCGATCGGCAAGGCGGGCCAGAACGTCCGGCTCGCGGCGCGACTGACCGGATGGCGTATTGACATACGCTCCGACTCGCAAGTCGCGAAGCAGGCGTTCTTGGAAGCGGCGGCGCAACTAGCGTCCGCGCCGGAAGACCCGGAGGCGGAGGCACTGCTCCCGCCGATCACGTTCGGCGACGAGAACGACAGTGAGTAAGAAGGCGAGCGTCGGGGGGCGAACGGGTACAGCGCCCCCCCCGGCCCCGCAAACCGCGAAACCGGTGTTCGCGGGACGCCGGACGCCGATCAGGACCTGCGTCGCCTGCCGAACCTCGGGCGGGAAACGGGGCTTACTGCGAGTCGTGCGCCTGCCGGAGGGCGCGGGCGTCACGCTGGACCCGACCGGAAAGCAGTCCGGGCGAGGCGCGTACGTTTGCGCGATCCCCGAATGCGTCGCGACCGCGCAGAAGCGCAAGGCGTTCGAGCGGTCCTTAAAGGTCGCAGTCGGAGGCGAGGTTTTCGACGCCTTACGCGAGGCGGTCGCCGCGAAGGCGGAAATGGAAGTGGTCGAGGCGGGGTCAAACCCGGAGGCGGACGCAACAATCGCCTCGTAATACACGTAGTAGTTACGCTAGATGTTGGAGTCGCGCGGTTAGCTACGAACCGCGTTTCGGGTCGCGCGAGCGACTCCCGAAACGTAAGTCGCGCCATCCGACGGCGAACTCTGGCATACCAGTATGGAGCGGCGCGTGGTCCCCGAACGGACACAAACGACCGTTCCTTTCTTTTTGCGTCACGGCGTATTCATAGCACCGCGACACAATAACACCAGCCCGTCCCGCTCCATCCGGCGCGGGGGCACGGGCAACTCGATACATTGTTTTGTGGTTCCCCCGACAGGGGGCATACAAAAGCCGCCCGCTTGAGCGGGCGGCTTTAGGAGCCGACTATGAACCAGTAACATAACACGCGGACTTTCGACGAAAGTCCCTTATTCAGGGAAGTGAGGGTGAATTATGCCGATCAAGGTTTTTGATTTGGCGCGTGAACTACGCAAAACCAATACAGAGATGCTCGCGGTCGCACGGGAAATCGGACTCGTGAAACTGTCCCCGGCGAGCGATCTGGACGATGACACGGCGGCGAAACTACGCACGGCGATCGTCGGCACCGGTCCCGCCCCGTCCGCGAATGGTAACGCGACGGGACACGCGGCCACAACCGCCGCGCCTGCGGACGCGGCTCCCGTGCCGGGGGCGGTAATCGAGGTCCCCGCTAATATCACGGTCAAGGAACTGGGTGACCGACTCGGCGTCCCCGCCGGAGACGTCCAGAAGGTTCTGATGAACATGGGCGTGCTCGCGGCCTTGAACCAGCGGCTCGCTGGGGACGCCATCAACCGGATCGCGACCAAGCTCGGCCGAACCGTGCAGATCATGACCACCACCCCGGTGCCCGTCGCGGTTTCGGTAGCAACGAAAGTCGCGCCCGTCGAACCGGCGGTGAACGGCGTCGCGGTACGCAAAGTACCCGCGACAAACGGCATCAGCGCGAACAAGCCGCGTTCCGGTGCTACGCAGGTAACTGGCGCGTCTGGACAAATCGAGATGACCCCGCGCCCGCCCGTAGTCACGATCATGGGACACGTTGACCACGGCAAGACGACACTGCTAGACACGATCCGCAAAACCAGCGTCGCTGACCGCGAAGCGGGCGGCATAACGCAGCACATCGGCGCGTACCAGGTCGAAGTGGAAGGGCAACGCATTACGTTCCTCGACACGCCTGGCCACGCGGCGTTCTCGGCGATGCGCTCGCGCGGCGCGTCCGTCACCGACATCGTGGTGATCGTGGTCGCGGCGGACGATGGCGTGATGCCGCAGACCGAAGAGGCGATCAAAATCGCCAAAACGGCGGGCGTTCCGATCATCGTCGCCGTTAACAAGATAGACAAGCCCGATTCCAACCCCGACCGGGTTCTCACCGAACTGATGCAGTACGAGTTGATGCCAGAAGCCTACGGCGGAGACATACAGACAGTCAACATTTCGGCGAAAAAGGGCGACGGGATCAAGGGACTGCTCGATACGATCCTGCTCGTCTCCGAAGCGGTCGTGGAGCCGAAGGCGAACCCGCACGGGCCGGTGCAGGGCACCATCATTGAGGCGAAGGTGGACAAGGGGCGCGGCGCGGTCGCGACCGTTCTTGTCCAGCAGGGCACCCTGCGTACGGGCGATGTGGTCGTCGCCGGAGTGACCTTCGGCAAGGTGCGCGGCATGGCGGATGAACGCGGCGCGAAACTCGTTAAGGCGGGCCCATCCTCGCCGGTCGAGATCATCGGCCTGAACGCGGTCCCGGAGGCGGGCGACAAACTGTTCGTCGCCAAGAACGAGAAGGAAGCGCGCGTGCTGGTCTCCGAGCGCGAAGAACTGCTCAAGACCGGCAAACTCGGCGACCGGAGCCTGATGTCGCTCGAATCGCTGTACAAGCAGCTCCGTTCGGGTCCCGTCAAGGAACTCAACATCGTGATCAAGGGCGACGTTCAGGGGTCGGTTCAAGCCGTCCGCGACTCGCTGATCACGCTGGGCAACTCCGAAGTGCGCGTGCGCGTCCTCACCACAGGCGTCGGCGCGATCACCGAGGGTGACGTTCTACTCGCGGCGTCGGACAAGGATCAAGAGGAGAAGAACTCGCTCGTGATCGGGTTCAACGTCGGGATCTCGGATCAGGCGAAGAAAAAGGCCGAGTCCGAACACGTCCAGATCAAGACCTACACGATCATCTATCAATTGATAGATGCCGTGATTGAGGCGATGATCGCGCTGTTGCCGCCGATCTACGAGGAGTTCATCCTCGGCAAGACCGAAATCAGGCAACTGTTCCGATTGCCCGGCGGCCGCTCTATCGCGGGTGCCATGGTGACGGACGGCGTGGTGAAGCGCAACGGCAAGGTGCGCCTGTTCCGTGGCAAGGATCTCCTGGTTACGGCGGACGTGGACACGCTGAAGCGGTTCAAGGACGACGCGAAGGAGGTCGCGGCGGGCTACGAGTGTGGTATCACGCTCCGCGGCTTCAACGACCTGGCTATCGGCGACACGATGGAATCGTTCGAGATGCGACCGATCCCGCGTACGCTGGACTAGCCGCGCCCGCCGGTGTACTCCCCCATCCGTACCGGCAAACGTTCCCGCCCCGCGCTATTAGTGGCGTGGGGCGGGGGCGGGGGGCAATCAAATGCACATCGGCGTTTTGACGCTGAATCTGGCCATAGATAGCGCGGACAGTTTGAAAGACAAGCGACAGGTCCTCAAAAGCCTGATCGCGCACATCCGCAACAAATTTAACGTGTCGATCGCCGAAGTCGAGGAACAGGACATTTGGCGGCGGGCGGTTCTGGGTATCGCGGTGGTGTCGAACGAGGAGAAGTTCGCCAACGCGGTGCTTTCTAAGATCGTAGACCATGTCGAGGGCGACTTTCGTGTCGTGCTGGACGGGTACTCGATAGAAATGCTTTAGGGAGACGATTACATCATGCCGACAATACGGCAAGCGCGGGTCGGCGAGCTGATCAAGCGCGACCTGGCGGAAATCCTACAGAAAGCCATGCGCGACGAGCGGGTCGCGCTGGTCACGATCAACAGCGTCGAGGTTGCCCGCGACTTCACGGTGGCGAAGGTTTTCGTCTCGTGCATGGGCGGCGAGAAGGAGAAGACGCTCGCAGTCAAGGCGTTGCAAGGCGCAGCGGGCTTCCTGCGCGGCCAACTCGGCGGCATGCTCGACCTTCGCACGGTCCCGATATTACAGTTCCGCTACGACACCGGTGTCGAAAAAGGTGTCCGTATGTTCGAGTTGTTGAAGGAAGAGCAACGATTCTTCACCGACAACCCGCAAACGGCGGAAGTTGTCGCGCCTGCGGGTGCCCTCTCTCCTGACCCCTCTCCCTTCGGAGGGAGAGGGGGACCGGAAACAGCGGCGGACGATCTGGGGAGGGGGGCAGGCGTAGCAACGGGCGGGGAGGTTTCGTCCACGGAAGTAGAGACACTGGGAGCACTCTCAAGATCAGCCGACGCTGCTTCCGGCTCCCCTCTCCCTCCGAAGGGAGAGGGGTCAGGAGAGAGGGCACCCGAGGAAACCACGCCGCAATGAACCCCATCCTCGTCGCGCCCGTGCCGCGTGAGCAGATGTCGGCGGCGATCACTGCGATCGCCGAGGCACACCGCATCGTGATCGCTTGCCACGTCTCCCCAGACGGGGATGCACTCGGTTCGCTACTGGGTCTTGGAATTGGGCTTCGCGCGGTGGGAAAGGATGTGGTGCTTCTGTCGTCAGACGGCGTGCCCGTGAACTTCGCCTTCCTGCCCGAGTCGGCGACCGTGGAGGCGAACACGGCGCGGCGCGACTTCGATCTCGCCATTGTCGTGGATTCGGGCGATCTGTCGCGCATCGGGAACGCCCGCGCGGTCGTCGAGGCGACGCCGCTGGTGCTGGACGTGGATCACCATGTCACCGGGAACCTCTTCGGGCAGGTACATCTCGTGGACGGCGACGCGGCGGCGACGGCGGAGATCGTCTTCGATCTGCTGATCTCGTTCGGGATCGAGATAACGATACCCATAGCGGAGAACCTGCTGTGCGGTATTCTGACCGATACCGGCTCGTTTCGCTTCCGCAACACCACCCCACGAACGTTCCAGATCGCGTCCGCGCTGACCGCCATCGGCGCGTCCCCGAACCCGATCGCGGAGCAGGTTTTCGAGAACCGTCCGTTCGTCGCGCAGAAGATGCTCGGTCGCGCGCTGGAGCGGATGCGAATTTCCGACGACGGCGCGATCGTCTGGTCGTCAGTGACGCGGGCCGACTTCGCGGAGACTGGGGCGGGCGACAACGACACGGACGGTGTTTCGACGCAGTTGCAGTCGGTGCGCGGGACGAAAGTAGCCTTGTTCCTGCGCGAGGCGAAGGACGGCACTTTTCGGGTCTCCCTGCGTTCTAAAGAGCCGTTCGACGTGTCGGCGGTCGCCGCGGAGTTCGGGGGTGGCGGACACAAACTCGCGTCGGGTTGCTCATTGCCCGGACCACTTGCGGACGCAGAGGCGCGGCTGTTAGCGGCGGTGCGGGCGCGGCGCGGCACGGCTTAAGGCGTGTATGTCCCGCCCGTTCATCGTAACACTAATTGCTATCTCCCTCGCCTCCGCCGGATTCACGGTTTGGGCGAGAGATTGCGCGACCTCCGCGCCCGATAATACAGTGCTTGATCCTCCGGCTAAACCGCTCGCGGTGCGCGGCACGGATCGCGTGGCCATCTTCGCCGGGGGGTGCTTCTGGGGTACCGAGGAGGTGTTCCGCAAAATCGCCGGCGTGCGGGCGACTCAGGCCGGATACACCGGCGGGACCGCGCCCGACCCTACGTACCGGTCTATCCATGGCAAGAATATCACCGGCTACGTCGAGGTGGTGAAGATCGTCTACGACCCGTCGCGGGTGAGTTACGAGACTTTATTCCGCCTCTTTTTCGCCCATCACGACCCCACTAAACCGCGCCCCAGGGACAGAAACGCCGCCGGGAGCGCGTACCGCTCGTTCGTGTTCGCCACGGACGCCGCGCAAGCCCGTGATGCGAACCGCATGATCGAGACGTTGAACAGGGACAGCCGGTACGCTTACTCTCTCGCTACCCGCGTCCGCCCTGCTTACCGTTTCTACCCCGCCGAGGAGCGTCACCAGGCCTATTACGCCAAACGCGGCGGGGTGGTTAGTTGTAACAACTGATGCCGCGTGGGACTTATTTTCGGCGCAACAGGAGAGCGGCGACAACCCCGACGACGGCGAACGCCAGACCTTGCTTGACGATCGGGTGCAGTTCCGCCACCGAGGTGTACGGCGAGGGGAGTGTGACGGTCTTGCTTCGCGGCGCGTTTCCGCCATCCGTGGCACCCAGGCCCGGCTCCGGCTGATACAGGTTAGAGCGTCCGTCGTCTATCTCGTCCAGCAACTGCCCCTCGAAAAAGCCCCAGTAGTCGCCGGAGTGCTTCATGAACGTGTCCAGTGCTTGCGGCGCGACTGTTTGTAGTCCCGCCAGCGCGGCCGCCGAACCGCCCGCGTAAATGTCGCGCCGGTAATTCTCACACGCGTATACTATCGCTTCCGCCGGCACTGAAACGTCGTAGATGGGCGGCACCGCGCGGGGGCGTTTCCCCATCAGTGACTTCGCCTGCGTGTAGAACGGTGTGTCAATCACGGCGGGCTTGATCAGAGTCACATTGACCGGGATCTGTTCGTGGTCGAGTTCCATGCGCAACGCCTCGGTGAACCCCTTCACCGCGTGCTTCGTCGCGCAGTAAATACCCTGTAACGGGATCGCCCGCTCGCCGAGCACCGAGCCGACATTGATGATCGTCCCGCCCTGCTTCGCCAGGTACGGTAGAGCGATCTGGCACCCGTGGATGGTCCCGAGCACGTTCACCGCGAGCACACGTTCTATGTCCTCAATGGGTTGCGACCGCGCATAGGCGTACGTAGAGACCGCCGCGTCATTGACCCAGGTGTCAATGCGGCCGAAGTGCGACACGGCACGTTCGGCGAGTACCTGTACTTGTGCCCGGTCGGAAACATCGGTCGGAACCACGAGGGCACGTCCACCACGCTCGGTGACTTCGCGGGCCGCCTCGTTCAGCGCGGGTTCGTTGCGGGCGGCGAGTACGACGGATGCGCCGCGCTCGGCAAGAAGGTGTGCGGTCTTGCGCCCGATGCCGGAGGACGCGCCGGTGATAACGACAACCTGCTCGCGCAGGGGCTTCGGTTGGAAACGGGACATTTGTATTACTTTTTTTCTAACCGCGTATAAACTCGCGGTGCCTCACGCAGGGCGGTTTTTCTGCGACGGGGCGGTACTCGCCGACTCCACAAGCGAACCAGATGTGTCGGTCGCGGGCTTACCGGATAGTGACGAGGGCGCGTTCAGGTTCGCGCCGTGGTCGATCCCGACGCCGAGTCGGTTGACCAGTTCGCCGCCGAGCCACGCCGCGAACAGCCCGACGCCGACCGCCAGGAATGACAGTACGATGGCGGGTACCGGTGGATTAATAGGATTAGTGGCGTGCCGAATCCAGAGCGACGCGCCGAACGCCCCGATCATCACAACGTTCGCGACGCCGTGCGACAACCCGACCGCTTTAGCCCGCGTCCCAGATGGAATCGCGGACCAGTCTATGAACCCGGCGACGGCCGCGAATAGGCCCGCCGCGACGCCGACCAGGATCATGTAATACGCGACTTTGTAAAAGTCGTGGTTGCCGAGCAACGCCCCCGCGATGTCGAACAGTACTGAAGTTGTCAGCAAGCCGAGCGGGAAAACGATCAAAATCTGGTGGAGCGAGTGCCCTAAAAACTTGGCGCGTGATTCCATGTTAGTCTTCCGGTCCCCTAATACTCGTCCTTCGTCGGCGGTTGCATCTCATGTGGCTGGCGCGGGTCGCCCGGGATCTCGCTCTGGCTATCTTCTTCGGAGGCGTCGCTGGCAGCGGGTCCCACGTTCGCATCCACGGCATCCTGCTCCGATACGCCGGCTTTCGCGTCGTCGTTGCGCGGCAGATCATAGGAGTAGCGGGCATCGGTCATCTCCTCCGGCGTCAACTCGACGGGCGTCTCGATCTCGTTCAGTATCTCAGTTTCGGGTGTGTTCGTCACGGGTGTATCGGTTCCTTCAGGGGGTTGTTCTGTGCGTAATGTGTACCCGCCATCACTGCTGTTCAACCCGCGCCCGCCGCGCTGTCCACCGGTACGTCATGGTGCTCCCTTACGCAAGCACCACTTGCACCGAGCAGAGCGAATCGCCTTCCACATTAACGAGTAGCGTCTTCGTCGCGTCGTCGTAGTCGAACGGCACCGGGTCACCGTCCACCGTAACCTCGCGCGGCGCGGCTTCGCAGTAGGCGGCGAAGGTCCCCCCTGTTTCGAGTAGCATCTCGTGCGTCGTCTCATCGTCGGACACGGACGCTTCCACGATGGCACCCGCCGCGTTGAAGTAGTTCACCAACCCTATCGCGGCGAACCCGTAGTCAAAGAGCGGCACGAGCGTGAACACCTCACAGTCGAGTTGCGCCAGCGTGATCTCCCAGCGGTCGTTTTCGCCGAGCACACGCAACTCTTTAGCCCGGTGCGCGTACACCGCGAGCCGCTCGCCGATGAACCCGTTCGGCAGATCGGCGGGCGAGATATGCCCCGTAATCGGCTCCGTGCCGCCCTCCGCGTATCGGGCGTTAAACGCACCGATGAGTTGCGCCCCGCCCCGCGACACGTTCCCGATCTTGAGTAGCACCGGCTCCTTTGTGACGTCCGCGAAAAGGCAGTCGCGGGTCGGGACACCCGGCGCGTCGCAACGGAAGACGCGCCCGTCTGGCGTGACTAGTTTGCGTAGCACCTCGACATCATGCGCCCCCGGCTTGTCCGAGACGTAAACGGGGGAGCCGGAAACCGCCCTCCCCGCTGCGTGGTACAAGCCCATCGGGTGCCCGGACTGGAACATGTCCCAGTCACCGTGGACGAACTGCCCAAACCAGGTACACACCTGCGCGTTCACCCACAGGTGTACCCCATGGGACTCGGGACGGTTCGGCCAGAAATCGGTCGAGGTGCGCGTCAAGTTGGAGAGCGGTGCCTGATACAGCATTTCGTTCGCGCAGGACATGCAGTTGATCAGACGCCCCTCGAAGTGGACCGCGACCGCCCCTTCGAGTGCCTCGTGATACGCCCGCATTGCCGGGACGCGCCCGCCTACCCCCAGCCCGCGAACCACGGTTTCGAGCGACGCCTGCGAATCCACCTTCACGCCGTCCACGCCCTGCGCCCGCAGATGCCGATGGTAGTCGTGAAAAAAGCGGTAAATGTGTTCGGGCGGGACGACGCCGATCATCGGGCCGAAGTAGCCGTCCACGTTCGGCGCGTGATGGCGCGTGCCGTCGCTCGATTCCCGCGCTATGGAGGTGGTGCCGTAGCCGGGAAGCGCGGCGTTGTCTACGCCGCCCCAGTAGCCGTTAAAAGCGTGCCAGACGAGGAACGTTTCCACGTCGTACTCGCCCTTAGCCATCTGAACGGTCGGCGCGAGGCCGCCGGGGAACTTGTCGTTCGCGCCGAACCCGGTCAGCCGACGCTCCTTGGTTTCCGTCGCCCGCTCAGACTGCCACCCGTCGTCTAAAATCAGGAAGCGCGGCGTGATCCCGGCGGATTTCCACG
This sequence comes from Armatimonadota bacterium, assembly GCA_043754515.1. Lineage (GTDB taxonomy): Bacteria > Armatimonadota > Armatimonadia > Armatimonadales > Armatimonadaceae > JACMIU01. The sequence continues at coordinate 11,994 of JAYUUO010000296.1, forward strand.
ACTCCAACCCCTCGCGCACCTTGTCGTGCGAAACCTCGGAGTAGAACGCGTTCCATGTACACCAGCCGAAATCGTCGCAGAACGCCGGGAGCGATTTCTCGTGGCGCAACCGGGTCGTGCCGAGATGGTCGGCGACGCTCCGGGCGGCGCGGGTGATCAGGTCGTAGGGATCGTCCCCCACAGCGACGAAAAGCCCGGTCATCGCTGCCTGCCGCGCGGCGGAGTCGCCCGACTCGGCGACCAATAGCAGCCCGTCCCCGCCGTCCCCGCGCAGGGAGGCGCGGAACATCCCCTCTATCAGCGGCACGAAAAGCGCGAACCGCCCGTCCCCGAGTTCGGCGAGCAGAAACTGCGTCTCAATGGGAACCGCGCCCGCCGAAGTGCCGGTCGCCGCCGTCATCCAGAACGGCTCGTAGCGGTGGTGCGCGACATACCGGACGAGATCGGGAACGGTACCGACCGCAAAACTGTGGCGGGCGGCGGGTTCGGGCGCGGCGAAGCACAGAAATGTCCCGACTCCGAGCGGATCGGGGAGCGCGGTCACGTCAACGGCAAGAACAAGCGGCAGGGTATCCATGCCGTTCTATTCGCCCTCCGCGGGTTGGTTTCCTTGCCCGGTGGGGCGACTACGTCATCGTTTTCCTGCCTGTTTGGTAGCAGGCGCACCCCACGAATATGCGTCATATTAGCAACGTAACTATAACGCGATCGCACTACCTCGCCCGGTGAGCGTGATCGCCCCGCCCCGTTCCTCGACCGATCGAAAGATCGCCCTCTCCTTCCCGCCACCGTTTGGCTCATGGAAGGTGATGTATAGCACGTCGTCGAAGCCGCGAAATAGCATCGCGTGCCCGCCGTCCCGCGCGAAGATCGGTTCGGGGTCGTGCGTCCACGCGCCCGTCAGCGTGCGGTCGCCCGAACGCGCCCAGCCGACCGCGTAACCGTCCGCGCCGAACGACGACCAGAGCATGCCGAGCGTGCCGTTCGTTCCTCTATGTAGGAAAGGCCCGTCGGTCACGTAGCCGGTAGTTTCCGCGTGCGTGATCGGCCGTGTCCACGGTGCTTCGCTAGCGTTGAAGAGCAGAGTCGCTCCGCCATCGGCACCGCTCAGATCTTCCCGGAGGGGCATTGCGTACATCCCGCCGTCGGATGCCTGGAGCCATTCGTGACAGAACACGAGCCACGGCTTCCCCACATCGTCTACAAAAAAGGTGCCGTCGAGACACTCCCAGGCCAGGGGGGTGACGGGACCGGGCGAAACAGGCGCGAACGGGCCGGTCGGCGCGTCGGAGACGAGTATCTGCGTCCCTCGCGCCCGGTCCGGCGACTTGAACGTTCCGAATAAGTAGTACCGCCCGCACCATTTATGTACTTCCGGTGCCCAGAACTCCCGCGTTGCCCAGAAGCCGGGGGCGGGTCGGAACGCGGGAATTGGCCCCTCCCACTCGTCGAGCGAGGTGCCGACGGACAGGTAAGCGTCGAAGCCGCCGCCGGCCTGCCCGCCGCTCGAGGTGCCGAACAGCGCATACCGCCTCACCTCGGGGAGTGGCAGGATGAACGGGTCGCGGATCGAAAGGGCAAGGCGGAGTATGATTGCCATCGTTCTAACTACTCCTTGATCCGGCTCGCGGCGACCGCGAGTAGCACCCAGCCGGACAGGAAGCAGACACCGCCTAGGGGAGTGATCGCGCCGAGGACGCGCACGCCGGACAGCGCGAGCGCGTACAGGCTCCCGGCGAAGATCACGCACCCGGCCGCGAATAGGTAGCCCGCTGTCCGCGCGAGGCTCTGCGCGGCCGCCGGAAGCCGCTCATACAGCGACGCGACCAAAACGAGGGCGAGGGCATGGTACATCTGGTACTGCGCCCCGGTGTTCCAGATCGCGATCCGCTCCAGCGGGATATGCTCCTTCAGCTGGTGCGCGCCGAACGCGCCGAGGGCGACCGCGCAGAACGCGTTAACCGTGCCGAGCAGGAAAAGGTTGCGTAGAGTCATGGCGAAATTGTATCAGACGGGTTCGGCGCGAGGTTGACATAAGGTGTTGACAACGCCCCGCCACCGACATACAATGCCCAGACATACGGCGCGTCCCTCCTCACGCCCCCTGTCACCGTGATGGCAACGGCCGTCGCGTGTGACACACCGAAACGGGAGGGCACCTTCCGCCGCACGACGCGGCGAGACAGACCAGCGAGGAGGGGATAAAATTATGGCACAGGTAATTGTTAAACAAGGCGAGCCGCTCGACGTGGCTCTCAAACGTTTCAAAAAAACGCTTCAGCAGGAAGGCACGCTCAAGATCGCGCGCGCTCATGAGTTCTACGAGAAGAAGAGCGACAAGATCCGCAAGGAAAAAGCGTCGCGACAGCGCAAGATGAAGCAGACCGAGGAGCGGTAAACCCGCCGCGCGACACGGCCATACGCCCGTGCCGCATGTGAAGGTGGCTCCCGACGCGGTGAGCCGAACCTTTCAGGGACGCGCCCATGTCCCCCCTGAACGGCTCCTTCGCCCGATCACAATTCTTTAGCTAGCAGATGTAGCCGCTATCCGGTCTCGCCATGCCCGCGTAGCATTCCTATCCACTCACGAACCGGACCGGCGGTCTCCCGCCGCGCCGGACGAAACCGTTCCCACCCAAACGTATGACGCGACCAAACCCGATACTGCTCTTCTGGCACCGCTGGGTCACCCTGCCGCGTGACGCGAGTCGGCGGCGGCGGCGCAACGCGTTGCGGGTCATGGAGGCGGCGAAGCGGGGCGGCGAACGCGCTTCCGACACGGGTACCAACGGCGGCAGCGGCTTCTCCTGGGGCAAGGCGGGGCGCATCGGCCTGGCAGTCGTGACCGCCACACTCCTGACCGCGCTCCTGTGTCTGCACCTCTGGCCCAACCACGTTTCCCTCAACCTCGGCGACATCGCGAAGAAGGACATCGTCGCCCAGCGCACCGTCCGCTACGAGGATACGGCGGCGACCGATGAATTGAAGAACGCGGCGATGTACAACGTCGGGCGTCGCTACGACACGATCCCGGACGCGGCGCAGACGGCGGTCGAGACCACGGACTACGTTTTCGACATCGTGGCACGCTGGGCGGCATTCCCCGCTGGCACGACTCCCGCGAAAGGCGCGCCTCCCGCGGACGCCAAAAACACGGACGGCGCGAACGCGGGGGCGAAAAGTGGCGACGCAAAGGCCGGGGTGAACGCCGACCGACTGGCCGCCGCGCTGAACGAGATCCACCGACAGGGCGCGGTCTCGGTGCGCAAAGAGACCGTCGCGTATCTGTTCGGCCTCTCGTCCGCCGACCGCGCCGACATCAAGGCGGCGGCGGCGACATTAACGGGGCGGCTGATGGAACGGCCGATCAAGGACGAGAACAGCGACCTGCGCGACGCGCGGCGCGAGGTGTCCACGGACGGCGACCTGAAGAACCTGTTCCCGAACCGGGCGCGACGCGACGCGGTCGCGGAGATCATCGTATCGAGCCTGGTGCCCAACCGTCGCTTCGACGCGCGCAAGACCGCCGACGATCAGCAAGCGGCTAAAACCGCCGTTCCGCCGCAACTGCGTCGCATCCCGGCGGGCGACCCGGTCATCCGTGCCGGGGAACGGGTCACGAACCAGCATCTGGACGCGTTCGCTGCGCTCGGCCTCCGGAACGCGCGGCTCGACGGCGCGACGATCGCCGTAATCGCGGCGATGGTCACCGGCATGGTGGTTTTCGTCACGATCTACCTGCGCCTGTTTCACCGCGAGATGTATGCCAAGACGCCACTGTTGGTGCTACTTTCAATACAAACGGTGCTGGCGGTGGTCGGGCTGAAGATCGGGTCGCTCCTGCTCGGGCTGCCGTTCACCGGCGTTCATTTCGGCTACCTCGGCATGATGTGCGTCGCGTCGGCGGGCATGGCCATCGCGCTGTTACTGGACGCCGGGGTGGCAACCCTGATCGTCGCGCTCCTGTCTATCGCGTCGGGCATGATCCTGAACAACGAACTGCGCTTCACGATGCTTACGCTCGGCTCGTCTCTAGTCGGCATCGTCGCTGTCGCCACGCTCAAAAACCGGTCGGACTATCTGCGAGCGACGCTGATCCTGTGCGTCGCGAACACCGTTTTGAACGCGCTGGTCGGATTGCTCGACGGTGACCGCGATAATGAACTCCTTTCCGGGATGCTCTGGGGCGGGATCTCCGGCCTGTTCGCGATGGCACTGTTCTACACCGGCGTCGCCATTTTCGAGCGGTGGTTCGGTATCACGACGCACCTGCGCCTGCTGGAGCTGTCCGATCCGGCGACCCCGGTGCTACAGGAGTTCCGGCTAAAGGCACCTGGTACCTACGCGCATTCGCTGATGGTCGGTACGCTATCGCACGCGGCGGCGGAGGGGATCGGCGCGGACTCGCTCCTGTGTCGTGTCGCTGCGTACTACCACGACCTGGGGAAGATGAACCGCCCGGAGTTTTTCATCGAGAACCAGAGCGGGCTGGAGAACGTCCACGACCGGATCGCACCGTCGCTGTCCGCGCTCGTGCTTGCCGCGCATGTCAAGGACGGCGTGGAGATGTGCCGCGCGATGGGACTGCCGCCGCGCGTACTGGACGTGATCGCGCAGCATCACGGCACTACGCTAATGAAGTTTTTCTTTTACCGCGCGGCGGGCGGACGACCTGACCCGGCGATGGAGGCGCAGTTCCGCTATCCCGGTCCGAAGCCCCGGAGTAAGGAAGCGGCAATACTGCTACTGGCGGATTCCGTGGAAGCCGGTTCCCGCTCTCTGGAGAAGCCGACCCCGGCACGGATCGAGGCGTTCGTTGCCGAAATTATTGAGGACAAACGTTCTGACTCCCAGTTAGACGAATGCGACCTGACGCTGTGGGAACTGAAAACCGTCCGCGAAACGTTCGCACGCACGCTGTCGGGGGCACTCCACGCCCGCATTTCCTACCCTGGCGATAAGCGCGCGAAGCCCGCCGAAACCGTGCCCGGTCTGCCGGAAACGGCGGACTACCCAACGCCAGATGTGTCGTTTGCTCCACCCCCGTCCGCCTTCGCCCCGATGTTGACCGCCGATGTGCCCGACTCGCTGACGGACGGCGCGTCGCCTATCGCGCACGACGTACCCGATGAAACCCCGCGCCCGCCGCGCCGCCGCCCGCGCCGCGACACCTGAGTCGGAGGCGCACATGCCGTACAATGGCGGCATGGATTGGATTCTCGCCCCCGCCTTGCGCCGCCTCCCTGCGTCCGCGCTTCCGGATCGGGCACGGGCGAATACCGCCGCCCGCGCACTACTCGCTGAGTCAGGTCGCCCCGATGCCGAAGTGTCCGTGCTGTTGACCGACGATCCCGGCATACATGCGCTCAACAAACGGTGGCGCGGCTACGACAGGCCGACCGACGTGCTCTCCTGGCCGCTGGAAGAAGGAGACGTGCTCGGCGATGTCGCCATCTCGCTCGACACGGCAAGGCGGCAAGCCGAAACGCGCGGGTGGATGGTGGAGGAGGAGATCGCGCTACTCCTCGTCCACGGCGTGCTCCACCTGCTCGGGCACGAGGACGAGACCGAGGCGGGCGCGGAGGGGATGCGCGTCATCGAACGCCAGCTAATCGGCAAGCCACTTGATTAATCGGGTATGGACGCCGCTCACAAATCGGCCTCGACTTCCGTGATGCGCCACGGCTGGGGAATGAGACGCCGCCAGAGTTCCGCTCTTCGGATAGGCGTTAATATCGCCGCTCGACCGACCCACCAATCGCGCCACCAGTCGCCCCCGCTCCATCGTTCGCCGCTACTCCATCGTGCATAAAGGCGCGGCGGGGTCAGCCCTATCCCCTCGATACACAATCCTAATTCGGATATTGAGACCGAATATTCTTCCTCATTTCCGTCTTCGGATTCCCAAAACAGGAGATATAACGTGTCATCTTCCTCGTCGTAAGAACAACACTCAAACGGGTTCAGATCAGTCGGCATATTCTCGAGTGCCCATCGCTCCGCTCCCGCGCGATCAAAGAACGCGCGCCGGGGAAGCGACGTCTTCGTCCGATGCACGTATGGTCCGACGATGCGCCGCTCGCTGATGAACGGCGAAAAGTCGCTACGCGCCTCGACTATAAACAGGGATTGGCTCACTCGACCTCCACGGCGGCGATCTCGAAGAACCGTATTTTGTCGAACAGGTCCCAGACTGTTTGCGTCCTGTTCTGTTTCCGCGCCTCGTCCCATAGCGAGGACCACCAGCCCCCGTCCCACCACTCGTAGCTGGAGGCCGGGTCAGACCTCTCGCCTGGCACCGGGTTGTACGGGGGCGGTTCAGAAAAACCACTGGCCCGAAGCCCGGCCAAAATATCGCTTTCAAACAGCGTGCTGATCTCGGTGAGCGTGCCGAACGTGATGAAGAGGTTCTCACTCCACCAGGAGAACGAGTCGTTGCCCTGCCACCACTTCTCGTCCAGCTGCGCGTCGCGGGCCTCTTGCTCCAGTATGAGGCGGTAGTCCTCAGCCATTCGCGGATCGGCGAACGCCTTTAACGGCGTCTCATCACCGGGATAATGCCAGCCGTCGTTGTACTCCCAGTGGACGCGCTGGACGATGTAAACGGTTCGTGTCGCCATTCGTCTACAACCCCGCCTCCAGTTCCATGATCAAGTACGGGTTGTCGGTAAAGACCTGCCAAACAGCGGCGCGTTGGGCGTCGGTCATCGTCGAGACTGTTTCGGTCCACCAATCGCGCCATATCTCGAGCCGACTGTCACCACCCGGCAGAGCGGCGGGTGGCGGCAAGCCCGCGCCCTTTACCGCCGCGATCAGCACCGACTCGACGACGCGCCGCCCGGAATCAAGCGTGCGCCCGTCCACTTCGAGCGGCTCCGATAAATCACCGAGCGTGCCGTCCGCGCCGACATAGGACTCCCAGTGCATCTCGTCCGGTCCCGCGTACACAGTGAAGGATCCCGTGGTCGCTAAATCAGAAAACAGATCGAGTGCCTGTGTATCGAACGGGCTGTGCCGGGGCGCGGTATGGGTGGCGAACTCCGTAGCCTGATCTCGCGAGCCAAATAGACGTGTGTTGGCCTCGGCGTTGAATTTCGCGCTTGTATCATCGTAATCGACGCGGTTAAACGCCTCGCGCAAACGAACAAGGTACACTGTGTCGCTCATAACTCGGCCTCGACTTCCACGACTTCGTGGAAACGTACCTTGTCGAAGAGTTGCCACACGGCGTCGCGCTTCTCCGACGTGTCCACGGCCGCCCACAGGTTCCGCCACCAGCCGCTGTTGCCGTCCGGCCCCGCGTCGCTTTCCGAGACGTACTCTGGTAGCCCGAGGGTGAGAAGTCGCCGATCAATCTCGTCGTCTCCCAGCGTTGTCAACGCGCCGAAGGAGCCGAACGTTTCCTCCAGATTACACGACCAATAGCCCTCATCTTCGTCTGCGACGATGCTCTCGCGCGAATCGTTCTCGCGCAGAAGGCGGAAGGCTTCGGCGTCGTCGCGGCTCGCGAACGCCTTGCGGGGGATCGCGCCGTCCTCGTAATGCCACTGATCATCGTAGGCCCAATTTATTTCCTGCACCAGATAGAGCGTCCGCATCGGATTTCGTTTCTTTACCCTTCCGCGCCTTTGAGTGATCGTAACGTTCGCGCGGCACGTTTGTCAACACATGTGAACTCCGGGAGTGTGTTGGGCGTCGCGCGGCCCCAACGAGCCTCGGGTCGTGCATACAGATTTTTCGGCAGTACATTAACTTTGGAAATCCAGTATAGATACTGTCTTTGGCAAGGAAGTAATACGCTACGGCGGAGGAGAATCTAGCCGTGGTGTTTCGCCGTACTTTGAACGTGTCCCGCTCCCGCATTCATGCCGGAGGAGCGTTCCTTGAAAACAGAATAGTGTCCCCGGAATAATCGTACGACGGATTCCTTATTTCTTGTATGCCCGCTCATCAAAAAGAGGTCAATCCCTTTGAAGAACAACAACTCGTTAGATAACCCGACACCAGTCACTGCCGCGTCGCGCCGCGCCTTCCTGAAGCAGACCGCCACCGTCGGTGCGCTCGCCGCCGTAGCCCTCGCCACGGGCGGCGAGGGGTTCGCCGCCGACACGTCAGGAGGCGCGACCTCCCTTCCCCTACCGCTCCCCGAGAAATCTTTGCTCGACGAGGGCGGCATGATGCACAACCCGCCCCCTCCCAAAACCGTCGCGGCGTGGCGGAGCGAACTACGAGGCGTTGTCGCCGATCCCCGCCGCAAGGCCGCTCTCCACCTGCTCGTCGGCGAGTGCGACCTCGCGCTCCGCGAGCAGCCCGAGGACGCCCTCGCCCACTTCGCGGCGGCACGCGCCCTCGCCCCCGCTCACTCGCCCCTCCACGGGCGGGCCTGGTTCGACCACGCGTTCGCCCTGTACATGAACGGCCAGTACCGCGACGCCGCCCACTCTTTTAACGATCTGCTCCACCAGACGGACCCCGTCCCGGTCGGCTTCGACCGCCGCGCCGCCGCGTTCCGCCTGCGTCACGCCGGGGCGTGCGCCGCCGGGCACGACGCGCTCTCGGATCTGGGCATCCCGCGCCCCCGCAAGATAGACGCCCTGTGCGCGGTCGCAGGCCTGGCCGTCAGCCTCAAGGCACTCGGCCTCCCGTGCGACAAGCGGCTGATGAAGTCGGTGGTGCGGCACACCGGGCGCGGCAGTAACGACCGCGACCTCGTGAGCGCGTGCGACAAGTTGCGGGCGATGGGCAAAGGGGATGTGCGGGCGCACGTGCTGGCGACGGACGAGGAAGGCTTGCGGCACCTGCCCAAGCCGGTGATCGCACACGTGGAGCACGACCACTTCGTGACCGTGATCGCGGCGGGCGAGGCGGGCGTCTCGTACCTATGTACGGACTGCGGCCCGTGGCCGGGCGGCCGTGTGGACCTGTCGTGGGAGCAGTGGCGGGCGATGCAGGCGGACGGCTATGTCTGCGTGGTGAAGGCGGGCGGCGAGGCGGACCGGGTACTTGCGAAGCTGCTCGCCCCGGACGCGGGCCGTGAGGAGGCGGTGGCGGGCTTCCGGTTCCCCGGCATCCGGGTGGCGATGAACCCGTTCCTGCCGGGCCAGCGGCTGGGGGGCGTGTCGGAACTGTCGGCGATGTTCCGGGGCCTGCGCGGGCATGTCGCCGCGCTCGCGGTGAACGGGCCGGGGGCGTCGGTCATGTGCGGGTTCGCGCCGGGCTACCCCACCTGCCCGCCGAACGCGTGTTGCTTAT
>JAYUUO010000297.1:0-7065 GCA_043754515.1 Armatimonadota bacterium
CCGATAACTGACTATCTCGAAAGGTTCAAACCATGTCTTTTCAAACGATTCGCCAATCTCTGGTCAAAAAGAGCGTCCTTCTCATCGCCGCCCTGTCTCTAGTTGCCGGAGCGCAGCTTGTTGCTCTGGCCGATGGGGTGAGCGTAGGAACGGCCTGTTGCATTTTCCAAAATGACATCAAGGTGCAATCTGGATGCATATACGGTGGATGCACGACTACTTATCCAAACGACCCTAACAAAGCCAAACAATGCATGTTGAACGCGACGGACGCTATGTGCGCGGCGAACACTGAAGTTTAGTCGCAGAGGGATCGATCCTACTACGGATGCTGGCGGACATTCTCTGGTTTTGCTCCGCCAGGATCCTGTAGTTTTTGTACACAGGTAATAAGCATCAAATGGTAGAAATTAAAAAAATGGGCCTCACCCGAAGGATCGTTCTGATTTTAGTGTCCATCAATCTAGTGCTTCTTCTAGGATTACTGACCAAGTCACGGATAGACGACTTACGTCACTCCGCAGAAGAAAGACGGAGAACAGAGGGAGTTGCCACAGGAATGGAAAAACTCGGTGTGATGAGCCGCAGTGACTACGTCGCACTTACAGACATTTGGGATGGGGTCAAGAATACAAGAACTTTGACCGACCCGCAAATGAAGTGGCTTTCCAACCAACTGCGTAGTTCTTTGCCACAGTCAGACACCACATCCCTTCTCTGACGGGGGGAAATCATTATGACGTTTGGTCCCGTTAAATCCTTCAACCAGTATCAGAAGGCTGAGGTGTTGCAATTGGCATCCAACATGATCCGTAATCCTGGGGGTAGCAATGGCTCAACGGATAAAATATTAGCTTTGAAGATGCTAATTGCCCTGAAAGACCCCCGGGCCATCCCTTTGATACTGCCGTTAATGGATGATAAGCGACCCAATGTCCAACAGGCTGTGAAGAAGGCGTTGAAAGCATCCGGCTACACCCAATGACGCCGAGAGGGTAGTAAAGCCTTCCATGACGCTCGTCCTCTGCGACTGGCAAACCTACAGAAAGCGAATATTGACCTTGCGAAGACACATAAAAGGCTTCACCTTGCTCGAAATCTTGATCGTGATCGGTATCATCGGTATACTGCTCGCGGTGCTCTTCCCCGTCCTCGCTTCGTCTCGCGACAAGGCACGTCAGTCGGCTCGCATCTCCAACATGCGGCAAATAGGGGTTGCCATAGCCACCTATGCCCAGGATTACGATAGTCTCTATCCTTCCGCCTGTGACCCGGTGGATAAGAATGTCGAGGCGTGGGGCGGGCTGTCCCCCGACCCCGACATAGTGAAAGAACTCCCGCTCCTGACCGATGTGCTGGTTCCTTACATAAAGAACAACCAACTCTGGCGGTGCCCTTCCGATGCGGGCTTCCCTGTCAACTCGCCCCTATTCGACGACGTGGTGGTTCTTACTCCCTTCGCTTGCGACTCCTTCTTCGAAAAGTTCGGCACCTCGTATGTGTATCGGCTCGACCTCGCGACGAACCACGCCCAATACCCCGCAAGTGCCGTTGACAAAGATAATGGAGCCACATATGGATCGTCCGAGGTGAACGTGCTATCGGAGACGTACGGCGAGTGGCACACGCACCCGACGGGGATTGACAGCGAGCGGTATAATCATCTGATGGCTGATAACCACATCACCACCAGAAGCTTCTTCATTTCAACGCGCTTTCAGGATATGGTCGCTAAATAGAAGCGGTGTTCGCGGTTGAGCCAGCGGGCGTTGCTCGGGTCGTAGTAGCGGTGCGTGCAGAGGATGATGCCCGTCTCCCTGTCCGCGTAGTAGCCCCACTGCCCGCCGAAGCCGGTGGTAGGGCCGGTCATCCTCTCAGCCGCGTCCAGGGCGACGCCGAAATCACCCGCTCTACCGGATAGGTCGGCGCGAACACCCCACGCCCAGGTCAACTCCAGCGGGTCATCCAGCCGCTCGACCGCCACGAAGTAGTCGTTCCACAGTGACGCGGCGGCTTGGTGCCGCCCGACGTCATTCAGGAGACGAACAAGATAGCCGAGCAGACCCACGCGTAACTTCGGCGAAACGGAAAGACCCGCCCGCAACGCCTTCTCCAACTTGCCGATGGCATAAATACGATGGGGGTCGGAGTCCCGTCGGCGCGCGGTCGCCGCGAGCAATATATGATGGCTGGCGAGCATGTTCGCGTCGCGCGACAATATGCCAGTGGAGGCCATTTTCCCTATCTCGGAGCGGGCTTCCTGGCACCGTCCGTCCGTGGTCAGGTAATTCGCATAGCCGAGTCGTAGCCGCGCCTCGCGCGCGGTGCCCGCCACATCTGGGAGCCGCGCGATCCGCGTCAGGTAGTACAGATCCAGCAGGCGGAAATCACCGGAGTATGTTTGCACGATAATAGGGTCGTCCATTCCGTCGGGCAAAGCATCATAGAGAAGACACGTTTGAGGCAACTGTTCAGCGGATAGCCAGGAGTTGCCAAGTTCCCAGTGCGTCACGGCCGAGAGTGAAACACCCAGCGTGGAGGCGGCACGCTCGCGCGTCCAGCCTTTGCGTAGGCGCAAGGCTTTGAGCAGATCGCAACGGAAAAGAAGATCGCCGACGAACGGTGTAGTCCGCCCGATGCCATTCCCGCCGCGCGCCCGTGCCAGGTGACGAAACGCGGCGCGCTGTTCGGCGGTCGTCGCGCCCAGAGCGGCCAGTGCCGTCGCAAGTTCGGCATCGCGGGGGACGGATGTGCCGCTCTCCCATCGGCTCAGCGTGGCGCGGTTTAGACTGCACTTGCGTGCCTATACGGACGTGGGAACATTCCGCACCATACGAAGCGACTTCAGGTATTCTGCCAGCATCTTCGATTCACCTCTTTGAACATGAGTGATGCGCGACAAAGGGCGTTCTATCTCGTCGCGGACGCCTGATTATACAGCAGATGATCGCCTTACACAGCGGATGATCACCCACGTATCGGATGATTACCTCCGGGCGGCTCGGGAGGCGCGACCACGAGCCGCAACAGGTCCCCCACGGTGCGGTGCGCCTCCAGCGGGTGGCGGAGCGGACGGTCATAGTCGAGCGTGTAATGGTTGCGCCGCCCGTCCCGCTCGCGGACAATCAATTTAGCCTCTTCAAGCTCGGCGACAATCCGTTGCACCGCCCGCTCCGTAATGCCGACCTTGAGCGCGACATCGCGCAGGCGCATCTCGCCGTCCCCCGCCAGACAGACAAGGACATGCGTGTGATTCGTGAAGAACGTCCATTCCATGAAATAGTATACCGCAAGTCTTGACACGATACGCATTTCGTGTATTATAATACGTGTAATAAAAATCGTAAAGGAGTACGAGATGACAAACAGAAGCGGGAACGAAGACGGGGCGGTGCCAATCAGCGTTGCGCACGGGGACGGGATCGGGCCGGAGATAACGGACGCGGTGCTTCGGATACTGGACGCGGCGGGGGCGCGGCTCGCCATCGAGCCGGTGCGAATCGGGATGGCCGTGTACGAGGAAGGCGTGTCATCGGGCATCGGGCGCGCGGCGTGGGACTCCGTGCGCCGGACGCGGGTGCTACTCAAGGCTCCGGTCACGACGCCACAGGGCGGCGGCTTCAAGTCGGTGAACGTCACGCTACGTAAAACACTCGGCTTGTACGCGAACGTACGGCCTAATGTCGCCTATGCTCCCTATGTCCACACACGGTTCCCTGGCATGGACGTCGTGATCATCCGCGAGAACGAAGAGGATTTGTACGCAGGCATCGAGCATCGGCAGACGGATCAGGTGATGCAGTGTCTGAAACTGATCACGCGCCCCGGTTGCGAGAAGATCGTGCGCTACGCCTTCGAGTACGCCCGCCAGCACGGGCGCAAGCGACTGACCTGTGTCACGAAAGACAACATCATGAAACTGACGGATGGGTTGTTTCACAAGGTCTTCGACGAAATAGGCGGTGCTTACCCGGACATCGCGCAGGATCATCTCATTGTGGATATCGGGGCTGCCCGGCTCGCCGACTCGCCGACCGACTTCGACATGATCGTGACCACAAACTTATACGGCGACATTCTGTCCGATATCGCGGCGCAGGTCGCGGGTTCGGTCGGACTCGCGGGATCGGCCAACATCGGGGCGTCGGTCGCCATGTTCGAGGCGATCCACGGCTCCGCGCCGACTATCGCGGGCCGCGACATCGCGAACCCGTCGGGGATGCTCCAGGCGGCAGTGATGATGCTGGTACACATCGGTCAGCCCGAGGTCGCCACGCGGGTTCAGAACGCGTGGCTCTACACCCTCGAAAGCGGGAGACACACCGCCGACATCTACACCGAAGGCGTGAGCGAAAAGAAGGTCGGCACGGTGGCGTTCGCGGACGCCGTAATCTCGAACCTCGGCAAGATGCCCGAGCACCTGCCCGCCGCCCACTTCGCCACAGATACGCCCGCAACCGACCATCTCTCCCCGGTGCCGATAGTAGCCGAACCCGCCGCACCCCGGACGCCCGCTCACAAAACGCTGGTCGGCGTGGACATTTTCCTGCACTGGAACGGCGACGCGCCGGACGATCTCGCGGCGACGATCAACGCGGTCCACAGCGAGTCGCTCCGTCTGGAGATGATCACGAACCGGGGCGTGAAGGTCTGGCCAGGCGGCCTGCCGGAAACGTTCCTGACGGATCACTGGCGGTGCCGCTTCAAGGCAACCACGGGGGACGGCACGATCCGTCACTCGGACATCATCTCGATGATGGCGAAGATAACCGGCGTCGGCCTCGACTTCATCAAGTCCGAGAACCTGTGCGACTTCGACGGCGTGCCGGGGTACGCGCTAGGACAGGGGCAGTAAGCCACAGACGCTCCGCTCCCACGACTGGCACATAGGCGAGCCGTTGCCACCCGCGAGCGGGCACCCGGTCGCGGGCGGGAACGGCTCGCCTATGTGCCAGGTTACGCCATAGTCTATCCGAGCGGGAAGGCGAGCCGTGAGGCCAGACCCCGCGCCCGATCGAGGATAAGCCATTCGAGAGCCGATGTTCCCGAGTAAGCGGATTCACGCAGGAAAACACCCCGCCAATCGCCAACTATGCCAATAAAACATCGGGAGTCCCGTCAGCGACGTTGCCATACGCCCACCCGTTCGGAGGAGTTGTTCGCCTGTCATGAATACGCCCACCGTTCCCGTCGCCGACAAAGCACCTGTAGTTAACACACCCTTACGCGCCGCGTCCCTGATTCGGGACGTGCCTGACTTCCCGCAACCCGGTATCCTATTCAAGGACATCACGCCCGCGCTAGCGGACGCCGAAGCACTCCGGGAGATCGTGGACACGCTCGCCGAGCGGATAGTCGCGCTCTCGCCGGACCGGATCGTCGGGATCGAATCGCGCGGATTTCTGTTTGGCGTGCCCGTCGCCTACAAGCTGGGACTGCCATTCTCGCCAGTCCGCAAAATGGGCAAGCTACCGTACCAGACTATCCAGCAGGAGTACGCCCTCGAGTACGGCACTAACACGGTCGAGGCGCACGTGGACGCAGTGGAGCCGGGCGACCGCGTGGTGATCGTGGACGATCTGCTGGCGACCGGAGGCACTGCCATGGCGGCGGCGGCACTCGTGGAACGACTCGGGGGCACCGTCGCCGGGTTCGCGTTCTTGGTCGAGCTGTCGTTTCTGAATGGGCGCGAGCGGCTGGATCGCGGCGAGATCATCACGCTCCTGACATACTAAATCCGGCGGATAAGGCTATCCCGGACGTCGAACCATCCGGCAAGCCCACCGAAAACGCCCCGCCCCTGGTCACGCCCTTAATGCGAGTTTCGGCTCGTGGACTCGGCTACCACCCGGCTTCGCGTCTCACGTGTCACGCGCAGGTGGAACCGCCTCAGTCCGGGCGCGGTTTCCAGGGCGCGGGCGAGGAGCGAGTTGGCGTCGGCGAGCACGTCGGCTTCGTACACGGCGCGGCCGTCCGTGTAACTCTTGCGCGACACCTTCTGAACGCCGGGCACGGTGGTGGCGATGGTTTCAGCGAGCGCGGCAGCCTCGGTCGCGCTTCCGACGCCTGACACAATAATCTCGACCGGCTCGGATACCCGCGCGGGTAGCGTGACCAACACGCCGGTCAGACGCGACGATAATTCCGCGAGCGCGCCGCGCGCCGCCTCGCTCCGCGCGGTCGCGAGCGCGATATGCGCCGCCGTGTCCCCCCCGCTCACCGCGCCGATGCTCTCCCCTGTTTCCGCGCGAAGCACCGTCACACGCACCGTGGTGCGGACCGAGTGGAGCGTCATCGGTCCGGCGGCTGTCTTGAGTGGCGTGTCGGCGACAGTGACGTAACGCGGCGATACCCGCGCGATAACATCGGCGTCCGCCCTACTTTCGACCACAGGGAACCCGGCCTCGGTGATGGCGGCCTCCAGGTCGGCGACGGGCACGCCCTCCGGCGACTCGATGAACACGCGAAACGCGCGGGTCAGGCGCAACGCCTTCAGCCGCTCGGCGAGCGGGCGGGTGGAAACTTCGGCGCGTACCACGACGCGGACGATGTCGCCTTCGCGCGTCGTGCTGACGATCTCTTTAAGCACTGCGTAGCCGTCCGCGCGGGTCAATATCTCGTCTTTAAGTAGCTGATAATTGCGCGTCAGGGAGTTCGCCGCGACATACACCCCGGCCACTTTCTCCACGGCGTTGCGGAGCGCGATGGCAACGGCGGCCTGTTTCGCGGCGAGAACTCCCCCGGTCTCCGCAGGACCGACCGCGGCGCGACCTTCCGCGAGCACGGTCCGCGCGGCGGGCGCGGACGCCAGTTCCTCCGGCGGGCGAACGGCGCGGGAACTCGGGAGCGGAAGTTCCGCCCCTTCGTGCGCGAGCACGGGCTTGATCAGCGAGGTATTTACGAGCACCGCGGCGCACGCGACCAGAATATATGCGGCTTTGTTGCACGTCCCCCCCGCCACCAGAAGCGCGGGCTTGTTCAGTTTCGTCATGACATATTCATTCTACGGGTTAGGGAGTGGCTTCGCCGCGTCACCGGCCCGGACGGTCCCGAATAGTGCTGGCT
>JAYUUO010000298.1:0-21059 GCA_043754515.1 Armatimonadota bacterium
CGCGATTAGAAACTGGATGTAATCCACTTCGTCTGTTTTAGGGAGGTTCACAAACCAGTATCCCTCTACCAACCTAAATTGGCAACTGCGTAACTCCTAAAAGGTTGTCAAGCCTACTGATATTGCTCCGGTGCAACCAGGAAATCAGGCTCCGAAAGTTCCAAAAACTTGGGGACAGAAGTTCTCTATCCGACGTAATGACGTTTTACAGCTCAGAAATGGTGGTGCCATTCCACCCAATGGCATACGCGAGATTCCGAGGATCACTGACCACCCCTAGAGGAAATACAGTTATGCAAACAATTTCTGACATGTGGAACAATATGGAAGTTCCTTTAGTGGACGGACTCATCACAGAGGACAATAAATTTATCAAGATCGAATACAGAATAACGCACGTTCATAATGAAGTTTACCGTTTTGACAAAGACAAATCAGAGGTTGAAGATCTGTACGATGCATGGGATGGTGAATCCGTAACATCTATTCATGTATTGCATAGTGTTAAGGCTGCCGAACATTTTGTTTACGTCGGCGAAGGCGGTTATGGGACTCAGGGTTTTGTTGCTTGTACAGATGGTGCAAATCAACTGCAATGGATTTTAGTCCTCCAAAGGTCAAATCCTTTTGTTGACGTGCAATATAACGGGAGCGGAGTTGTTGTCACGTCGTCGTACAAATTCGCTCTAAATCTCGATTTGCAACAACCGGAGGAAACATTTCTGTGAGCCTCTCAGACCCATCGACAGTGCAACAAATCTTCTGTATGTAAAATCCCGAAGTTTGCTTAGTCGCTATGGTTGCTTCGTCTCCATCGGAAGGTAAAATAGGCGAAACGAAGTTTCTGCCGACTTGCCGGTTTCCCACTCGTCCCCGATCTCCATCAGCACCGCTGACGCGAGGCGCAGGCACGACGGCTCCGACACGAACGAGCCGATCACCCGGAAGGCGCACAAACCGCCCCGGCGGTTTTGCTGAGGCATCGCAACTCCTTGTTCACCCGCTCGGAACAAACACCGCGTTTTTCCTCCAAGCCGTTGCTGGTCCGCAGGAAACGGCGCTGACCCTCGGGCAAGGCGAGTACCATCAGCCCCTCGGGGATGGCTTCCTCCATCCGCCCCTTTAATTACGGCGCGGCCGCCTCATATTCCTTGACCGTCGTCCTTAACAGGTCTTGCGCCGTCACCAGATCACGGGACGCGAAGATCGAGCGGATCCTGGCCGCCCCCTCCTTCTTCATCTCCTATTTCGGCACGTATTCCCGGGCGTTCTGTTGCAGATGGAACTGATACCCTAGAGAAATCGCCTGGGGCGACTTCGGCGTCGGCTGGCGCATGGGGATGAGCAGCGTGCGCCTGGAGAAGTCCGTGCCGATCAGCGGCGATTGGGAGGAGCAGGGCCACCACGCCCCCGGCGCGCTTCGAGTACGACGCGTTCGGGATGCCGCGGCAGGTCGGGAACACGGCGGGCGACCCGTTCTCGTCGAACTACCTGGGGATCGGCGGGGAACAGTACGACCAGAACACGGGGCTGTACTACCTGCGGGCGCGGTATTACGACCCGCTGTCGGGGCGGTTCCTCTCGTCCGACCCGGCGGACGCGGACGCGAACGAGTACGCGTACGCGGCGGGCGACCCGGTCAACAATAGCGACCCGTCTGGCCTGGCTACCCTGTTAGAGATGGAGATATCTTCCACCCTGAGTGAGGGGTTGAGCCAGCTGGTGTACGGCTACATGGAGGGGATGTCCCGGCACACGGCGGCGGTGATCCTGGGCGGGGGCGACGCGAGCGTCGAGGCGTTCGTGAAGGCGGGTGCCCGGAGCGCGGCGGGGCGGTTGCACCCGTTGCTGGGTTTGCTACTCGACTGCACGGAGCTAGGGAGTTCAATGGGTCAGACGTTCGGGGAACTCCAGCACAACATGGAGGTCATGAACGACGCGGACGCACCGCCGCACGAGAAGAAGCGTGCGGTGACGCGGATGTTGCTGAACGGGGTGCGGCTGGCGTCGGACGCGGTGAACCTGGCGACGGCGGCGCAGGCTGTCCTTATCCACACGTCGGCTCTAAACGGGATCGGGGACGCGCTGGGCGAGAGTCAGATGGTGTCTCCGGGGAACGCGACGAACGGTTTCGAGTCGGAGCGAGAGGGCTGGGACAACGGGTCCGGGTCTTCGATGACGGATGAGGCGAGCGGGTCTTCGATGGGGGAGGGGTACGGGGACAGCAACAACGTCGAGGTGTTCGAGACGCCCAACGGAGTCTGCTTCGTGGGAGATACGCGCACGGCCTGGCGGTGGACGGGGGGTGCCGCGCCGGACGAGGACGCGAAGGGGGCGGCGGCGGGCGGCGGGATAGGGGCGATGCGGGGCGAGTGGGCGGCAAAGCACGCGAAGGCGAAGGCGGCGGGGAGCGCGCCCGCGACGCTGTACGCGGTCTCCAGGGACGCCGTGACGGGGGCGACGGAGTGGAAGCGCGTGTCGGACGTGTATGAGCGGCACGCGGCGGAGATCGCGTGGGTGTCGCTCGCGGACGCGGGAAGCGGGAAGGTCGTGGAGCGGATCGGTGTGACGTTCGAGCACCCGTTCATGACGCCGAAGGGCTGGGTGGAGGCGGGTAGCCTGGGGATCGGGACGCAGATCCTGACGCGGGCGGGGCCGCGCCTGGTGGTGGTCAAGGTCGAGCGCGAGGCACTGCCGGGCGGGTACGCGGTGTTCAACGCGACCGTGGAGGGCGACCACTCCTACTTCGTCGGCACCGCACAAGGCGGCGCGTGGGTTCACAATACGTGCGCGGGCGACCATCACCTCTTCCCGCGATCTCTGGGTAGCCTGACGCCCTACGGCCACTCATCATTGACGCCGATGAACCAGTTCCGGCACACGTATACACAGGGCACTGGAGACGTTTTTGCGGAACGAAACGAAACAGGTAGGCGGCGCAACCGTGGATATGTTCGCCAGGAATGGGAACAGCGGTGCCGTCGTGAGAAGAAACTTCACGCTCCCCGAACGCCTCACCGCTCTCGACCGTTTCCACACGCAGTACCAGAGCGGCGCCTACTACGACCGGTTCAACGCGGAGGTGATTCACGCGATCAAAAACGGAAACACGCAGTGACATGACAAAAGTGGAGCGATGGTGGTGGCTGGTGCCCAAGGACCAGTATTATAACAACTTCCTGTTCTGGAAGGACGGGAAGCCTAGAACACTACGCCCGGCCTATGCCGCAGTCCGGTGTCAGGTCTGCGGCAAGCTCGACGAGCTTAAGGCCCTGCAAATGCCGTTGCAGGATGACATCAAGATCCGTGCACGCGGCGACGTCGTTCTGACGCATGACGGGTTCTTGTTGTTCAGTCAGCACCTGCAAGACGTCCTGAGCGACAACCGGGTGCAAGGCGTTCGGTATCTCGCGATCCCGAACGAGGACAGGTATCGCGTCGCGATCCCGACCTGCTATCTCCCGGTTGATCCAGACACGGCAGGCTTCCAATATGCTGGGGCGAAGTGTGTCGCCTGCGGGCGGTACCGGCACGGGGTGTATGTCGGCCCGCTGAAGCCTTCCTACTCGCCGCCCGAGGATAACACGGTCATGTGCGCGCCCGAAGTGTTTCAAGAAAGTGGCGTGGGGCGTGTCTTCTGGTTTCTCGTGAGCGACCTGGTGAAATCGCTGTTCAAAAAGAACGGCATCCGGGGCGTAGAGTTCGGTAAGCCGTTGTAGTCGGCTTAATCGTCTCCGGGCGATCATGTTTCTGCTCAGCAGAAACATGTGTCAAACGCCACAGGAAATCGGTCCGTCTGCACTTAAGCAATGGGCTTCTCCTTGCCTTTGTGAGACGGGCGAGAGGGACGGCCGGGCGCGGCAGGTGGTCTACAAAGCGGGGCAAGCCCCCAGCCGTCCTGGGAAACGGGTGGGAGGCAACACTCGGCGCATAAACGCCGTAATATCGTCATATGGCTCAGAGCAGCGGTTACTTCACACTCACGCCGCCCGGACGCGGCGTCACCGAACCCGCCTCCGCGCCGGGCAAGCGGCTCGCGGGCACGCTCCGTCTGGGCAAACGCACCAAGCAACTCGCCCCCGACCTGACGCCTGGAGTAGTGGTGGTGCTGGACCACCCCGACCTTGACAGCGTCGCCGCGCGCGCCCTGATCGCGGCGCGGCCCGTCGCGGTGATAAACAACGCCTCCTTCGTCTCTGGCCGCTACCCGAACCGGGGTCCCGCGCTACTTCTGCAAGCCGGAGTCTTCTGCTACGAGCGGGCGGAGGGTGCCGCCGACTTGTTCGACACGCTCCGCGACAACGAGCCGGTCACGATCACCGGCACGTCGCTCCAGCAGGGCACCCGCGCGGCGGAGTTAACGCCGTTCACCGCCGACACGCTGGACGCGCGGATACTCACGGCGCGGGCGAACCTGAACGACGCGCTTTCCGACTTCGCGCAGAACACTTTGCGCTACCTGGACCGCGACGAGGAGCGCGCCCTGCTCCTCGACCCGGTGACGGTTCCCGAGACGCGAACGCTCCTGACCGGTCGGGCGGTGTTGATCGTGGTCCGGGGGGACGGGTACGAGGAAGATCTGGCGCAACTCGGCCTGTTCCTGCGCGAGCAACACCCGGCGGTGATCGCGGTGGACGGTGCCGCCGACGCGCTACTGGCACTGGGTGTGCGCCCCGACATTATACTGGGGGACATGGACTCTGTCTCCGACGCCGGACTGAAATGCGGCGCCGAACTGATCGTCCACGCCTACGCCCGCCCGCAAACCTCCGGCGAGGTCGCGCCAGGCCTGCGCCGCGTCGAGTCGCTACACCTCGCCGCGCAGACGTTCCCGGTCGCGGGGACTTCGGAGGACGCGGCGTTGCTACTCGCGTACGAGCGCGGGGCGGATCTGATCGTCGCGGTCGGCACGCACTCCCACCTGGAGGATTTTCTGGACAAGGGGCGCGGCGGCATGGCTTCCACCTTCCTCGTGCGGCTCAAGGTCGGTAGTCGTTTGGTGGACGCGCGGGGCGTATCGCGCCTGTATGCGCGGCGTCAGCGTCTCGGGCCGCTGATGATCTGCCTCGCGCTGTGCGCGGCGTTCCCGCTGGTGGTGCTTTTCGCGAACACCTCGGTCGGGCAACATTTGTGGCGTTCGCTGGCCGTCTGGTTCAGTTTGCGCGCCGGCTGAGGCGGGCATACCAACTTAACCATGCCGCGCCCCGACTAACAGAATGAATCCGAGTTTCGTTCCTCGCGGGGCGGCGCGAAGTGGCGTACAATAAGCGGCTCGAAATCCGTTTGGGAAAGAGTGTGACAGGCTTGTCTCTTTGGCAACGAATAACCGAAAAGTTTACGGGTAGCGATGTGGTCGGCGGGGAAGTCGGCCTCGTCGAGGCGGCGCGGCGTGGCGACCAGCGGGCGTTCGATCTGCTGGTTTCGACGTATCAGGCACAACTCAAAGGGTTCATCGGGCGGCGCGTCGGCGCGGAGGCGGTGGACGATCTGGCACAGGATGTCTGGATCGGCGTCTGGAACGCGTTGCCGCGCTTCGAGCGCCGCGCCTGTTTTCGCACATTTTTATACGGCGTCGCGGTGCATAAATGTATGGACTACCACCGGGGGCAGAAACGCTCGTCCGGGGTGGTGTCTACCACCGCGCTGACGGAGGGGACACTGAACGACGCGATGTGCGCCGCGCCGACCGGCGACAGGACCGCCTACAAGACGCCGGAAGAGCTGTACACGGCGGCGGAATCGCGCGAAACGGTGCGCATCGTCGTGGACACGTTGCCGCAGGCGCAACGGGAAGTCCTGGACCTGTACTACTGGGCGGAGCTAACGCTGCCGGAGATCGCCCGCGTTCTGGAACGCAACCTGAACACAGTTAAATATCAGTTTTATCGCGGCCATGACCTGGTGGCGCAGGGGATGGCAGGGGTGGAGCGGATGGCGGCGGTCTCCGCCACGCGCACCCTCGACTGCGAACCGCCCGTGACCGCGCCGCGCCGGGCACGGCAACTAACCGAAAGAGTCAGGGGGTAGACCATGCATTGCAACGGGCGCGATCAAGATATATTGTTACTGCACCACGGCGAACTCGCCCCCTGGCACGCACTCCTTGTGCGCTACCACTTGCGTTCCTGCGTTCATTGCCAGGAGCACTTCACCGAAATGGCGCGCGTATCGGGACTGGTCGCGGGTGCCATCCGCCAGGACGCCGGTCTGCCCGCGTTCGCCATGCGCGGCGCCCCTTACGCGGTGCCCCGGCTACGCCCGGCCACGCCGTCGCACTTCCTGTCGCGCCGCGCCACGTATCGCCCGGCGTTCGTGATCGCCGTGAGCACGATCGCGGCGGTGATCGCCGCCAGCGCGTATGCCTACAAAGCCGTCGCCCTCGCACCGACCCCGGACGTCGGTTTCGAGACCGCTTCCCTGTTCCCCGCGCAACGCTCGTTCGCCCCCGGCAGGGCGCGGGACGCGAACGGCAACCCGACTATCTTCCCCTACTCGACGCCCGATCTGCACGGCGGCTGTGAGAAGGGTAGTAACTAGACGCCCATGTCACTGCCGACACCAGCCCGCGGGGAAGATGCGCCGCCTGAAGGCGCGCCACCCCGCCGCCGCATGCTCCTGTACTTGATCGCCCCGCTTCTGCTGATCGCGATGATAACCGCCGGAGTGCGATTCGCCACGCACGCCGATCAGACGCGGGAAGACCGGTCGGAGGCGGTGACGCGCGAGGCATGGAAAGCGGCGCGTACCGGGTCGGGCAAAGCGGCCCGCCCGCGCCCCAAGCCACCCGTCTTTCACCCGACGGATGCCGCTACGCAGGCCGCGATCGAGTCCAGCATCCGGGGCCAACTGGACGCCCTGCGCGCGAATAACTTCGGGGCATCTTTAGAGTATGCCACGCCGAATACGCGGGCTAGCATGAGCCCGGAGCGATTCGGCATGATGATCCGTAGCGGGTACGCGCCGATGCTGACCGCGAAAAGCGTGGACTTTCTTCCCGCGAGCGTGCAGGGCCGACCCGGCTACGTCCATCAGGCGTTAGTGCAGGTCCGGTTGCGTGGCGACGCGGGTGTTACCACCCCTTATATGTATTCGCTTGTTAGCGACGGCGGGAAGTGGTACGTGCAGGCGGTGATGAACATCCCTCAGCCGCCGGGAGGCGGCGAGGATTTTCCCCGGCGACTACCTCCGGGAATGCCCATCCCCGTCCCCGGCGACCTGTAAACGATAGGGCGTTCGGCGGCAGTATAATGCCTGCTGGGATATTCCTGAATGCCGACCGCTCCCCAACATCTGCCTCCCGCGAGTGACGACGCCCCCCCTCCGCAAGGGGCCGAGGGGCTTTTCTATGTCACTGGCGGCACGCTCCCGCCGACCGCCGCCTCCTACATAGTTCGGCAAGCCGACACCGACCTGTACGAGGCACTCGGGGCGGGCCACTTCTGCTACGTGCTCAATACACGGCAGATCGGCAAGTCCAGCCTGATGATCCGCACCGTGCGCCGCCTAGCGGATCACGGCGCGGCGGTGGTAGTGCTCGATCTAACCGCCATCGGGCAGAACCTGTCTCCCGAGCAGTGGTATGACGGGCTACTCGTCCTCCTCGGCGAGCAACTATGCCTGGAGGACGAGTGCGAAGACTTCTGGCACGAGAACGCCAACCTTGGGCCGATGCAACGCTTCTTCGTGGCGTTGCGGGAGGTGGTATTGCCCGCGCTCGGCGAACGCCCACTGGTCCTGTTCGTGGACGAGATAGATTCGGTGCGCTCACTCCCCTTTTCTGCCGACGAGTTCTTCGCCGGGATCCGCGAATGCTACAACCGGCGCGTGCGGGACGCGGTCTACGACCGCCTGACGTTCTGTCTGCTCGGCGTCGCGACGCCTGCCGATCTGATACAGGACACCCGTCTTTCCCCCTTCAACATCGGCCACCGCATCACGCTGACCGACTTCACCGCGGCGGAGGCCGCCCCTTTGGCACGGGGGATGGGGGCGAACGGCGCGCAGTTACTGGCGCGCGCGCTGTACTGGACCAACGGCCACCCATATCTGACGCAACGCCTGTGCCGCGCCATTCTCCAGGGCGGTTGCACGACCGTGGCGGACGTGGACAGGCTGACGGAGCGGCTGTTCCTGTCGAAAAGCGCGCTGGACGGCGACGACAACCTATCCTTCGTCCAGAACAGGATGCTCCGCTCCGAGTTCCCGGTTGCAGACGTGCTCGATCTATATGGCAAAGTGCGGGCGGGGAAGCGAATCCGGGATGACGAGACGAACCCCCTATGCGGACTGCTACGACTCGCCGGGATCACGCGGGCGGAGCATCCTGCCGAATCCCTGCGACTCCGTAACCGGATCTATGAGACCGTCTTCGATGCCGACTGGGTGCGTAAAAACATGCCCGACGCCGAGTTGCGACGCCAGCGGCAGGCGGCGTTTACGGCGCGGATGCAGGTCGGCTCCATCGCGGTCGCCGTGATCGTCGCCATGGCGGTGCTGTCCGTCCAGTTATTTCAGACGGCGCGGGAGGCGCGGGAAGCGGCAAAGCAGGCACGCCAGGAGCAGACCAGGGCCGAGGCCGAGCGCAACCGGGCGAACATCGCGGAGGAGGTCGCGAAAAGCAACCAGCAGAGCGCGGAGAGGAACGCGGGCGCGGCGCGGCGGAGCGCGAAACGGGCAGATGAGAGCGCGGTCGCGGCGAAACGGAGCGGGCAACTGGCGAAGGAAGGCGAGACGAAAGCACTCCGGGCACGGCGGGAGGCACTGGCGCAGAAGAGCCGGGCGGACGCCGCGGCGAAGGCGGAGCGGGCCAGCGCGGAACTAGCGGTCGCCGCCCGCAACGACGCCCTGCGGCAGAAGGGGATCGCGGAACTGCGCCGCCGGGATGCGGAGGAGCAACGCAAGGTCGCTCTCAATCAGACCGGGATCGCGCAGTCCGAGCGGTCGCGGGCGGAGCAGGAGGAGGGGAAAGCCCGACAAGCCGCCGATGAGGCCCGCAAAGCGAGCCTTTTCGCGAACGAGCAACGGGAGAACGCCGACGAGCAACGCCGGAGCGCGGAAACACAGCGCAAGAGCGCGGAGCTTTCCCTGGACCGGCTCAACAGCTACAACCAGCGGCGCGCCGAACAGCTCAAGGCGCGTATCGCCAGGGACCCCACGGACGTCGCTTCGGCGGTGGAACTCGCCGGGTTGTATTTCGAGCTTGCCTCGATCTACGACGACGTGAAGAACCGGGAAAGGTCGTCGGACAACTACGCGCAAGCCGCCCATTACTTCGGCGTCGCTCTGGCGCGGAAGCCGGGCGACTACCAGTCCCTCGCGCAACGCGGCTTTTGCCATATGAAGTTGCGCCATCTCCCCGCCGCCATCGCCGACTTTTCCGAGTGTATCGCGCTACGCCCGCAGGCGGCGGGATCAGCGTACCTGAACCGGGCGCGGGCGTTCCACGAACTGGGGAAGTATAACGACGCCCTGCGCGACCTCGCCGCGCTCGAAAAGTACGACCCCGCCCAGATGGATCATCAACTCCGGGGGCGGTGCCTGATGGCGATGCGCTTGTATGAGCAGGCGGCGCGTTCGTTCGAGCAGATCCTCAAAAACCCCAACCCGGTCGCCGCCGACGAGGGGTATTTGTGGCTGGGCACGTTGCGCCGCGAGCAGGGCGAGTATGACCGGGCATACGCCGCGTATGCGAGCTATTCGCGCCGCTACCCGCGCTCGGAGGGTCTGACCCGGAGACGTATTGACTGTCTCCTCGGTGCGAAGCGATGGACGGATGTGGCGCGCGAATGCGCGGCGTACCGCCAGCAGTTCCCCGGAACCGCCGTCATGTACCCCTGGCACGCCTACGCGCTTCTCAACCGGAGCGACCTGCCCGGATACCGCAGCCTGTGCCTCGAAGCCACGGAGCGGTTCGGGGGCGCGAACACGACGCCGGAGAATGCCAACTACGTCGCATGGACCTGCGCCTTGGGTGCGAACGGGTTACGGGACTACGCGACGCCGATCCGTATCGCCCGTAGAGCGGTCGCGGACGCCCAGAAGCAGGCGGATGAGGCGAAGGGAGAAAAGGACGCGCTACTCGACGCGCTCTGGGCGGACCGCAATACCCTGGCGGCACTACTGTTCCGGGCGGGGACGAACGACGAGGCACTCCGGGAGGCTATTGACTGCGAGGCGATGCTGCGCACCTTCACCCCGGACAACCGGTTCAGCGACTACATACTGTTCGTGATGATAGCGGCGCGGGCGGGGGATAGAGCGGAGGCGACCCGGTACCTGGAGAAGATACACGCCCTACCCGCCTCCCCGGACATCGAGACGCGCGTCGAGCAACGGCTTCTGCTTCGCGAGGCGGAACGACTGCTCGGCGCGCCGAACTGACACTGCCGGTCGGCCCGCGCCGGGCACGAGGCGCGGGGCTAGAAACGCGCGGCGATCCAGAACAGGCGCGACGCCGAAGCGTTCGCGAGCAACGTCTTGACCCACCGCGAGCGGTCCGACGACTGCTCCGCGGCGTCCGTCTGTAGCGTAGCCGTCTGCCCCGTGAAACGCTCCCACCGGGCGAGTTGCTCCGGCCCGATACACCACAGGCGCCAGTTGCGCCAGTAGAAGTTGTCGGCGTCGTCCCGGATGTAGTTGTAGGCGTAGTTCGCCTCGCGGCGGCATTCGCGAGCGATCGCCCGCGCGAGGTGCCGGTCCGGCGTCGCCTGACTCACTTGAAGCAAGCCGTCGAGCAGGAAGTGGACGAAGTAGGTGTGGTCGTAGAAACACCGTTTCCCCGGATCGCTGACGAGGCCGTCGTACAGGCGCGACGTATGATTGAGGGCGGCGGCGGCGAGTTGGGCCGCCTTTTTCAGGCTCTCGGGGTCCTTCGTCAGGCGGTAATGCTCCACATAGGCCCGCATCGTGACGCCGGTGTTGTACGTCCATTTCGTGGTCATCACCGCCCAGTTGGGTGCCTTCAGACCGTCCAGAATCAGGCCGTCGGTGTCCCGAAGCCGCGTCCATATCCACGAGAGTGCGGACGCGCCCCAGGCGATGTTGAACGAAGCGTTCCGACCCGCGCGGGCGAGCGTGAGGGCGGCGAGTGCCGCACCCGCCGTCGCGGACACGGTTTTGTCGGCGGTGCCCGATTTCGTCGGGTCCGTCCCCCACCGCTCGCCGCCCGGCTTCCCGGTGTCGTCCCAGCCGCCGTGGATGAAGTTCGCCATGATGTCGGTGGCGCGGTTCAGATAGACCGTCGCGTGCGCGGGTTCAGTCTTGCGCAGGGCGCGGTACGCCTCCGCGAGCGTGATCACCGCCCAGACGTTGTCGTCGTAATAAGCGTCGTGATTCCCCGGTGAGTAGAGCCAGGCGTTGTAGGCGTGCATGCCCCCGTTGAAATACTTCTCCAGCCCACCGTATATCTGCCAAACTTGCGGCGCGTATTCCGCGGGGTCGGTCTTCGCGCCCTCGACGAGCGAGTGCAACGCGATCTGCGAGGGCCAGAACACATAGCCGAGGTTGTGCGCCGCGTCGCTCGGCACCGCCTCCGCGCTCATCACGGTCGCCTTGAACATGCGGACCTTGGGATCCCAGAACCGGCCGATGGTCGCCCGCGTCATCCGCGTCGCCTCGGCGGCGTAGCCGTTCGGCGGCGGTGCCAGGTTCAGCGGCGTCCCACCGGGTGCCGCGGTGTCGCCCAAGGCGTGTCCGGTAGCAACCCCAACGCCGAATAGGGACGACGCGCCCAGGCCGGCGATGGCGGCGGATTCGAGAAAGGAACGGCGGCTTGATTTATCCATGACACGGCCTCCTTGACGGTATCACTCACATGATGCGCTTATGTCGTAAAAGTAGCCGCTGTGATGAAGAACTTGAGTTCATAAATCTGACCACAATTATTGGCAATGACTACCACGGAAGATTTACTCTTTTCCAGCTACACTTTCATCACGTCTTCATCACATCCACGCCGGGCTCACGCGGTGAGGATTACTCTGCGATTGAGTGCCCACTGCTTCAACCAGCCAAAATCGGTTGCACGTCGTCGCTTAGCATTCAGCAGACTTCGCTGCGCCAACATGCCCTTCCATCGCAATGTCCGGTGAGACGCCTGCTCGTAGGTGAATTATTCGCGGTGAAACGCGAGGATCGTTACCACCTCACGCGCAACTACTCACTTCCTTTAATGTATACCTCTTAGAGAGCAGTCAATGTCATGTCACAGCGAAAGCACTTCCTGGGCTGTTGGGGCACTCAGACCAAGAGTTGGAGTGCTGGTTAACCACGCGGTGGGAATGAGTTTTCGGCCGTTGCGCCATCTCTCTGGTTCGCCGTCACTTCCAACCACGATGTTCTCTTTGAACCAGTCTTCATCTATATCCGCGTGATCAATAACAATGACTTGGAACTGCGATTGGAAATCTTTCATCGCTTCAATCATCCATCGAAACATCCTCTTTACTGCTTGGCGGTCGTCCTCTTCCAAAACATCGAGTGACCCTTCTGCATCACGGTCTTGAGGATAATACACCTGAGTTGACTGATCCAAAAACAAAAATCGGGGAGTTGGGCGGTCTTTTTGGACAAACCAATGGTGGAGAGCAAAATGAGTCGCAAGGTGGTAACCTACCCAGTTGGCTCCGCTTCCCATTCTCCTTAGCGGTACAGGGCCTTGTTCTGTGTCAGCGACCACTTGGAGGTTTTTCAAATCGAAGCGAATCGGATCATTCTGATACTCCAGTCCAAGCGACTTTGCGTACATTCCGATGCGTTTCCCAATGATGCTGAGGATCGAGGGCAACATCTCTTCTGCGCTTGTATCATCAAGTTCCTTTTGAAGCGTTTCCACCCGTTGTTGCGCCTTGTTGACCTCCGTCTCCTTTTCAGAGTTTTCTACCGACGATGTAATGCCCCTCAGATAAATATCGATGCCACCGAGGATGCGATTGAATTGAGCATTGGATCTGAGTTGCTCGCCCATCTCAGGCTGTTGCCGAATTAGGATATTTAGTTGTCCCCTTACATCCGTTAAGCGTTGCTTGACGTCAGTCAGCTTTTGTTGTGCCTTGTCTAGAAACTCACGCAAGCGCGGTTCCTCTCTCACTACGGTATCAAGTTGTCGGTCTACCCGTGCGAGCGAGCGCTCTAAATCGCGCACCTTGGGAATAGAATGTTCAAGCCGTGACTCACAGATTGGGCAGATGATCTCATCTGCGTCTGTGGGAGCGGAGTAGAGGTTCACGAACGAAAGCCTAGCGCGTTGCTGATTCGCCTCAAACTGAAAGCCTTTTTGTCCCATATAGCATTCGTTCGCAGAGCGTATTTGGTCTTGTATGTTGCGCATTTCCGCAGCCAAGCGCGAACGCTCGCCTTCTAAGCTACCGGTAACGTCGCCTGGGATGGGAAGCGGTTCGGCGGGGGACCACTCAAGTGCTGGTCGTAGCACGAGTGCTAATTCTTCAGGTGTCTGGGGGGTAGCGGCTGATCGTATCAGGCCAAGTTCGTTCGCCGCCGCCCACAACTCCAAGCCAAGCGAAATCCCATTACCCACTCCTCGGAGGGATTTTGCTTCTTTCAAACGCTTCTGTGCAACGGCGAGAATTCGCTTCGCCTCGCTTAGTTCATTCATTTTGGCAAACCTATCATCGGGGATAGCCCCGAGGAAATAGGGGAGGGCATCTTTTATTGCCTGCATTCTACCAGTCTCGCCCTGTCGGTGAAACAGCATCGTCGGGTTCGCAACTTCCGATTGTTCCTGAAACGTCAGGAGAAAGCCCTGTCTGACTGTCGCCTCGAGCGGCAAGCGGGACTGTCCCTCGGGCGGGATGTGAAGGTTCGGAGCTATGCCCAGCAGTTCCGACAAAAGTGGCGACAGAATGTCGCTCGTCACGTGTGCTGACAGTTCTTCATGAGAGGGGACACCGACCTCAATACCGGTGCTAACAAACACTTGCGAACTTGACTTCTTGCCATAGCCGGGCGCACGGCGTGCTATGAATATCTGCTTGCTCGGAAGAAGTAGCCGCAATCCATACCACTGGGAATTGTCCTCGATAACACCAGCTGATATGTTGCTTGTACCGCGTCCCAAGCAGTATTCGACAATGTGAATGAGGGATGATTTCCCAGTCTTCGATGCACCTGTGATGATGTTTAGTCGTCCGGGCCGGAGAGGAATCCGCCGTAACTTACCGCCCTCACCGTATATTACGATATCAAGAATCTGCATTTAATTGTTGCCTCATTGAGCTATGCCGGTGTACCAACTCGAACATGATTTCAAGGTCGGATTCCGAGGAAATTGTAGATGGTCGCCTCGTCTGATGACATCGCGAGCCAGCGGCCTAAGAACCTTGCTCGATCAACGCACTCCGATACTTCATCGGTCCCCGACACTGTCCGACTCTGAAGTCCACGCGTTTTGTTCAGTTCTCCAGAGCCGATGCGGAGTGCTCCATCATCATCCACATCTAACAAATGACGCACCATGAGAAATCGCAAGGACTCTCGTGTAAAGGGCGTGGTATTGGTAATGTGATTGACTAAATCCAGACGCACCTGTGGATGGTCTTGAACCCACACCAAGAACATTGTTGTCGTGGATCTGGGCATGATCTCGCGCGTCGGCTTATAAAGCACGATAGGCAAAACCAAGAATATGAGAGTCAAAGGCATGCCTTTGCTGGCTGTTTTCCCGTAACTGCGAACGGCTTCTAGGATCAGGAAGCCGCAGAAGGCTGGGTTCATAAGATTTGCCAGTTCAAAGTGTCGATCCTGCCAGGGAGTCATATTTCGCCCTCATGCTTATTAGCTTCGCTCAGGCTTGAAGGAAACATCTCTGACCAGCGCGGATGCCAGCCAACCTTGCTGTTATCCGCGAGGCGATGCAATGCCCCTCTCATAACTGTCAGATAGGTGTTGTCGGGTCTGATCAAAACTTGACGGTCTTGCGTTTCACGGTAAAAGGTGCGCCCTAATTTCCGCTCAACCTCCTGATCGGTACATTCGCTTAGATCCTCAACCATGTAATTGAAGTGCCGTCGCCATTCCTCTACAAGCCGTAAATCGTACTGATTCCAATCTTCCATAAAGAGTAACCGCTCTCGAATCCACTGTGATCGTTCCTGAGAGGCTTTATAGTGGTCGCAAACTGCCTCGCTGACGGTACTGTCATTACAATCTACGACCCGTAACTGCTTTACAAATACACGATCGTCGCTTACCGAGGGAGCTGCATCTGGAGCCTGGGCGAAACACCAATTCAATGGTAGGTCTCTTTTCCTTTGTGTATCGCGTATATTTTGGATCACGTCGTCAAGATCAGTCGCGCGGATCACAGATTGACCTACTTCGCCCGCGAGGTGCTGGACAACTCGATCAAACCACCAACCTTCCACCCTACGACACATACCATCCAAATGCTCGGGATGAGTGCGTCCTTTCAACACTCCACGTAATTCGTATCCCAAGTCTATGATGTTAGGTTGCTCGGCGAGGATGTATACGGACCTAATAAGGTCAGAGCGTTGTGCAGACGACAGGCGCATAAAGGTATTATGTGAATCGACCAGTTCTTTCTGCTGGCTTCGCGTATTTCTCACGACTTCTTCCAAGCGCATTTGCGCCGTCGCCTCATCGCGAATATAGCCATCTACTTTGGGTAGCAAGAGCGACGCGATACTTCCATCCGATACCGCTGCAGTAGTCACGAGACAGAGAATAGACCCGGGAATCGTGAGTTGTCCTCTTATCACTCCCTCTGACCATACTCGAAGTGTTTTCCAAAGATCGGCACTGGCATCAGTTAGATTTCCCTTTCGGGTTATAGAATGCTTGGTTTGTAGTCGCTCTTGCGAGGTGCCTCTGTCGAATGCAATATCGTCAAGCCGCTCTATAGATATTTCGGCGGATGCATCAATTTGGCCACGCTTCAAAAGAAGCCAGAGGGCGTAGCGACACTGATAAATGTATCCGAGTGCTGAGTCAGCCGCATTGAACAAGTTGGATTTGGGATTTGGCGTGGACATTATTTTGTTTTAGACCCTGGTTTCCTAGCACCTTCGATTCCGGCCGTTGAGCCGACCTTATGGGCGAAGCCGCGCCCCCTTCATCCAAAGCATAATCAAAATGCTGATTTTATCAATACAGCTTTCTGTTAAACCGAGGCATAACGGTTCGCAAATTAGTGAGTGCTAATTGAATTAAGAGAAATCATACGGGTGAGTTGTAGGCAACCAAATCTATATGGTAGGCTGAAACATCACAACAGGTAAAGGATTTTTGACCGGCGATCGAACTCAATCCTTCGAACTTCGCCCGTCTTAGGTAGGTTCACAAACCATTATCCCGTCCCTGAGTAGAATTTGCTACCGCTTGACTCTATGCACAGGTTAAGGAGTTGGGTGTCGCGAATCATCGCGTTCCACCCATTGTCGTAGTAACCGAGCTTTTCAGGGTGAGCATGTCGTAGCGGATCGCCGCTCCGCGACGAGCGGTGACAGGCGCGCGGAAACACTCCTCCGCTTCGCGCTACGCGAAGACGCGTACGTACGCCTTCATTGTGGCGCATTCCTGCCCGACCGATTCGCCGTGGGGGCGGATCGTGTACGTCCCCACGGCGGCGGGCACGATGAACGTTTCCGCGTAATGGACCACGAACGGCTCGAACGCGCCGCCCGGACTTTCCACTATCGCCTCGCGCCCGGAAATCAGGTTCAGAACGTTCACCGTGCCGCGCGTGTTGTGCGTCACCGTTCCCGTGAACCAATGGCGGCGGGTCTCGATGAACTCGGCCGGGTGCAGACCGGTCCGCTCCTCGCGCCAACCCGCCCCTCGCGCCACCGGATCGAACCGGTTAATCAGGCGGGTACGCGCCCACTCGGCGTCGCGGTCGTACTGGACGTTGTTCGCCCCGTGCCCCAGATTGATCGGGCGCGGCAGGCCGTCCAGACCCATTCGGCCCCAGTCCCACAGCTTGAAGGTGAAGATGTAGGGGGTCGCGCTGATCTCCAGCACCATGACGTCCGCGCCGGAGCAGTGGAGCGTGCCCGCCGGGATCAGAAAATGATCGTGTTTGCGGGCGGGCCAACGGGCGGCGTACCGGGCGGCGGGAGCGGTTCGTTTGAAGACAGCGATGCTCATGGGGAGCATTGTATCAAGCCGGCGCCCTGCCGCCGCGTCCATCCGTCCGCGCCCTTCAGCCTTCCAAAACGCTCGCGTCCCGAACTCGCGGAGAACAAGCCGGGAAAGCAACCCGAACGATGACGCAATTGTTCTGCTGAACGGGGCGCAAGTCCGTTAGCAGTCCTTAAATCGCGGTAGAATGGGAATCATGGAAACCGTCGTGCCGCAAGAGCCTACCGTCGAAATCACGCCCGAACAACGCGCCGCGATGGAAGCGTGGTTCGCCGCGCACCCGTACGGCGAGCAGGACGAGAACGGCATTGACCTGTCGCTCCTCCGGGCTAGCCTGCGGCGGACGCCGACCGAGCGTCTGCACCGATTAGAATGCGCCGCGAATTCGTTGCGAGAACTGACCCGGCATGCCCGAACCCGAAATTAGCTACCGGAACATTCTTCGCGCACTCACCGAGGCAGATACGCGGTTCGTCGTGATCGGCGGCGTCGCCCTACACCTGCACGGCGGTAGTAACGTCACGTTCGATATGGACATCTCGTTCGCCCGCGACCGGGATAACGCGGCGACTCTCGCGACAGTTCTGACTGCCCACCATGCCCGCCTTCGCGGGCTCCCCGCCGACTTACCTTCCGTGTTGGACGCACAAGTCTTCCGCAACAGCACGAACCTAACCCTCGACACGGATTGGGGTGCGTTTGATCTGCTCGCCGAGCCGGAGGGAGTGGACGGCTTCGCGGGGTTGTGGGAGCGCGCCGTTGTTATGGAAATAGACGGACGGGCGGTGCGTGTTGCGTCCATCCCCGACTTGATCGCCATGAAACGTGCCGCCGACAGACCTAAAGACCGGGAACATATCATGCAACTCGAAGCGTTGCGGCGGTTGCAGGATGCGGAAGTCGGCTAGCCACGCCCCGACAGCGCGGGGTACAGTCGGTTGTATAGAAACCCCAGAATTACCCGCCCCCGCCGCCGAGTTGACGCCCGAGCAACGCGTCCGCATGGAGGAGTGGCTCGCCGCGCACCCGTACGGCGAGCAGGACGAGAACGGCATTGACCTGTCGCTCCTGCGCAAGAACCTGAAACTCACCCCGACCCAACGTTTGCACCGATTGGAGTGTGCCGCGAATTCGTTGCGAGAACTGACCAGCGATGCCCGAACCCGAAATTAGCCCCCTGCTCACCTGACTAGCAACCGGTCTATGATGCAATCGCCCTACGGCACCGATTGACCCCCTATAACACCGTGCGGTACAATGCGAAGGTTTGCCGCGCCCGTGGCGTCTCACGCCCCCGCGCGGCTACACTTTTTTGAACACCCCTTAATTTGTGTGAAGGAATCTAACTTACTATGGCTACCCAAAAGCGCGTCTGGCTTTTCCGCGACGGCAACAAATCTCTGCGCGACCTCCTTGGCGGCAAGGGCGCGAACCTTTCCGAGATGATGAACATCGGATTGCCCGTCCCCCCCGGATTTACAGTGACCACCGAGGTTTGTAACGACTACTACGCCGCCGGTCAGCGTATCCCGGACGGCGTGATGGACGAGGTACGCGCCGCGCTCGCCGACGTCGAACGCGAACAGGGCAAGAAGCTCGGCGACCCGACCTCCCCGCTCCTGCTGTCCGTGCGCTCCGGCGCGAAGTTCTCGATGCCGGGCATGATGGACACCGTGCTGAACCTCGGCTTGAACGACGAAACGGTAAAGAGCATGGTCGCGTCCACCGGAAACGCCCGCTTCGTGTACGATTCGTACCGCCGCCTGATCATGATGCTCGCCGATGTCGCCTACTCGCACCTCGCCGACCACCTCTCCAAGCACCATTTCGAGCATATGTTCCGTGACAAGAAGGCCGCGTTAGGCGTCACCGACGACCTGCAAGTCGGCGCGGACGCCCTCAAGCAGCTCTGCGAGGAGTATCTGGCCCACTTCAAGGCGCAGACCGGCAAAGACTTCCCACAGGACGTTTTCGCGCAACTCGAAGACGCTATCACCGCCGTTTTCCGCTCCTGGAACAACGAGCGCGCGTTCATCTACCGCCGCCGCGAGAAGATCGCCGACGAGATCGGCACCGCCGTTAATATACAGGCAATGGTGTTCGGCAACATGGGCGACGACTGCGGCACCGGCGTGGCGTTCACGCGCAACCCGTCCACTGGCGAGAACAAGGTTTTCGGCGAGTACCTGATCAACGCGCAGGGCGAGGACGTCGTCGCGGGCGTGCGAACGCCGCTCCCGATCGAGGAGTTGCGGACGTACAGCGAAAGCCTTTACGCCGAGTTCGTGAAGGTATGCTCGACGCTCGAAGATCATTACAAGGATATGCAGGACATCGAGTTCACCATCGAAAAGAACAAGCTGTTTATCCTGCAATGCCGCTCCGGCAAGCGCACTGGCCCCGCCGCCGTGAAAATCGCGGTGGACAACGTGAACGAGGGGCGCATCACGAAGGCGGAAGCCATCGCCCGCGTTGACCCGAACCTGCTGACGCAGTGCCTCCTTCCGGTGATCGCGCCGGGCGCGAAGTACGAGACGCTGGCGAAGGGCTTGCCCGCCGGACCCGGCGCGGCGACCGGCATCGCGGTATTCGACTCCGAACGCGCCGCCGAACTGGGCAAAGGCGGGGCGGGTCAGAAGATCATCCTGGTCCGCGCCGACACGTCCCCGGACGACCTGAAGGGGATGCTCGCGGCGCAGGGCGTGCTCACCGAGCGCGGCGGCATGACGTCGCACGCGGCACTTGTGGCTCGCGGATTCGGCATCCCGACCGTCGCCGGCTGCTCCGAAGTGTCGGTCGGCAAAAACTCGTTCACGGTCAAGGCGACCGGGCAAGTGATCAAAGAAGGTGACAACATCTCGCTCAACGGCACGCTCGGCGAGGTGATCGAGGGCAACGTGCCCGTGCAGGAGGCGACGCTGTCCGGCGAGTTCGGGACGTTCCTCGGCTGGGCTGACGAGATCCGCGGCAAGTTCGGGGTACGCACGAACGCCGACACGCCGAAGGATACGACCCTCGCGATCAAGCTCGGCGCGGAAGGCATCGGCCTGTGCCGCACGGAGCATATGTTCTTCGAGGGCGAGCGCCGCCCGGTGGTGCAGGCCATGATCCTGGCGAAGGACGACGCGACGCGGCAGACCGCGCTTGACGAGCTGTTGACGTATCAGCGCGAGGACTTCCGGGGCATCTTCGAGGCGCT
The DNA here is from genome assembly GCA_043754515.1 of Armatimonadota bacterium. Taxonomy (GTDB): domain Bacteria; phylum Armatimonadota; class Armatimonadia; order Armatimonadales; family Armatimonadaceae; genus JACMIU01. The sequence goes on from JAYUUO010000298.1 coordinate 20,318, forward strand.
CGGCGGCAAGCCTGCCTGTATCCGCCTGATTGACCCGCCGCTCCATGAGTTCCTTCCGAACCGCGAGGAATTGATCGCGGAGGTGGCGACGCTGAAGGCACTCGGCAAGTCCGATCCGCAGAAGGAAGCCTTGCTCCACGCGGTCGAGGAGATGCACGAGATCAACCCGATGATGGGGCTTCGTGGTTGCCGCCTGTCCATCGTGTTCCCGCAGATCGTGCAGATGCAGACCCGCGCCATTCTTGAAGGCGCGGCTGTGGTGATCAAGGCCGGTGGCAGCGCGCTCCCGGAGATCATGATCCCGCTCGTCGGGCATGTGAACGAACTCAAGTTCGTGCGCGAGCGGTTGGAAGCGACCGCGAAGGCCGTCGAGCACGAGCAGGGGATTTCGATCCCGTACACGTTCGGCACCATGATCGAGGTGCCGCGCGGCGCGCTGACGGCGGACGAGATCGCGGTCGAAGCATCGTTCTTCTCGTTCGGCACGAACGACCTAACGCAGATGACGTTCGGCTTCTCGCGCGACGACTCGGACAAGTTTCTCAAGCCGTACGTGGAGCAGAAGATCCTGCCGGGCGACCCGTTCGAAAGCATTGACCAGACGGGGGTCGGCCAGCTAATGGAGATCGCGGTGGCGAAGGCGAAGTCGGTGCGCCCGGACATCAAGCTGGGCATCTGCGGCGAGCACGGGGGCGAGCCGCGCTCGGTGGCGTTCTGCCACAAGATCGGGCTGAACTACGTG
>JAYUUO010000299.1:0-7000 GCA_043754515.1 Armatimonadota bacterium
GGAGGCGGACTATTTGGAGGAGATATTGACAGGAGTTGCCCGCGAGGAGGCCGCGGGAAATCGGACAGAACCTGCCTAACTATGATGCAATCGCCCTACGGGTGAACACGGTTCGTAGTAATCCGGCAGGGATCGGCGGGTACAATGGACGGATTGTCTCTTCTGGCTGATGGCGGAACGCGACTCGGTTCATCCTCGAAACTCCGACAAGGGCTTGGAAATTTGCGTCATGAACCCTTACGACACGACCCTTTACGATATGACCCCCGCCATGATCCTCATCGAAAGGATTTGGGACGGGGAACTGGAAGGCATCGAAGATCTCCTGTCGCGGATTGACGATCTTGACGGCATCGAACCCTGCTTCGGCAACACCGCGCTGATCGCGGCTGTCCGTTGGGGCCACCTGTCCGTGGCGAGCCTTCTGCTGTCGCGTGCGGCGGGCGTGAACGCCGAAGGCTTTTTCGGGAAGACTGCCCTGCACACCGCCGTCGGAGGAAGTTCCGTGCCCATGATCGAACTTCTTCTCCGCCACGGGGCGGACGCGACGCGGTCCCTGCTCCACGTCAAAACCGTCGAGGTCGCCGACTTACTGATCCGCCACGGTGCCCGGACGGACGTGAGGGACGACGAGGGGGAGACGGTGGTACATAGTGCCATGTGCGCGGAGCAGAGTGGTGCCCTGATAGCCTTCTACAAAAAGCTAGGTCTTGATCTCGACTCGCGCGCCGAACACGGCACGCCCATGATGCTGGCTTTGAGCGAGGGGTGTTGTAGATCGTGTGTCAGTCTGATCGAGAACGGGGTCGCGGCGACGTTCCCCGAAGGCACCTACGACTATTACGCGAGAGAGTTGCGACAATGCCTTGAAGAGTTGAACCGCCTTGATTTGCTAGAAGGCCGTTCCGCGACGCGCCCCCGAAACGACAGCGGGTGAGGGTAAGGTATGAACGCCTCTCCAACCCCCCAGATTGATCGCTCCATAGGAATAATCGGATCATGTATCGCACCGTGGAAGAAATAACCGACGATTGCCTGGCCGCCGTGGAACGCGACGGGAAGGGGCACCTGGAGATCGGCTACCGCCTGTGGGTCTACAACTACCTTCGGCGGGAGCGAAGACACCGACACTCCGACGGCTTGCCAGATCGAGGACTTCGAGCGGTGCTGTCACCTGCGCCTCTTGACCATCCGCAAGGTGCTCCCGATGTGGGACGCCTACCTGCCGGGCGACCACGAGAGCGACTCACCCGCCCCCGTAGATCGCCCGCGCCTCGGCAGTGACGCTCCCATCGGCCCGTAGTGCCGCCACGAAATCCTCCTGCGCGGCGACCGTGGGCGCGTCGTCCGAGCGATACGCCGCGTTGCGGGCGAGCATCGGGGGACCCGCCAGGAACGCTGCTACCTCATCCGCCGTGCGCCCGACTGTCTCCGCGAGTCGCCCGATCAGCGCGGGCGGGAGCGACGCTAGCGTGAAGAGCCGCTGGTTCAGTTTGGCGATGAACGGCACCGGGAGCCGCGTCGCCTCGGAAAGCCGCGCCGCCGTGATGCCGCGCTCTTTGTCAATCAGCGCGGTCAGCGCGTCCGCGCCCAGGTACGCCGCTTTGTAGCGCAGAAGCGTGTTGCGGGCGATACGCCCCAGCCGCTCAGCGGTCAGCGGGTCGTTTTCGGGGGCCGTGTCGCCGCCCGCGAAGTTTTGCGCGGCGAGTCGGGCGAAGTCACGCCCGAGCCGGGGGTGACGCCCGCTCCAGTCGGCGACGCTAGCCGCGCCGCGCTCTAGTTCGCCCACGAACGCGACCAGAACGGCGTCTGCGTCGTGATCCAGATTCTCCGCGCCCGTGATACCCGCCGGGGTAGTATCCCGGTCGGCGGTTTGTGTGTTCATCATTTTCCTATACCTGTCCGTGTGTGCCGTCCGAATCGAGGAGTTTCTTTTCGGCGCGGCGTAGATAGTTGCGCACCGACCGCCCCGTGACGCCCAGGACGCGAGCGATGGTGATCTTATCCGCGTCGCCCGATTCTTCCGGCATCTTCTCGATGTACTTAAGAAATACGGATTGCCACTCCGTTTCGGAAAGGCGGCTCTGTAACTCTTTTCGGAGTGCCATCACTTCCGGCGACGCGTGCGGGTCGGCGAGCGACGCGAACACGCCCTCCGCGCCGCGCGCGCTCTCCCCCTCGGACTCGAAGTCGTCGGCGGGGCGGATCTCGCGGTCACGCGTGCGCTGTAGCTTCTCGGCGTGCGCGTGTATACGCCGGTCCAGGCAGACCCAGAAGCGCACCTCCCAGAACTCGTCGCGCGGCTCGTGCGAGCGGACCGCGTCGTATAACTCCACGACCACGCTTTCGGTGCATTCGTCCCGCTCGGGTTCGGGGAGCCGCCACTTCGCCACCTCGCGCCCGATATGTCCGGGGATGCGGGCTACCAGCGTCTCCATCAGTGCCCACGCCGTGTTCCGGTCGCCGCGCCGGTCATACTCGCGAGCGAAGTAAACAAGGGTCTCCTCCTTCGGACGGAGCGCGTCTTTGCCGTCGTAGGACGCGGTGAGCGCGTCGCGCCGCTCGCGGTCAGGCAACGCGGAAAGCCGGGCGATCTGCGCGACGACGACAGGCTCGCGGACGTACGCGGCACCGGAGTCTTTGCGGGCGCGGGTCAGTGGGCGGACGGCGTGCCAGGGCTGGTGTTCCGGGTTCGGGGCGCGGGCGGGGGGCGGGGGTGACGCTTCGTTCATCGCCCATTATTTTACCACCGCCGCGCCGACAACTTCGAGAACGGGCCGAACAACTCCCGGACCGAACAACAACGGTCACGAATAGTGAAGCAGTGTCGTTCCTCCGGTGTCTAACGGGAAAAGTTACTCTCGAACATATGTCACAAAAACAAACCCCTTTCTCAGCCACGTCGCGGCTCCTTCCTTTTCTCGCGTTCGCCGGATTTTACAGTGCCGCTTTTCTGAGCGGTTGCGGGGGCGGCGACGGCACGACCGTGCCGTCGCCCTCGCCGAGCGGCAATGTTCCCGGCCGCGGGCAGGGCGGCGCGCTGTCTGACGGGTGTAGCCGTGGCGGTATGCTCCTGCCGCAACCGGGGTGGGACGCGCGTTGCGGCGCGCCCGTCCAGCCGAAGCGCAAATGGACGGTGCTACTCTACATGAACGGCGCGAACGACCTGGAAGAGTACGGCCTGCTGAACCTGAACCAGATCGAGCAGTACGGCTCGGATGCGAACGTCACCTTCGTGGCGCAGTTCAAGCGAATCCACTCCATCCAGAGCACGGACGATAAATCGGACGGGAACTGGGTGGGGGCGCGCCGGTTCGTGATGCGCTACGACACCGACCCGAACCACGTTGCGTCCCCCGAAATCGCCCGCCGCGAGGACATTGATATGGGCGACCCGGCGACATTACAGGCGTTCATCCAGTGGGGCACGCAGACGTTCCCGGCGGATCACTACGCCATCGTGCTCTGGAACCACGGCGCGGGCTGGCGGAGCAAGATCCCTGGTGGCAGGGCGGTTACGCGCGGCTTCTCCTACGACGACGAGAAGGGCACCCACATTGACACGATCCAGTTGCCCGCCGCGATAGACATGGGCGGCGGTCGGAAGTGGGACCTCGTGGCGTGGGACTCGTCCCTGATGCAAATGACGGAAGTGGCGTACGAGATACGCGATAAGACGAACTGGATCGTCGGCTCCGAGGAGTCACCGCCGGGCACCGGCTATCCGTACGACCGCTGGGTGAACACGCTCGTTTCTAACCCGAGCGGAGACGGGCAGTTCCTCGGCGGCGCGATCTGCGATTCGATGCTGGCCGGGTACGGTAGCAACTCGAACATCACGCAGTCGGTGCTGGATGCCAGCAAAATGGCACCGCTCGCGGCGGCGGTGAACGATTTCGGGGCGTCCCTGCTCGCGGCAAAGGGTACCTACGGTGCCGCCATCGCCAACGCCCGTGGCCTGGCCGAACACTACGAAAACCCGTACGATACGAACAAGGATCTGCTTGACGTCGTTCGCTTGATTAAGGCGGGCGTCGGCGACGCGCGGGTGCAGGGCGCGGCGGCGCAGGTGCAGGCGGCGGCGAACGCCGCCATCGTGAAGAGTGTACACGGTGACTTTCACCCCAACTCGCAGGGGATCGCCATCTACATGCCGTCGCCAAGCAGTTACTATCACGACGACGTGAATCAGGCGGACGGCTTCGGACAGCGATACACGGAGTTGTCGTTCGCGCGGGACGCCCCGAACTGGCAGGCTTTCCTGTCGCAAGGCCCGCCGTAGTCGCGACGAATGCGCCGAAGCAGGGGCGACCGCGTGGGGAAACCCTGTACAATCAGTAGCGCATGCCAGACGGAATCCTAAACATACACAAGCCCGCCGCGATGACGTCGCATGACGTCGTCGCGCGGGTGCGGCGCGTCCTGCAAACCAAACGCGCCGGGCACGCGGGCACGCTCGACCCGGACGCGACCGGCGTGCTCGTCGTCGCCGTCGGGCAGGCGACCCGCCTTTTGCCATACATGCCGCTGGAGCCGAAAGTCTACACCGCCCGCGCCTGCTTCGGGGCCGCGACCAGCACCGAGGACGCCAGCGGCACCGAAATCGAGACCGCTGACGCGTCCGCGCTGACCGAAGCCGCGCTACGCGCCGCGCTCCCCGCCTTTATCGGTAGCATCGCGCAGATCCCGCCGATGGTGTCCGCCGTGCATCACGAGGGCAAGCGACTGTACGAACTCGCCCGCGCCGGGATCACCGTGGAGCGGGAGCCACGAACCGTTCAGATATTCGGCATCGAGATGACCGACTTCGCGCCGGGTAATCGCGCCGAGGCGACGTTGAACGTCTCGTGCGGGAGTGGTACCTACATACGCACCCTGTGCGCGGACATCGGAAAAGCGGTCGGTCTGCCCGCGCACATGAAGACTCTGGTACGAAACGCGGTGGGGCGGTTCCTGCTCGCGGACGCCGTGCCGCTCGAATCCCTGTCGTCCGAATCCGTCTCGCCGATGGAGACCGCGCTCGACTTCCCGATGATCGCGGTGGACTACGACGTCGCGAAAGATCTGCTGATGGGGCGGGCGGTTCCGGTCGCCGTCGCGCAATCGGGCAAGATCGCGCTTTTCTTCAACGGCGAACTGCTCGCCCTCGCCGAAGCCAACGCCGAAACGGGAACCGCACACCCGTTCAAAGTGTTTGGTTCTCGATGGAACGAGGCCGAGGCACTGGGACGGATATAGCAAGCTCGCCGGGACGCGCCGTGGCCATCGGCGTTTTCGACGGCGTACACCGGGGGCACCAGGCGTTGCTCTCCGAGGCCCGGCGCATCGCGGGCGCGAACGGCTGGGAGCCGACCGCCCTTACGTTCGACCCGCACCCGTCCGCCCTATTCGCGCCCGCCCGCGTCCCGCCGCTGATCTGCTCGCTGGAGGAACGCCGCGCCCTGCTTCGTATGAGTGGTGCCGATGTGGTCGTGGTCGCGCCGTTCGACCGCGCGTTCGCCGCCTTGACGCCCGACGAGTTTGTCGAACAGTGGCTGGTAGACCGCCTCGACGCCCGTGCAGTGGTCGTCGGCGAGGACTTCCGGTTCGGGTGCGACCGCTCCGGCGACATCGAGTACCTGCGCCGCGCCGGGGAGAAGCACGGCTTTCGGGCCGTCGCGGTGCCTCCTGTCTTCGTGGACGGCGTGCCGTGCCGCTCGACTACGATACGCCAGATGCTTCTCGGGGGGCAGATCGAGGCGGCGGGAACTCTGCTCGGTCGGCAATACACGATGAGTGGCGAGGTGGTTCACGGGCGCAAACTCGGGCGCACGATCGGATTTCCGACCGCGAACGTGCGAGCGGAACCCGGCATCCTCGTCCCCGGCGCAGGCGTGTACGCCGGGGAAGCCTGCTGGAGTAAGGCGGTGGGGACGCACGGCGGCGAGGGCGACGGGACGTACAACCATTTCCGCGCCGCGATCAGTATCGGCACGAACCCGACCGTGACGCCCGGAGCGGACGCCCTGCGCACCGTGGAGGCGTACTTGCTCGACTTCGACGGCGACATTTACGGCGAAGAGATCGTGCTAACGTTCCGCACTCTGTTGCGCCCGACCGAGAAGTTCGACTCGCTCGACGCGTTGGTGACGCAGATGCACAAGGATGTGGCGCGGGCGCGGGAAGTTGTGTCCCTGCCTTCCTGAGCGGGGGGCGTTGCTCCCACGGGCGCACCCATCCTATTTACCAACTCCCCACCCCCCGGCGATACAATAGCGGAAGAACCTCGCTCATGGATGACGCATTACGCAAATACCCCCGCACCCCGCATGTCGAAGGCTCCGGCTTGCAGAAAGATGACGATGGCGACCGGGTGCCGTTCGTGGAGATCGCCGGGAAACCGCTCGTGGTCGAGGAGAAACTGGACGGCGCGAACGTCGGCGTCTGGTTCCGCGAGGACGGCGAGCCGGTGACACAGAGTCGCGGGCACGTTTTGACGGGCGGTGGCGGCGAGTGGCAGTTCGCGCTGTTCAAGACATGGGTTTCGGTGCATCAGGCCGCGCTGAGAGACGCGCTCGGGAACCGCTACATCCTGTACGGCGAGTGGCTTTACGCCAAGCACACCGTTTTTTATGACACCCTGCCGCACTACCTGGCCGAGTTCGACCTGCTGGATCGGGAAACCGGTGCTTTCCTGTCCACAGACCGGCGGCGCGAGGTGCTAAAGGCGACGCCGGTCGTGTCGGTGCCCGTGGTCTACTCCGGCCCCCTTCGCCGACTCCGAGACCTGACCGCGTTGATCCGCCCGTCCCTCTACAAGTCGGCCACCTGGCGGGCGTCGCTCGCCGAGGCCCAGGCCGAGACGGGCGCGGACCCGTCCCGCTTCGGCGCGAGCGACACCGACGATTCCGATCTGTCCGAGGGCTTGTACCTCAAGTGGGAGGAGGGCGGCGCGGTGCGCGGACGCTATAAGTGGGTGCGCAAGGCGTTCATACAAACGATTCTGGATTCGGGGACACAC
>JAYUUO010000300.1:0-6985 GCA_043754515.1 Armatimonadota bacterium
CGCCTCTCTCCCGCCACTGTATTCGTAGTTCGGCGAGTAGAAATAGGAGTTACGCGGTTCATCAAGTACGCGGGTTGAAATCCACGTCATCGGCGAAACAAGTACAGTCAAAACTTGTTTTGACGATTGCCTCTCTAGACGCGTTCCGCGCCGGACGTCGGGTACCCGCTTGCGGGTGGGACGGACAAATTCGGGCGTCAATTGACGCCAACCGCGTAACTCCTATTCGGAGTAGACCAGCAGGCCCCCCCTGCGAGGCGGCGAAACGAACTCCTCGAAGCCCCAGGAGTATCCACAGCCCATGATGACCCTCGAACGCTATGCCGAACTGACGACGCGACTGGAGCGTGAGGCGCGCGACGACCCGCGCTGGTACCGCGTCCGCGTCGCGTGTCTGGTCGCGCTCGCGTACCTCTATATCGGCTTGATATTGGGCTTCGCGTTCGCCCTCCTCGGCGGGACGCTCTGGGGGGTATGGTGGCTGATCATGAACGCGCACGTCATGTTTTCCATTCTGCGCGTCGCCGTCCCGCTCACCCTCGGGCTGATAGCGTTCTGCTTCGCGGTCCTGCGCTCGCTCTATGTGACGATCCCCGAACCCGGCGGGCGAACCTTGACCCGCGAGGAGGCGCTCCCGCTTTTCCAGGAGATTGACCGTCTGCGCGGCCTTCTGAAGACGCCACAATTCGACAAGGTGATTTTGACGCGCCAGTTAAACGCCGGGGTGTGTCAGGTGCCGCGGCTCGGCCTGTTCGGGTGGCAGAGGAACATCCTGATGGTCGGGATGCCGCTGATGCTTGTGCTATCGCCGGATCAGTTCCGCGCCGTTCTCGCACACGAGATGGGCCACATTGCGGGCGACGACAGCCGGTTTCAGCACGGCGTCTACCGTCTCAATGACACGTGGCGGATGCTCCTCGGCGGGTTCGCGCAGGAAAACGACGCGGCGAACATCCTCTTCGTCCCGTTTTTCGAGTGGTACGTCCCGTTCTTCTACGCGTATACGCTCGCCCTGCGCCGCGTGGACGAGTACGCCGCCGACAAAGCCGCCGCCCGAGCCGTGGGCGCGGAGAAGACAGCCGACATGCTCATTTCGCTTGCATTGTTCCCACGCCGCATGATGGCCCGGGACAAAGGCGAACCGGTAGACGACTCGGTGTTACGGAAGTGGCTCGACGAAGCATTAGCCGAGAATGACAACCCGCGCGACGAACATCCGTGTCTGCGTAATCGTCTGCGCGGCGTCGGGCAGTTGAACCGGGGGATTCCGGCACGGGAGGAGCAATCCGCCGCACAGCGATACTTCGACTACCGGCTACCGGTCCTCGCGGAGAGCGTCGGCATACAGGTCACCACTGAAGCGGACGCGGCGAAAGCAGATGCGGCGCAAGTGGCCCGTCCGCCGCGCCCCGGCATGGCAGAGCCGGACAGCGAAATGCCGATGCTTCAGCCGGTCGGCGGACGCTAAAGGGCACCGGACAGACTGGCGGGCGCGAACGATGTTGGTGTTACGGGAGCGGATACGTGCGGGATTCGATGTAGGCCCGCATCTGTGGCTCCTTGAACCCGAGGTGATGTAGCACCGCCAGGTACGCACAATAATTCGCGAGATCAAAAGTGGCGACCATTACCGCTAACGCGGCAAGGACCCCGGCTAGCGCGGCGAGCAGTGACGACGTTGCTACCATCACGGCCACGACAACCGCCCTAAACCAGAGCGCGTTTTCGTACAATATCCCGACCTTCCGGCGATCGAGTCCCGAAACCAGGTTGATATTAAACCCTACCGACTGGCAGAAAGTATGCACAACGAGCAGTGACAGCAACACCCAATAGTGCCACTGCTTGTAAAAATCTGGTCGCCATAACAGAGCAAATAGCGTACTTTTCAGGTCCATGAAACTTCCCCGTTACATCCCCCCGCGTCGTAGCCAGCACATTCTGGCGATGATGACATAAGCGACCGCATTGAGTACGTGTACCCAACTCAAGTCGTAGTCGAGCGTGCTCTTGATCAATATCAGCACGTGAAGCACCGCCATTACAAAGAAAAACATGTAGAGCCGGAACCGCCCTCGTGATATCCTATTTTTTTGCACATTCGCCGCCTTTCTCTGGTTCAATCATCTTGTTCCGACTGCTCCATTAACGCGGTTCCAGAACGCGGGACATTGTTCCCCCGGTGACCGCGCGGCCACCGGGGGAACAACATCCCACGTTCTGGAACCGCGATCACACCCTAGTTGTACCCGCAAGGAGAACGCGGCGCATTGATCGGGTCGGCACGAATTACTCCGATGGTGTCCGCGACGGAAAGGATCTTCGTTCCGATGAAAGCTATACAGATACAGAGCGGCTGGGGGTTGGACGCCCTGACCGGGGTGGACGTCCCCGAGCCGGGACAGCCCGCCCCCGGCCAGGTGCTCGTCAGGGTATGCGCGGCGTCGCTCAACTACCGCGATCTGATGATGGTTAACGGTTTTTACAACCCGAAGCAGCCGCTACCGCTCGTGCCGCTCTCAGACGGCGCGGGCGAGGTGGTCGCGGTGGGTGACGGCGTCACGCGCTGGAAGGTGGGCGATCGCGTCATGGGCGCGTTCACGCAGGACTGGCACGGCGGCGCGTTCCGGGCGGAGTACTGGCAGACGTCCACGCTAGGCGGGCCGCTCCCCGGCATGTTACGGGAATACGTGACGCTGGCGGAGTCGGGACTGGTGCGCACGCCCGAGCACCTGTCCGACGAGGAAGCGGCGACGCTCCCGTGTGCCGCCGTCACCGCCTGGCACGCCTTGTTCGTTTCGGGAGACCTGCGGGCGGGGCAGACGGTGCTGACGCAGGGGACGGGCGGCGTGTCGCTATTCGCCCTGCAATTCGCCAAGCTCGCCGGGGCGCGGGTGATCGCGACCTCCTCGTCGGACGCGAAGCTGGCGCGGGCGAAAGAACTCGGCGCGGACGAAACGATCAACTACAAGACTACGCCGGAATGGGGCGTCGCGGCGAGGGCACTCACCGAAAACCAGGCGGGCGTGGATCACGTGGTCGAGGTCGGCGGCACGGGCACCCTGCCGCAGTCGTTCGCGGCGGCGAAGGCCGGGGGGCATATCGCGCTAATCGGGGTGCTCACCGCCCGCGACGCGCCGCCGATTGACCCGGTACCTATTCTGCGCAAGGCGCTCACGGTACGCGGCATCCTGGTCGGTAGCCGGGAGATGTTCGAGGAGATGAGCCTCGCCATCGGGCAGGCGAAACTGAAGCCGGTGATTGACCGTGTGTTCCCGTTCACCCAAGCCCGCGCCGCGCTCGAACACCTGGCGGGCGGCTCGCACTTCGGCAAGATCGTGATCCGCGTCGCGCCGTAATCCCGGTTCGCGCGGAGCGAAACAACGCGGCGCTTGACGGAATACGGCGCGAACCGTTACAATCGGCGGCGTGACCCCCGCCTTTACCTCTGTTCGCGCCGAACTGCTCTCGTACCTGCGTTGCCCCGAAACAGGAGACTCGCTGACCGGTTGGGACGGCGTATCGGACGCCGCGACGCTCGCCGCGTCGCCGTCCGGCCGAGCCTACCCGGTGCGCGACGGGATCCCGTGTCTCCTCCCACCCTTGCTCCAGGAAAGCGCGGCGACCGAGTACGCCGAGAAGCGCGCCGAGATGCAAGCAAGAGACGCGCAGGTCGGCGACTACGACGCGATGCTCGGACTGCGCCTGTTCACCGCCGTCGAGGTCCCACTCACACTCCAATACCTGCGCCCCGAGCCGAAACATTTGCTACTAGAGGGGGGATGCGGCACCGGACGCATGACGCCGTTCTTCGCGGACCGCGTGCGCGGGTTACTCTGCGTTGACTTTTCGATGGCATCGCTCCGCGTCGCCAAAAGCAAATTGACCCCGGAGCAGGCGGCGAAAACGCTGTTTATCCAGGCGGATCTGTCGCAACTGCCTGTGTATAGCGCAGTGTTTGACCGCGTGGGAACGTTCGGGGTCTACGAGCACATCCCAACCGAGGACGCCCGTGACCACGCCATTTCCGAGTTACTACGCGTGATGACGCCCCGCGAGTCCGGCTCCCGGTTCGCCCTGTCAGCGTACCGGTGGGGGCCGCCGATCTCATGGAACGCCGAGAAAGAAGGGCACCACGACGGCGGCATCTACTTCAAGCGGTTCGCGCGGGAGGAACTGCTCGACCTGTTGCGCCCGCGCCTCTCCATCGGCGGCGCGACCGAGAGCCTTCTGTACTACCATCTGGTTTGGGGGAGGAAGTTGGTCGCGCCCTAGCCCTCTCACCCCGGGTACCCTCTGGGTGTTCGGAGGCGAGAGGGCTAGGGCACCAAGTTCGCGCTCCAATTCCAGGGTCGCGAGACGAAGCGCGGTGGCGATGTTCTCCGGCTGTACCCCTTCCGTTTTCAGCACCCAGTCGGCGTCGAGGTCATACTTCCCGCGCCGGGCGTATACCTCGGTCGCGGACGCGCCGAGCGAGACGGCGACCATCGCCCGCACCGTGGCCGTACCTGTCTCCCCGGCGGTCGGGAACGCCGCGCCGAGCCGCCTTTGCAATAAATCGGCCCAGATCCGCCGCCGCTCCGTGTCGGTTTCGGGCACGAGTTCGTTCAGCCGGTTCTCATAGCGGCGGATGCGGGCGACTGAAAGTGTCTGCCATGCCTTGCCGCTTCGAACGTCGGCGCGGTCCAGTTCGCTCTCCGCGTAGCGGAGCGCGCCTTCGAGTGCCCCGTAGCGCACCCATGTCGTCGTGTTATCGGCACGGACGAAGCGGTTGTTGAGATCGAATAGCACGGCGGCGGTGGCGCTCTGCGCGTGCGAAAGCGGCGTCGCGACGCCGCACAACAGGTCGAGGGCGTGCACCGTTTCGCTCCGACCGAGTGCGCCGTTCACCGCGCCCTCCGACCCCGGCACGCTCGTCAGGTTCTGACGCGCCAGTTCGTCCCACGTACCGGGTGCCGTTCGTAGCGTCCGCGCCGAGCGGGCGTACGCGTCGCTGATCCGCCCCTGTACGGCGTACGCGCGGCCGGAAATGTAGATCCAGCGGAAGTCGTTCAGTTGAGTGTTCAGGAGCAGAAGTTGTTGCGCGATGCCCGCCGCGCGGCTCACTGTATAGAACTTGCGGAGCGCGGTAGCCTCGCCTTCAGCGGTCTTGTCCAGCGACGCGCGTTCGTCGCGGTAATAGTCCGGTAGGGGAACCGGAGGCGGGAGTGGCGGGAGCGCGAGCGTGTCTCCGCCCCGCCGCGCGACTTCGGCCAGCCCATTCAGACCGCGCCGCGCATAACCATCCGCGATGTGCTCCCGCTCGGCGGACAAAGTCCGCGTGACCAGCGGACTCTTCTTCGCCGCGCCGATCCGCTTTTCGGGCGACGGGTGCGTGGCGAAATACTCCTCGATCCGATTCCGGTAGCCCCGTTGGCCGTCGAAGAACTGCACCAGGCCACCCGGATCGTACCCAGCGGCGTAGGCGAACTTTATCCCCTCCTCATCAGCTTGCGTCTCCTGCTCCTTCGACTTGTTGAGGGTGCGCAGGATGCTGTACACCCCGAGGAGCGTGTCGCCGTTCCTGCCCAGCGTCTTCTGTGGCAGGAGTCGGCGAAGCACGGTGAACCCCACGTTAAAGCCGATCTGTTCGGTCGCATGCCTCTTGGCGACGTGCCCGACCTCATGTGCCAGAATCGTCGCCAGTTCGTCGTCCGAGTCTACCGAGTCGAGCAAGCCACGTGTGACCATGATGTAGCCGCCGGGGAGCGTGAACGCGTTCGCGGTGTCGGAGCCGACGATCACGAACCGGCAGGTGATGTCGGCGCGGTACGACCGCCCGGCGACGTCCGCACCGAGCCGGGATACATAGCGGGAGAGGAGCGGGTCGGTCTCGGTACCGAAGGGCGCGGCGAACTCGCGGGCGAGGTAGCCGCCGATCGCCTTCTCGAACGCAGTGTCGAGCCGGTCGGCGGTGGTGCTACGGGCGAGGGACACGAATAGAGCGAGCAAGGCAAGGACGCGGAGGGTGCGCGGGGGCATGACGCTATTGTACCGCCCGCGTGGGGTGAGCAGGGTTTGAACGGATTTGCCGACTTTCAAGTTGTGACTGCCCGCCGCGTCGGCACCATCTTGTGCGCCTTCCTCACACCCACGAATACGCCCGATCATGACGTGGCCCTGGCACTCGCCCAGACCAAGGAGTTGGAAACAGAGTTCGGCGAGCAGGCCGATCTGGTGCTGGTGACGCCCAAGAACTGTTACGACGGGAGCCGCGTGTTGGTGAGCAACCTGCGCGAGCGGATCGGGACCACGTTCGGCCAGTTGCATGAGCAGTTCATTGACCGTTTGTATTCGCGCTCATTCCACGGACTATGGAACACGGTCGATCTCATGAGACAACCGCTACTCTGCATGGACTACGTCTCCACCGCCCCGTGGAGCCTTCACGCACTTACACTCCCCACCGTGTTTCACCGGAGTTGGCAGAGCACGGATAACGCTCGCTTTGCGACGAAGCCAGAGTCTCGGCTACAAGGGATGGTTAGGGTTGCATTCGCTCCCGCAAGCGGGATCATTCTACCGCGACACCCGTGGCATGACGGATCTTGGCGAGGACCCGAGCGAGCACGAACTTCACTATTTCGAGATGATTAGGGCGCAGACGGACGCCTGCCTGCAAGCGCGGTAGCCGGTTGGACACCCGCGCCGTTTCCAGTTACAATGATCGGGCGGCGATGGCAACAGCGCGGTGCATGAGTAGAGCGAGGACCCGCTCACGCACGTGATGAGCGTGGTGGCGACGTACCTGATGGGGCCAAGCGGCCCGATGTACGCAGACAAAACGCAGTTTTCGTCGAAGCGCCCGGCGAACGCCGCCGACGTGCGCTGGTTCGCAAGTGTGCGAACGGGTACGTGTACGACGGCCTCGGCTCGGTAGTGGGCGAGGTGGACGTGAACGGGGTGCTCCTCTGCCAGAAGAAGACGGACGTGTTCGGGATCAGCC
>JAYUUO010000301.1:0-6939 GCA_043754515.1 Armatimonadota bacterium
AGTCTGGACAGGCAATCGTCAAAACAAGTTTTGACTGTACTTGTTTCGCCGATGACGTGGGTTTCAACCCGCGTTCCTTGACGAACCGCGTAACTCCTAGCGGAAAAGAAATCGAGCGATTTCGGCGACGCCTTCGTTACGCGCGGTAAGTAGCGAGCCGTCCCGATCGTCCCGCGCGTGTCCCCCTCGTTGTATGCTTGACAGGCAAGACACCTCGCGCGAGGGATTAATGCAACTGTTGACGGGAACTGAGCCGTTGCATTCGGTGACAACGTGCCGGTCGCGCTCTCGCTCCGCCGTATCACGGCGGAGCGAGACGACGGACGCCGCGCACGCTACTTCCGTAGTCGCCGCCTGGCAACACCGACCGCAAGCCCGCCGAACGCGGGCAGAAGAAGCGCGAGGCTCCCGGCTTCCGGCACTACGGAGGCACCGATGGAGCCGACGCGGGCGTTGTCAAACACAAGGTAGTTGCTCGAGGACGCGGTGGGGCTGAAGCGCACGCTGTCAAAAGATACGGATAAGGTGGCACCGAAGAAGTTGTCGCCGCCGACGGGGGCTATACTGGCGGAAGCGCCACCAGAACCGCCACTAAAAAAGTCTACGTTATAGCCATTCGTCGCGTTGTTGCTCATGCCGAAATCAATCGCGAACGCGGTGTACGACCCGCCGAGCGCAATAGTGGTAGCGGTACTGACAAAAGAACCACTGGTGGGGAGTCCTGCCGCGACGGAATCGCTCCCATCGGCGAGCGTCGAACCGCCGCCGCTGAAGGTGCTGGATCGCGCGTAAACATTGGCGTCAGTGCCGCCCGTGACACTGAAGGTGACACGACCGGCAGCGGGCGTGACAAGCACGGCGGGGTTTGTCTGACTCTGGCCGGAAGATGCTATGCTATTGAAGTTGTAGGTCGTCGCGGTAGTCGCGGCGGCGTTGAACGACGAGAGCGTGGTGTATGTGTTGACGGTTGCCCCGGCGTGCGCGGCGTGTGCGGCGGCGAGCGCGGCAATTGTGAGCAGGATTCGTTTCATATTAGTTCTTTCTTCGGGCGTAGGAAGTATATTAGTTTCCTGGCGCGGCGTGTTGTCGTAGGGCTTCTTTCGCCCCAGCACGTCCTCGTAGGTGGGATGTACCGTAACTATTGTGCCACGGGTTTTGGGGCGGTGGGCGGCGTGACAGGAAAAGCGTAACACTTTGTTGGCGGAGCGAGTGGCATCTTGCCCGCGAGTCGCCGCGTGTTGCCGCGAGTCCCCCCCGCGTTGTATACTTGACAGGCATGAACGCCGGGGTCGCGCGACGATACGCCCCGCCTCCCGCCCGTTCCTGAACGATTTCCCGACATCGAAAGAAACCTAACCAACCCATGGCACAAGTCAACTGGCAAACCTTCGGCGAAGACGCCTTCGCCGAAGCCCGCAAAGCCGATAAACCCGTCCTCCTTTCACTCCAAGCCCCGTGGTGCCAGTGGTGCCGCGCTATGAACGAGCAGACCTATGGGAACGACGCCATCGCGCAGTACATCAACGACCAGTTCGTTTCTGTCAAAGTAGACACCGACAAGCGTCCCGACGTGAACGCGCGTTACACACAGGGCGGCTGGCCCTCTACTGTGATCGTAACGCCGGACGGCGACGTGATGTGGGGCGGGACGTTCGTGCCGCCCGACGGCATGGCCCAACTCCTGCCGCAGGTGCTCAACGCGTATCGCAACGACAAGCCGGGCCTCGCCCAGATGGTCGGGAATCAGCGCGAGCAGATCAAGCAACAGCGCGAGTCCGCGCCCGTGCTCGACCCGAACCTGCCGATCTCGCCCGACATCATCCGCGTCGCCCTGCAAAACATCCTGTTCATGTTCGACTTCGCGCACGGCGGCTATCGCGGCGACCAGAACCCGGCGAAGTTCCCGCACGTGGACATGACCGAACTGGTCATAGAGCAGTACACCCGCACCGTGCGCTTCGGCGAGCCGAGCGGCGACCTGAAGCTCGTGATGGATCGCACCCTGGCCGCGATGGCGGAAGGCGGCTTGCACGACGAGTTGGGCGGCGGTTTCTTCCGCTACACGCAGACCCCCGATTGGCGCGAGCCGCACCACGAGAAGATCCTGGAAGACAACGCCGCCCTCGCGCGTCTCTACGCGCGTGCGTTCCAGGCGACGGGTGACGACGAGTACAAAACGGTCGCCGAATCCACCCTGCGCTACATAGACACGGTGCTATACGACGCCGAAACGGGCACGTGGGGTGGCTCGCAGGCGGCGGACTCCGAGTATTACAGCCAGGCGGAGGACGAGCGCAAGGAGTGGAACCCGCCCAGCGTTGACCCGACCGTGCTGACGGGCGCGAACGCGCAAGCGGTCCGCGCCCATGTTGCCTACTGGCAAGCCACGGGCGACGCGGCGGCGTTGGGCATGGCGAAAAAGGGACTCGACTTCCTGATCGAGCACCTGCTGAAAGAAGACGGCGCGCTCGACCACTTTTATTCCGCCGACGCCGAAGCGGTCGCCGAAGCGGGGCGCATGCCGTCCGGGCTGCTTTCCGACTCCGCGCGTGTCGTGGCCGCGTGTCTCGATCTATACGAAGCGGCCCAGGGCGTGGAGTACCTCGACACCGCCGAGGCTATCGCGGGCTGGGTGTCGGGACATCTCGAGGACACGAAGTCGGGCGGGTTCTACGACGCAGTGACGCGCCCCGACGCGGTCGGCACGCTCAAGTACGGCTCGAAGGACCTGAACGACAACATGCTGATGGCGGACACGCTACTACGGCTGTTCCTCGCGACCGGCGAGGACGAGCACGCGAAACTCGCGCAACGCGTCCTGCAAGGCTTCCTGCCCGCGCTCGGCAACCTCGGCTACCACGCCGCCGCGTTCGCGCTGGCGACGGACCGGGCGATCCTGCCCCCGGTGCTGATACACGTTCTCGGTTCCATGAGCGACCCGGCGACCCAGGCGTTGATCTCCGCCGCGCACAAGTCGTACCGGTACGAGCGGCTGGTGCAACCGCTCGACCCGGCGAACGAGGACGACGCCGAGCACATCGAAAACCTCGGCTACGCGAAGCCGACCGTGCCCACGGCGTACATCTGTATCGCCAATAAGTGCCTGGACCCGATCACCGACCCCAAAGAACTCGCCGAACTCGCGGCGTCCGCGACGTAGGTTTCGGGTACATTGAGGAAAGACCGGCGCGGGGCGTCGAGCCCCGCGCCGTCCGGACTGAAAAAGCAGAACTAAAGAAAGTAGACGACTATGCCTAAACAATATCCGCAACCGCCCGCTATGGCGATTGACCTCAACAAGAAGTACACCGCGACCATCGGAACCAGCAAGGGGGATATCGTTATCGAACTGTTCCCCGCCGACGCGCCGATGACGGTGAACAACTTTGTGTTCCTCGCCCGCGAAGGGTTCTACAACGGCACCATTTTCCATCGCGTGATCGGCGGGTTCATGACGCAGGGCGGTGACCCGACCGGCACCGGCACCGGCGGCCCCGGCTACAAGTTCCGCGACGAGACCGTGGGCAACCCGCACAAGCACGGCACCGGCACGCTGTCCATGGCGAACTCGGGGCCGAGCACGAACGGCTCGCAGTTCTTCATCACGCACGCGCCGCAACCGCACCTCGACGGTAAGCACACCGTGTTCGGGCAGGTGCTGTCCGGCCAGAACGTGGCCACCGGCTTGAAGAACGGCGATACGCTGAACTCGGTCACCATCAGCGAAGCATAGCCATCCTGTCGCGGGCGGGGGAATACTCGCCCGCGACTGTTTCGCCGCCGCGTCAGAGATCCGCTACGGAGTGCGGCATGGCGCCATGAACGGCTCCGTGATCACGAAGTAGGCGCGACCGCCGACCGCCTCTTTCCGCTCGAACTTCGTATCCGCCCAGAGTCCTCCCCGATGCAATAGATGAAGCATATGGGCGATCTCCTCACCGATCTGCTCGATCCGCCGCGTCTGTGGAGAAGCAGGAGAATCCACGCAACACGCCTCGCTCGCGAGGTCCGCGCAGACATTCAGGCGATCCACCAGCATATACGGGGTGAGCACCAGCCGCTTGCGCAGTAGCGCGCTCTGGCACGCTTCGTAGACCGCGCTTTGCCGGGGGTCAGGTACGACCGGCGGCGCAAAAAGTGGGCCTATTAGTGTCTCCGACATGTCTTCTTCCGAGCGACGCATCTCGCCCACGCCCGCCACTCCCTCTTCTTCTGTGTGTTTCATTGCTTCCCGACTTTTCATCAGATTCGCGCGGATCACCCTGTTTGTCCGGCTGGCTGAGGCCGCCGCGACTGTCGTTGCCCGCCCTATCATCGGTAGTATTACGAAAAAAAAGCAGTGCTACACGGTGCGACGGAAAAAAACTGGTAGTTAGTCGGTCGCAAAAAACGAAAAAGCGGCGACTCGCCGTGAGCCGCCGCCGTGTTCTCCGTAAGGGAACTACTCTTTCGCTTTTTTCTTGAGCACGATCAGTCCGTTCGGGCTTTCCGAAGGTTCGTACCCGTCGGGCAATTTATCGAGGGAAGAACCCTCCTTGACTTGTTTGGCGAAGTAGTAAAGCGTTCTGCTACCGCTCTTCGTTTCGCTGGTGGTGGCGTGAAGATAATAATCTTCGCCGTTCTTTTTTGATTTTACGCTGTATGGCACGTCCATCCTGCTCCTTTCGGTTTCCTGATTATTTCGCCTGCACGCCGGAAGTTTCCTGCTTGTACGGCCGAACTATTTTTTCGGACCCGTCTGGCTCAGCCAAACAGGGCACGCGAACGCCTTCCTGGGGCCGGATCGCCTGCCCCGCCCCGCTAACGAGGCGGCACGGCGACCGGGCGATGTCTGCCGATTTTGCTTTACCGCTTCGGTGCTTTGGCGACCTGGGAGAGTTTCTTCTCGCCGGTCAGGACCGCGAGGAACACGCGCGACGAGAGCATGCTCGCGGCGACGCGGATGCGCTGCGTTCCGCCGTTCTCGCCCGGAACCGTCACGGTTTGCAGGTTGACTTTGAAGACGCGGTTCTTCTTCGGGGCGCGGTATTTCCAGCC
Organism: Armatimonadota bacterium; assembly: GCA_043754515.1. Lineage (GTDB taxonomy): Bacteria > Armatimonadota > Armatimonadia > Armatimonadales > Armatimonadaceae > JACMIU01. The sequence continues at coordinate 5,038 of JAYUUO010000301.1, forward strand.
TATCGAGTGCTGATTGCGCACGTGCCGACCGGCCATCGCGGACTTGCCGCTGATTTCACATACTCTGGACATAATGATTTGCCTATCTCTACGAGGAGCGTACTATTTAGTTTCTTTGTAGGCGACGTGCTTGCGCACCGTCGGGTCGTATTTCTTTAGTTCAATGCGCGTCGGGTCGTTGCGCTTGTTCTTGTAAGTCACGTATGTATGTCCGCTTTCGGACGATTTCATCGTGATAATGATGCGGCTTTCGCCGGATTTTTTAGCCATCGCTTCGCTCCTGCACTCCCTGAAAAATGAACGGGTCTCCTGGGAGACAACGCCGAACAGTCTACCGCACCCGCGACCGGTATGCAAACCCGTGAAGTCGCGTTTTGGGAGAGAAGCCCGTGCTTCGTGGGCGGACAAAGCCCGATAAGCGGGGAAAGTTTTTCGCGCGGGGCGTGGGAGGGGTGAAATGGCTTGACATCCGGACATAGCCGTCCTATCCTGCAAGTCATGCGCCCTAAACTATTCACGCTCCGCAACGCCCTCCTGACGCTTCTGGTCGTCCTTGGATTCGGCGGCATGGTACTCTGGCTACAATCCGGCGGCAAGGTCGCGTTCCTGGATCAAGTGCCCTCGACGGCGGGAAAGATCGCGTTCCAGCGCGGCGACGACATCTACATGGCGGACGGTACCGCCGGGACGAACGCGGTGTTGCTCACCACCGACGGCAGGGGCGCGGACGCCGAGCCGGCGTGGTCCCCGAACGGCGAAACCATCGCGCTGACCTCGGACCGCAACGGCGTCACGCGGCAGCTCTACCTCATGAACGCGGTCCCCGGCGCGACCGTGGCAGCCCGCTCCAACTCCTCGACCACGAAAGAGGCTCCCCGGTTCGGTGCCGAAGGCGACATCTACTTTCTCGACAGCGGGCGCATCTCGAAACTGACGCCCAAGACCGCCGACGTTGACGCCGTGTTCCCGACCGCCGAACAGAAGCACGAGCAGAAGCCGCTCGCGGAACTGTTCGCGGGGGGAGGGATCACGCGGTTCGTGTCGTCACCGGACGGGTCGCGCTTCTTCGCTGTGGTCAAGCGGGAGGAGGGACAGGCTCTCGTGGTCTATGTGCCGGACGAGAAGATAGTCGTGGCGTTCGGGACCGGCGAGGAGATCCGCATCGCCATGGCGGATGACGGGAAGCTCGTCGTGGCCATCAGCGGGGGCGAACCTTTTCCGAAACCTATCGCCTTATCATCCCCCCAGATCATAGAGGCCCTGACGCAGAACGCCGAAATGCCCCCACCGACCGTTCCCGCCTACGCCAAAAACGAGACGAGTACGGTTTTCACCGTGGACGCCGCGTTCGCCATCAAGCCGGTTGTGCCCCCCGTCCCGTTCGCGCCCAGCGGACTTACCGTGTCCCGCGACGGGGCGCGCATGGCTTTCACGAGCGTGGACAAGATGTACCCCGGCGTTTTCGTCATCCCACTCGATGGGACTGGCACGGCAGGGCCGATTACAAACTTGCCCGCGTCGGAACCCGCATTCTCGCCCGACGGCGCGCGAATCGCGTTCGTTTCCGGCACCGACATCTACGTAGCGGGGACGAGTCCGGGGGGTAACACCGCGCCCGCCAACCTGACCAAAGGGCAGGGCACCAACTCGTCCCCGACCTGGTCGCCCGCGACGGCGAAGAAGTGAGGGCGGCTCCCCGCGTTCCCTGCCCAAAGTCTGCTCAAAGAGGGGGAGAGGGGAGCGGAACCTGACGGAGAGTGGGCCACCCTCCACCGGTCACTTTCCGGAAAATAAGCACACGCGACTCACCCCACGCTCTGCTCACCAGCACCCCTATTATCGTGCCACAGCCGGAACGCCACTAAACTGCCCGCCGCTACCAGCGTGTGCATCAGAATCATG
>JAYUUO010000302.1:0-20788 GCA_043754515.1 Armatimonadota bacterium
AAGAAGGAGAAACCACGATGCCGAAATGGGCGCGTTGCGCCCGTCACGAGTGGGGAAAATTAGACCGTTGTTTTGGGGATTTTACTACCGATGTTGACACTAAAGGCTTGCTTCCTCTAATCGAACCAGTGTGGTATGGAAACAACCCTTAGCGACGATATTGCTTGTGATGCCGTTCATCCCTCTAATCGAACCAGTGTGGTATGGAAACTTGAGAAATCCACGCAGAAACAAACGGATACAGTAGACCCTCTAATCGAACCAGTGTGGTATGGAAACGTTGATTGCGTTATATGCCAGTCGGCGGGATATGTGCCTCTAATCGAACCAGTGTGGTATGGAAACAGTCATCACCCGCCCCTCCACTTTTGCCGCCCATATGCCTCTAATCGAACCAGTGTGGTATGGAAACCGCGGCAGGAATTGGGGCGTGTTCGCAGGATCTACCACCCTCTAATCGAACCAGTGTGGTATGGAAACCACAATTCGGTAATAACCTGGTGTCCACCCCGACCCCGCCCTCTAATCGAACCAGTGTGGTATGGAAACTACCGCGATTATCCGTGAAGGGATTACGTGACCTGCGCCTCTAAGTGACTAACTGCCTGGCCACCACACATTGCGGCCCTCCTTGCGGCACGACGGTGGTAGGCCTATTCGCCTTGGGGGGCGCGGCATCCCCACCGCCGAGCAAGGGTGGCTTCCGCTCCTCTCACGCCGCTTATCGTCAGTTGCCTCGCCTATGTGCCCGCCGTGAATCTGTTCCGGGGCACCGGATACGAGGTCGTTGGCGCGGATGAAGTGGGGTTGGTGATCCTGTCACAGGCAGGGTTACCAGTAGTCGAAGGAACAAAAGATCATGGCAGATTATTTCCCCGGCAGGGTGTGTAGGATCGGACTCGCTACATTGGTTCTCGTCGCGGCCGTGATTGCCGACGTCGGGATCGCCGTCGCGCAAGGCGACGCTGGGCACTACTGGCCGCAAGGCGGCGGGGACGGCGCGCTCGACTGGGCGCGAGGCGGTGGGACCGTGGTGCCCCCTAATGTCCTGAGTAGTGGTCTGCTGAACGACGGCGAGACGGTAATCACTCTCGAGAGACGCGCGGTCGAGCTGACGAAGGAGATGCGGCGGGAGTTTGCAAAACAGGCCAAGGTCAAAGAGTCGGAGCTAAATTACTCACAAGCCGAACTGAGACTCGTCGCGACGATAGGCGGCAAAAGTACCACTCTTCGGAGCGACATATTTGTCCACAAGACAGGTGACGAATCACTCAACGTCCCGATCCAGGGTTTTCATTTTCTTGGCGCGGCCATGATAACGGACCCGCACCCCGGCGATCCTTTGTTGCTGGTGCTAACGAGTGACGGGGGTGTGAAAGCAACGGTGTACAAGCTTGATCGGCAAGGTAGCGTCGTCCAGGAGTCGGAAGCCTGTTTGGAGATCAATCAGTGGTCGAGCACCGGTGACATCGCGTCGGGGGCGACTATCGAGGAAACAGCAGGGGGGATCCTGGTCCGTCTAAAGCATAGAGTCATCATTGACAATGTCGGGGGGAGGAATTTCCCCGATAAGTTCCGGTACACGCAGTACGTCGCGAAGGTACAGGTGTACGGTGCAATCTCCTGGAAAGCGGACCCGAAGAACTACAAGAAGATTAACTGGTAGCCGATACATAGCATGCACTCTAAATTTTTTTCTTTGACTGGCGTTGCGCGGCGGTCATTCGCGAGGCTTCTTACTTGCGCCATAGCACCGCCCCGCGCGAAACGGAACCAGTTCGCCTCCCGTATGGGTAGTGGGGTACCGCAAAATCTCGTTCGCGCACGGCCCGGTGTTCATCCGAGGCGACCATCGTCCGGGGCGGTGCGCGGGCTATTACAGAAGATAGAAGCGGGAGACGCGGCGGCTCGGCTGACCCGAACGGCGAACATATCCATCGGCACGCGCACCGGGATGCGGAGCGGCTCGCGGGCGACCATTGGTCGGTTCCGGCGCGATGCGAATCCCCTGGAGGAAACCATGAAACGTCATATCATTGCTCTTACCACGCTTTGCGCGCTCGCTACCGGCGGTGCCGTCATCCACGCCCAACAGACGACCGGGAAGGACGCCGCGAATAAGACCCATCTCGTCAACACGGCCGCGGAACTGATGACCGGAAAACAACTGCCGAGCGGCAACAGCTTCCTGACTCTTATGCGCTCGGTAATCATTACTTCGGAAGACTCGACGCTAACCACCGAAAAGGCGACCTACAACCAGGATACGCAGATCGCGAACGCCCCGACGCGGCTCCGGCTTGAGGATAAACAGAACACGCTGACCGCCGACAAAGGGATCGCTTACTACGGCACGCGGGACGCGGACTTCACCGGCAATGTCGTGATCAACGCCCGACCGAAGCCGGGTGACGGTGCCGGTGCCCCCAAAGGCTCGCTCCGCCGTAACTTCAAGGACCCCGTCACTATCAACTGCGGGCACGTGCGCTACAACTGGCGGGCGAAGAAGGCGGTGTTGACCGAGAACCTGGTGGTCAATCAGGCGAACCGGACATTGACGGGGGACCGTGGTCTCTACGACGGTGTCGCGGAGACAGTGACGCTAGTCGGTCACATCAAAGAGACCCGCTCGACGGGTGAGAGCCTCACCGTTCCCGGTGCTAAAGCGCGCCTCGTGGCCTCCTTCAAAGCGGGCGCGGAAGCGATCCAGATAACCAGCGACCCCGACCTGAAGAAGATTCACGGCGTCATCCCCGTGCGCGAGAAGGGCGACGGCGAGGTCGAGATGATAGACACTCCAGACGCGCCCGCTACGACGCCCCCCGCGACCGTGCCGACACCCCCGGTTGGTAACGGTGCGCCGAAAGTACCGGGTGGCGCACCGAAAGTACCCGGCGGCGCGCCCTTGCCCGTCGCACCGCCCGTGTTAGTGCCCGTGCCGCCGACCGAAAGCCCGCGATGACCAACGTCCCGACGATTCCCGAGCGCGCCCGTCGGCAGGGCGATCCGTCGCCGACCGTTGTCCTGCGGGGCAACACCGGGAGCGGGTCGCGCACCGTATTCGCCCGCGCCGCGAAACTGACGCAGGACGCGAAAACCGGGCGTTCCACCCTCTCCGCCGACCTGCTCGCCGTCGCGGCACGGCACGCCAAGCGCGAGGAGCCGGTCGAGATCGTGCTGGTCACCGCCGACGCGCATCACTCGCTGTTGATGCCGCTCCCCGAAGGGCTGGTGCTCGCCGGGGTCGTCTCGGAGTGGGAGACTGACCCGCGATTTTCGCTACCGGACGGTCTGACCGTTGTCGCGGGGGTGAGCGGGGCGCGAGACGCGGTTCCCGAAGGCGAGTGGCTTATCGTTGACCCGGAGCGGCTACGTGTCACCGTGGCACCGGACGCCGGCGCGGTCGGTAGGCTCCAGCACCGGCACCGTCCGCGCTACCGGCTCGGCGGCGCACAGGAGATGGCGCGGACTCTGAATGGCACGGAAGTAGCGGTCTGGTCGCGGATATTCACGCGGGCGGACCTGTGGGACGCGGCGGAGGGCGGCGCGGACGGCTATGTGATAGACGGGCCGGGTGACTTTCTTCCCTGGGACGTACCCGAGTACGAGGAGGACGGAGCGGCGTTCCTACGTCTGTTGCCGGTCGCCGAAGTGAGCGGCGGCGGGGACATCGCCCTGCTCGCGCCGCTAGACGCGGTAGATCTCGCCTCGCTGGCGCGGCTGGCCGCGCTGTGTCGCCTGCGCCTCCTAATCGCGCCCGAATCGGTCACCCTTTCGCTCGGGGAGCTGCGGGCGGAACTGTCCGAGGTCGCGGACGCGCAGATGGACGCGGGGCGTCTCGCCGCCGTGCCCCGCTTCGCCGCCCTGCTGTCGGACGCGCCCCGCGCCGAAGCCGCGACCGACCCGGACGAGTGGCGCGGGTTCGACGAGACGATGTTGCTACCGTTCGACGCCACGGATCTGACAAGCCTGACGCTGCCCGATGTGCTGTCCGCGCCGCCGATGTGGGCGTTCGTGAACACGGCGGACGCGGACGAGTTCGCGGACGCTGTATCCACCGCCGTGTTCGCCGGACTACGCGGGATCGTCGTGCCACCCGAGCGCGTCGCCCTCGCTAAAGAACTGATCGCCTGGGAAGTTTAAGGGAGAGGGTGACGTAGGACGAAAGAAAACGCCCCCCTCGTGCCGAATATAAGAGGGTGTCAAACTCCTCTAACGTGTCCTCGCCCCCCGTTTGCGCCCACCTCCGGTGGCAGATCGTGGGGCTGGCCGCTTTTCTGCTCGGCACCGCGTTCGCGTTCGCGTTCGCGAACCCCCGGATGAGCAACGCATACGATTACCAGTTCCGGATCGCCCGCGCTTTATTACACGGCGAGTTGGGGCTACACCAGGGGTTTCCCTGGCTGAACGAAATGGTGCCGTTCGAGGGCCGACTCTATTCCGTGTTCCCCTTCGGTAGCATATTATGCCACGTCCCGGTCGCGCTGATGCAGCACGCGCGCGGCAACCCGGAATACCCAGCGCACGCGGTCGTCGCGCTAACGGGGATGTTTATCGCGCTGTTCGCGCTGGCCCTTTCGGACCGGTATAAGGACGGCGCGGCGCGGCGGGCACTCCTGGTCATTTGGCTCCTCTGGGGCACCTGGCTGATGCCGAATATGGTGTTCGGGAGCGCGTGGCAGGTCGCGCTGGGGCTAGCGGTTCTCGGCGAGTTTGGCGCGTTGACCTTCGTCCTGACCTGGCGTAATCCGTTTCTGGCCGGGTTCTGCTTCGCCATCGCGTTCGGCAACCGCACCGAACTGCTACTGACGGCCCCGCTGTATATCTACCTTCTCACGCGCCGCGACCCGTGGCGCGACGGGGAAACGGCACCTAGTGGCGGGAACAATGGGGAGACGGACTGGCGGCGACGCCTGTTACGCGACTGGCGTTCCGTGGCGTGGTTCTGCGTGTGTCCGTTCCTTCTCGGCGTCGCGACGCTTTGGTACAACGCCGCCCGTTTTCACAACCCGCTCGATTTCGGCTACGCGCGCATTCCCGGAGTGCTGGACGAATATTGGTATCAGCCGGGCATTTTTTCGTGGCAAGCGATCGCTATGAATGTGCGGGTCATGCTTTGCGACTCGGCGTGGAACGCGAGTACCTCCTGGCCCTACATCCTGCCGACGCTCAGAGGCGGCTCGATCCTGTCCATCTGCCCGTTCCTGCTCTACCTCGTCCGCCCCGGCCAGCGCGACATGGTGCTACGCCGTGTCTGCTGGCTCGCCATCGCGCTACTGCTGGCACCGGTACTGCCACACGGCAACTCGGGTGGAATGCAGTTCGCGTACCGGTACGCACTGCCGCTCCTGCCGTGGATCTGGCTACTGCTACTCGACCGGCGCGGGGGTAGGATAACGGCGTGGGAGGGCGTGCTCTTCGCTGTCTGTCTGTTCGCGAACGGCTGGGCGGTTTACGTCTGGTTCTGGACGCCCCCAGGTTCGCCCGGCGCGATCTGATAGAAACATACCGGGGGGGTGTTTAACGGCCGATATGGGCTGGGTAACGTCTACGGGAGAAGGGTGGCGACACGCCACCGGGGAGAGCGACACGAATGGCAACCACGAGACAGGATGATTTCAAAGAGGGCGACGCTGTCGCATGGGATGCATCCCAGGGTGAGGTGCGGGGCACGGTGGTCAAGAGACTGACCGAGCCGATCGCAATCAAGGGGCATCAGGTCAAGGCGTCCGAAGAAAACCCGGAGTACCTTGTCCGATCGGATAAGACGGGCGCGGAGGCGGCCCACAAGCCGGAGGAGTTGCGCAAGTAACGACCGCGCCGCGCGGGCAATACATGTCGCTTTGGAATGTCAAAGTCTGGTAGGGTTGATACGGAACCACCGAATAAAAGCCGCTCCTTCGCGACCAGTGGCGGGTGACCGGTGGGACGCGCATATCCCGAAATGCCCCCGACCGGGGTCAAGTTCGTCATGCAGGCAAGTCAGGCGCGGATTCTCGCATATGGCTGACCTTACCCTTATGACCAACTTGCCCCGTTGATGCCCTACCGGATCGTCGCCAAGGGCGTGGCGGCGACCTTGGCTTGGGGTTGCCCCCCGGCTTCCTTTTCCTTCATTAAAGCTAGCACCTCGGGCGGCGTTTTCGTCAGGCCACGCCACTGCGCCGCCGCCTCGTTTACCGGCTCGTAGGAGGGTAGTTCCGCGGCTATGAACGACTCCTGGAAGCCCTGGGTCGCGACCTTCTTGAGTTCCGTATTCAGAGATACGCCGGGAATCGGGCTAGCCGTTCGGAACGCCGTTTGTACTCCCGCCTCCATCGCGGATCGCTCGCCAAGGAACTGCATAAAGAGTTTCGCTCCTTTTTTCTGCTCCGGCGAGAGCCAGGGGGCACCGGTGAAAGCAACGATGCTCATGTCGGTGGTCATCGTGGGGTTGGGATAGATAACCACGAAGTCCGGGTTTTTAATGGCTTCTTTCAGCGCGTTCGACTCGTATGTGTAGATGAAGTCATATCTCGACGGGTCGGCGACGAACGATTTAACGAGGTCGCTCGATCCTTTAAACGAAGCCTCGTCATAGACATACGACGTGTTCAGATCCTTAATGTAGTCTTTGAACGGCTTCGACACGACCACTTTGTCCGTGCTACCGAGATCCGGGTGCTTCCCCGAGAAGTCGGTGATGATCATCGAAAGCATCGTAAATCCCGATCCGGCATTGATCGGGTCGGCGTACGAGTACTTGAGCTTCCCCCACGGGCAGACCGTTTTTCCCGTGGACAGGGCACGCAGGTTGTCGAGTGTCTTGCCAGGAACCGCGAGTTGCTGTCGCAGGAAGGTTGCTTTCTCCCTCGTGGTCAGGAACACCATCGGAGTTTTGAGGTAGATCTTGTATTCTTCGGGTCTGCCGACATCGAACAGGTCGGCATGCTTCTGGATCTTCCAGTAATTACCGAGCGCGCCGATCCACTGGGTGGAGGAAGGACCCCACAGCGCGACTTTCTTTTTGCCATTGATGATGTCCTGGTACGAGTCGCGGGTCTCTCCATACTCGATAACTACTCTCACCCCTTGGTTAGCGTACTCTTTGTTGAATATTTCCGACTGTTGATCGAGCCAGTCCTTTTTCGTCTGGGAAGTGGCGAACAAAACCTCGCCGCTAATATCCTTCGTCGGATCAACCTGACTGATAATCTTGTCCTCACCGAGCTTGTGGGATATCGCCCACGCGATAGCGACGACGACCGCGACCAGTCCTATGATGGTGACGATGCCGAGTGGTTTGACTCTGAGTTCCATAATGAATTGCCTGTTTCCGTGAGTGATGAGCGAACATCACTATCATTCGGTGCTTGAGTCGCATTCCGACATAGTCAGCATACCGGACTAAGTTTAACTGTTCATTAAGCGAAGGTTAAGAGAGTCTTGCCTGGCACGAAAATTGCGAAAAAAAACACGGCACCTTTTCCGGTAGTGCCGTGTACTTGTCACAATCTCGTCATTCTTCTACTTCTCCGCCATTTTCAACTTCATGCTTTGCGGCGTGAATTTAGGCTTGTAAAAGGAGCATTTATAGGAGGGCGAATATTCTTTGGGATTTTCCGCCTCCGCCAGAAACACCTGTTTGTCGAGTTTAGTACAACGCTCGAACGGCTTGTCATAGTGCCCGCAGTCGTAGCACCGCCGTAACACCGTCCAGCAGACCGAGCAACGTAGCGACCCGATCAGCTCGATGCGACCGCACAGCGGGCAGTGTATGTACACCTCGCTGAAGCCGTAGTCCTTGTTCTCGAGTGCCTCGCGCACCTTGTGCGTAAACACTTCCATGTGGCGTGTCGCTTGAGCGACGGTGGCGAGCAACTGGTTCATCTCCTCGTTCGCCAGGAACTCCACGATACGGTCGTCCATCAGATCCCCGATGGCGGTCATTTGCTTGTCAATCGCCTTCAGATGCTCGCGGGCGGTCTGCGCCCTATACGGGCGTTTGCGCTCCTCTTTGGCGGTCAGCGAGCGGATCATCTGGTCAGCGACCGACGCCGAGACGTGCAGGAACACCTCTTTTTTGGTTGGGTACTTCTGTATCGCGCTGATGAGTTGCTCGAGCCCCGTCACCGACAACTTGTCTTTTTTGACTTTGAGCACGAGGCGCATCTGTGTGGACGGATCGTCGTTCAGCGCGATCAGGGCGCGGGCGTGCCCCTCGTTGAAATTAGTGACCGGCGCGCCGGGGCGCGAGATCAACTCGCTCTGGACATGCGGCGGTAATTCCAGAAGCTCCAACATGCGGCGCACGGTGGTCTCGGACACGCCGAGGGTCTTCGCTGCCTTCTCATATGTCATGAACTGCAAGAGTCGTTGTACCGCGCGCGCCTTCTCGATGGCGTTCATGTCCTCGCGCTGGAAGTTTTCCAGCAGTGCGTCGGCGGCGGCTTCCTCGTCGTTGAGGTCGCGGATGACGACCGGCATCTCGGAAAGTCCCGCCATCTTAGAGGCGCGGAACCGCCGCTCGCCCATGACGATCTCGTAGCAACCGGCCTTGTCACCCGACAGGGGACGTACCACGATCGGCTGAAGGACACCGCGCTCTTTAATAGAGGCGGCGAGTTCTTCCAGGCTCTCCTGGTAGAACGTCTTACGCGGCTGATCCTCGGCGGGACGGATCTTTTCAATATCCAGCATGGTCTGCGTTTGCATTTGTGACATTATAAGAATAGGCTCCTCGCACAGGGGCAGGCGAGGCGCGTGATCCGCTACTCGCCCGTGTCGCCGTCCCGCTCCCGCCATTTGGGGGAGCGGGCGGGCGACAGGTTTGCCCGTCCGGTGTCACGGTCCCTGAATCGTTCGGGTACCGCCGCGCCGTGTTAATTGCCGAAACGTAATAGTTGCGGCGTTCGTCTGTAGGCATATGGCTTGCAAAAACCATGCCAAACGCGGAAAATCTATCGGGCCGACGCGGAACACTCATCCCGCGCCCTGTCGCTCCTCGCGCGGAAGTGCCCGCCCCAATAGTCGTACCCGTCCCACGTGATTCGCACGTATGCCATCGGAGGGAATACGGCATAACGGCTCGGTGCCGGTGCGCAGGCCATCTTTTTTTTGGCGCGGCACGAATATTGCAAATAGTATATATGAGTGATGGCGGACGGTTGATCACGAGAGGTGGCCGCGACGAAAATATACACCTAATATGATGGTAACCCCGCGACGCGCCCGACGGGTATCCGGTACAATGCCGTTGCGAAGCGCGGCGTGGCGTCGGGTTTCGGTGCGCTATTGTAACAGAGCAAGGCGCGGTACTGCAATTATTTCCGCCGGGTGCCGATACTCTTAACAGGATGCGCGAGGCGTGAACAACGCCACATGCCCATCGGGGCGACCTCGCGCCAGTTTATATCACAAGTTTACGACTGATTTTGGGGGAACGTATGCGAATTATTACCATCGCGCAGCAGAAAGGCGGCGTCGGCAAGACGACTTCCACCGTGAATATCGCTGCCGGTCTTGCACAAAAAGGACTGCGGGTACTCGCGGTGGACGCCGACCCACAGGGTTCGATGACGCTCGCGCTCGGGACCGACCCGAACGAGGTCGAAGTCACCATCGGGGACGCGATGCTGTCTGGCTTGCCGGTGCCGACGCAGCCGACCCAGGTGCCGAATCTCGACCTGTGCCCGGCGTCCCGGCTTCTCGCGGACACCGAGTTCTTGCTCGTCCCGAAGACAGGGCGCGAGCGGTTCATGGCGCGCGCACTCGAGGACGTGCGCGGCGAGTACGACTGGGTGATCATTGACGCGCCCCCGTCCCTCGGCCTGATTACGATCAACTCGATGGTCGCGTCACAATATCTGTTCGTGCCTGTGACCCCCGCGCTCCTTTCCGCCGCGGGTCTGCGCGATCTGCTACAGACGGTGGAGGAAGTGCGGCAGGGCGGGCTGAACCCGAAACTGCTACTCGGCGGGATTTTCGTAACATTCGCCGATTCGCGGACCGTTGCCGCGCGGCGCACCGAATCGGAACTGCGCGAAGACCTCGGCGACCTGATCATGGAGACCACGATCGGGCGACGCATCGCGCATGAGTACGCCGCGCAGGCGGGATTGCCCGCCCTAGTCGCCGATCCGACCAGCATGGCGGCGACAGAATATCGTAACCTAACGGAGGAGGTACTGCAACGTGCCAATAAGTAACGGGAAGATGCCGCACCGCAGGGTGCTTCTGACGCAACCTTCGAACGAGGTCGAGATGGCGGACGCGCCCGCCGCGCCCGCGCCGTCCGTCGCCGCCAACCTGGAGAACGACGCGTCCGCCGTGCGCGTGATCGCCTACTTGACCCAGGAAGAGGGTGCCCGCATGGAGCAGACCTGGCTCCAGATGCGTGGCTTCGGGATCCGCTCTAGCAAAGCTGATATCGTACGCGCCGCGCTCCTGATGGCTCTCGACAACGAGGAAGCCCTGCGCGAACAGCTACAGGGCGCGAGTACCGGCAATAGGGCGGTAGTCGCGTCTATCGCGGGGCGCAAATAGGTAAGGCAGAGGTACTGGCGCGGGGTCGCCCCGCGCCGGTTGTCGCGCTACTCCCCGTCGTCAGTGGCGGACGCGGCGTCCGTAAGCACCCCCGTAGTATCGGGGGCATAAGGCTGTGAGTGGCTGAAATGCTCCCCCCAATTGGCGACGTACTTTCCGGCGAGCGCGGGGTCGTGGACGATGACCACGTTCTCCGCGTTTTTAGTTTCGCCCCCCTTGGTAAAGTTCATGCTTCCGGTGACCACCACCTCGGAATCAACGATGATCACCTTGTTGTGGGCGAGCTTATGTTGTCTGTCCACTCCCGTTTCTACTCCGGTATTCGCGACGTAAGTTGCTTTGTTGCCGGACTCGTTGAGCCGTGATGGACATAGAAGCACGCGCACCATCACGCTGCGCCGGTGCGCCGCGACGAGTGCTTCCGCGATGGGCCTACTGGTAAAACTGTAAGCCTGAACCAGCATGCTCTTCATTTGCGCCCGCGATCTGCGCGACCAGGGCGTCCACGCAACCGCCGTTCGGTGAGAAACATACCTGCACCGAGCGCGGTACGGAAGCCTTTTCCCGCGCCTCGAAGCCGAAGCGATAGGCGAGGAACGTGGCAATCGGTAGCGCGACGAGCGCGGTCACCAGGCCGATGCGCCCTGCGCGGGTGCGTGCGCCGAGCAAACCGAGCAGAACAATAACCACGCCGAACAAGCCGGAGAGAATGTACAGGGTCGGAACAAAGAAGGTCGCCGTGACTGCGGCAAGCCCGGTTATGCCAAGGAAGAGCGAGGAGCGACCCCACAAGACAGGATTCATACGCCAAAACTCCTTTGTCCGCGAGGTCCACCCCCCACGGGTCGAGCCGAACAAGTCGGCCACCCCTCACGCCGGGGCGATTGCGTCGTAGTCAGGTGCTTACCCGGCGAGCCGTTCGGCGGGCGCGTCGGTGCAGGACGCGAACGTTCCCGGTGGGTCGCGGTTCACCGTCCGACGCGACCCACCGGGAACGCTCACGTTTCCTACCCGCGAACATTAGTAGTTTTAGCGGCCCGCCGCCCGACGCAATCGCCATACGTCAACACAACGGACTCGCGGCCCCAGATCGCCACCGTGTAAGAAATATCACAGGTAAAAGTCGTGTGCGTATAGGTCGGCGACGCGGGCGACTTCCTCTAGGCTGAGGGGCGTGGTGCCCGCCGCGCCCGCGAGCTCGGCGAGTTGCGGCGCGTCATAAATGTTCGGTAGTACGGAAACGATGCTCGGCTCGGACAGGATGAACTGGATCGCGGCCTGACTGATCGTGCGACCGGTGCCCTCGGTCAGGAACCCCAGCTTCTCCACCTTGAGCAGACCTTTGTCGAGCCACGCCCGCTTCGCCTCGTTCGTGGTCATACGCCAGTTGCGGTGATCGCCGGGCGCGAACGTCGTGTCGGCGTGCAGATTTCCTTCGAGCAACCCGGACGCGTGCGGGACGCGAGTTAATACCGCCTTGCCGTGCCGCCGCGCGGACTCGAAGATCGGCGCACCAACCTGCTGCTCGAGCAGATTGTAGATGATTTGCACACCCGCCATGTCCGTGTTCTCGATCACGTGTACCGACTCGTCCGCCTGACGCGGGTCAATCGCTGGCCCGAGCGCGGCACCGTAGGCACGTATCTTGCCCTCGGTCTTCAATGCTTCCAGCGTCGCCAGCAGATCATCGCTCGTCAGAGCGTCCATGCGCGGGTTGTGCAACTGGTAGAAGTCAATCCGGTCGGTGCCCAGCCGTCCCAGTGACTTCTCTACCGCGAAGCGCAGATACTCCGGTGTCCAGTCGTGCGGGCGTTCGCGCTGGTTCGCGCTCGGGGCGTTGTGGTAAATGTCGTAGCCGAACTTGGTCGCGATGGTGATCTCGTCGCGGCGGCCTGGGAACGCCTCGGCGAGGATCGTCTCCGCTCCGCCGTCGTCGTACGTGTCCGCCGTGTCGTAGAACGTCACGCCGAGGTCGAGCGCACCGCGTAACAGATCAATGCCGACCGCGCGGTCCGTGATTCCCCACCACGTCGTCGCCACCGTCCATACGCCGAAGCCGACAACGGACGCCGAAATGTCGGTGCCAGGAAAAGTTCGATACTGCATGAGGTTATCGTACGCCGGGACGGGAGGGGCGTCAAGTGAAAGTTGGCACTACGGTTATAAGGATCACGCGGCGGCGAACGCCTGCGCACGCCACAGGTTGCCGTAAAAGCGCAGTGCCTTGCGGAGCGATTGCCGGTTGCGGTCGTTCGCGCCCCCCGTAACCTTGCCGACGATTACTTTGGCGATGCCGATCGCCTCGCTGTACCGGTCGCCGAAAAGACGCAGGGCGTTGCGCACGGTCCAGCGCGGCATTTCCTTCGCCTTCGCCATCGCGGATTTTTCCCGCTCGCGGGCGGAGCGGGCGAGTATCAGCACCGCTGGGCCGCCGATGGTCGCCTGAACCGCGGTTACGGCCCGGTGAAAGCGCGGTTTTACCGTACACCGCTCCCGGAGCGCGTCCACCAGGTCGTACTCGTGTCGGTTCATGGCACCGTATATTTGCAGCGCGGTTCGTATGGTGGTAATGGCGTTGATCATGGGTGCGTCGCAAAAGCCTGTGCGCGGTGTCGCGCCCGTTGGATTCAAGCGGCTCCGGGTTCCGCGCCGATTGTGGATGACGTATCGGAAACGAAAACGGGGCGTCCGCTATTACTATGAGTATCGGGAATATCGAGTGATTCTATTTGTTCGGTCAGTACATCTATGACTGGACATAGCCGCCCGGAACGTTCCCTGATTACGAAAGCACGAACCATGCCAGAACCCAACGACGCCGCGCCTATTTTGTATGTCTCCGACTTGTCGGCGGATCGCTTCGACCCGGCGGATCTGTTCGATCTCGCATTCCTTCTGCGTTCTCCGGAAAGACTCGCGCTCCGGGGCGTCGTACTGCCGGATGGCGGCGGAGCGCGTACGCTAGACCCGCTCGCGGCGCGGGCAACCGGCGCGGGGAACATCGCCTACCGCACCGGCGCGGACGGATTCGAGGCGGCACTGCGGGCGGCGGACGAGCCGGTGAGCGTGGTCGCGGTGGCCAGTTTCGCGCTGATCGCGGCGGTGTTGCGGCGTGAGCGAGCGTTGTTCCGGAAAAAAGTCGCGCGGCTCTTTCTGGTAGGCGGGCACGCGAACGACTATACACTGCCCCGCGCCGATGGGGAGCGGTTGCCGCTCGACCCGCGCCTGAAAGAGCGACACCCAGAGCGGTTCGCGCCCGGTGGGGACCCGCGCCTCTCCGTCCCCGACGAATCGCGGGCGTTCGTGGATCTTCTGACGTCCGGCGAAGGGGTCATCTGGTTACCCCGCGACATCTGCCTCTGGCGGTACGCCGCGCCGCAGGTGCTGAGCGACGGCGGCGCGGTCTGTGAGTGGCTTCTACGGGAGTTGTTCTTCGCAAACCTGCAATCCGGCATGGACCGGTTCGCGGCGGGGGACGCCCCGGTGCTGTTGTCCGCGCTCCCCGCGTTCCTGCTCGCGACCCAGCCCGACCCGCTGGGATGGTTGCGCCTGTTCCGCGCCGTCACCGCACGCATCGAGGTTGACGCGGAGACCGGGCGGGTGGCGGCGATCGCGGTAAAGCACGAACGCCCGAACCTGTACGCCGTGGTGGGCATTGATGGTCGCGCGTTGGGCGAATCGCTGACGAAGGTGTTGCGCGTTCGCCCGCTCACGTGAGCGAGGCATGCGGCAAGATCAAGCGGCACGGTCCCGCGCCACGGAACACTGGCCCGCCGCGGGATGGGCGGACAGCCGCGCAGTCGCCACGCTTTGACGTGTTCGTATGCCAAGACCGGGGAGCAGGGTGGAGTGATTGCCCGACGCCCGCTACTTCTTCCTGCACATCGGCGGACGTTTAGCGCGACTTTACTGTTGTGCGCGGATCTCGCTCGCTTCGTCGCCAGTGAGAGGGGCGCGGCTGGCGTGGCGGATGTGAACGATTGAGACGCGCGGGCCGTCCAGCCCATCCCTGACCGCGAAGTAGATCAGGTGGTAGGCGACCGCGCTGTCCCTGGACAGCCTCGCCAGCACCCGCCGCACCGGGCAGCCCAGCACCGCCGACTTGTGCTCCGCAACCGCGTAACGCTCCGGGTTTTGGTTGAGCGAAGCCGCATCTTCCCGCACTCTCCGGTAGAGCAAAGCGGCACGGGACTCGTCCCCCGTTCTATGCGCGTAATCTACCACGGCTATATTCAGGTCTCGCTCTGCGCGTGGCGACAAGCGAATGCTATATCGTAGCGGGACCTCACTCATAGCTTGTTGCCGCGCGTTCGCTTCCACTCCGCGAGGGACGCCGCGATGTGCTCGTCTACCTCCTCCAGAGTGTAGCTCTCCCCTGCTTGTAACTGTGCAATGCCTTCCTGCACGGTGGCGAACGTGTCCGCGTCCATCCGCTCGTCACCAGGCACCGACTCGAATACCCACTCGCCGTTCTCCGGATAATCGAAGTGACTGAAGAGTCGCTCGCGCCGCGCTTCGGGCAGTTGCTGGACGAGCGCGATGATCTGCTCGTCGGTCAGGTCAATCGTTAAAGTCATAGCGTTGATGCTCTCACCAGAATTATAGCACGGGCGGGAATATCCGTAACAAGAAAGGGTTCACGGCGAGTGATCGCCGTGAACCCTTTCTTCCTTCAATCGCTCCCCTACCGGTTGCGGTGGCACCGCTTGAACGGCTTGCCGGAGCCGCACGGGCACGGCTCGTCGGGGAGCGCGTTCGAGAAGTCGGTGACGCTCGCTTTCTCTTGAGCCGCTTCCGCCATCGCCGCGAGCAGGGAGCCGACTTCGGGCGGCATTTCGGGCTGCCCCTGTTGCATCGCGCCGATCGGGCGCGGGCGTGTGGCGGGCGAGAAGCCGGGGATCATCGGCATCTCCTGCCCGTCTTCCAGGCTCATGAACTCGCCGTTCTCGTCCGTCAAGCCCGCTTGGGACGTCATCTGCGCGATGATCTGGCGCAACGTCTCCTCGTCAATTTCCCCGCCGCCGTTGTTGAACATCTGGAACATGCTGTCATTCTGCCCGCTGTCGGGTTGCGCCATGAACAGTTGGCCCGCGATGTCGCTCTGAATCCCGCCCTGCATCCGCTCGAACAGTTCCAACGCTTCTTTCTTGTACGCGACCAGCGGGTCGGTCTGGCCGTAGCCGCGCAAGCCGATCCCCTCGCGCAGGTAGTCCATATCCGACAGGTGCGCGACCCACGCCTGATCCACGACGCGTTGCGCGATACGCCGCTCCATGTCGCGCATGTTCTCCTCGCCGACCGCCTCTTCCTTATCCGCGTACGCCTGTTCTGCCGCCTCGTGCAGTTTGTCCATGATCGCGGTCTTGTCCAGCTCTTCGATCTCCTCGGGTGTGATGTAGCCGCTCACCGGGAATAAGGTGCTGACATTCTCCAGCATACCGGCGCGGTCCCACTCGTCGGTGGGCACCGTGTCCGAAAGGTAGACCATCGCCGCCTCATCCACCGCGACATGCAGGTAGCCGAGGATCGTCTCCTTCAGGTCCGCCCCCGCTAGAATCTTGTGCCGCTCGCGGTAGATGACCTCGCGCTGGACGTTCATGATGTCGTCATATTCGAGAACGTGCTTCCGCGCGTCGAAGTTATGTGCCTCGACCTTTTTCTGCGCGTTCTCGATCAGTTTCGCGAGGAACGGCATCTGAACCGCCTCGTCGTCGCGCCACTGATCCATCAGGAAGCCCTTGTTGCGGTCGCCGAACACGCGCCACAGGTAGTCCTCCAGCGACACATTGAAGTGCGACGCGCCCGGATCCCCTTGCCTCCCTGCCCGCCCGCGCAACTGGTTGTCAATACGGCGCGACTCGTGCCGCTCCGTGCCGAGGATGTATAACCCGCCCGCCGTCTTGACATCCTCACGCTCGCGGGCGATATCGTGCGGGCCGTCCTCAATGGCGATGGTGCCCGCGCCCGCCGGACCGAGCAGTTCGGGGGCGTCGGCGGCGTCCTTCGCGTCGACCACGTGAATCTCCGCGACCCGCCCGTACTTACCGCCACGCCGGTACGACGTGTCTATCTCTTTCGGCTCCGCGCCTTCCAGAGCCTCGATATCTTTGTAGTGCGTCCCGCCGAGCAGGATGTCAACGCCGCGTCCCGCCATGTTCGTCGCGATCGTGACCGCCGCTTTGCGCCCGGCTTCGGCGATGATGCGCGCTTCCTGCTCGTGGAACTTGGCGTTTAGAACGTTATGCGGGATGCCGTAGCGCAACGCCTCCTCGAAGCGTTGTAGCGGCTCGTCCCCGGCAATATCCAGCCGCTTCGCTAGCGCGGAAAACGCCGGTTTACGCGTGGTACCGTCGAAGTAGCTCAGCTCGACCCCGGTCTCCTTCGCGATCTTGTACAACTCCGCCATCTTCAGCGTTTCCAGCGGCTGATTCAGATACTTGTCGTACTCGCCGTATTTGTCGCCGAGTGTTTTCGCGCTCGTCTCGACGCCGTCGCGAATGAGTAGCACCGCGCCGAGCAGTTCGAGGGCCGGGGTGGTCAGCCGCGCGGAAACACGCTCGGACGTGTCAATGCTGCGCGTACCGACCAGGATCGGCTGACCCGTGCAGTGAACCTGTAGCAACTCCATCGCGATCCCCCGGAACTTGGCGTCCTCGGTCTTGTAGATCGTGTCGGGCAAATCTTTGCGCTGGATCGGCTTGTTGGTCGGTACCTGCACCACGTCCAGGGCGTAGATCTTGCGGAACTCGTCCTCCTCGGTCTTCGCGGTTCCGGTCATCCCGGAAAGCTTGCGGTAAAGGCGGAAGTAATTCTGGATTGTGATCGTCGCCATCGTCTGCGACTCATTCTCGACTTGAATGCCTTCCTTCGCCTCGACCGCCTGATGCAGGCCGTCCGACCAGCGACGACCGAACATCAGCCGACCCGTGTTCTCGTCCACGATCACGACTTCTGGGTTGCCCTCCTTATTGGGGCGCACCACGTAGTCCTTATCCTTCTCGAACACCGCGTGTGCTTTCAGAGCGGCGGTGACGTGCTGCATATATTCGAGGTTCTCGACCGCGGAAAGATCCTCGATCTCGAGTGCCTCCTCGATCTTTGTCACGCCGCGCTCGGTCATGGATGCGTTCTTGGCCTTTTCGTCCACCGTGTAGTCTTTCTCGTCGGTGGTCTCGTCGTACTTGTCCTTCTTCGTTTCCCCGCGCTCCAGAATCGGGATGATAGCGTCCATGCGGTAGTACAGGTCGCTGCCCTTGTCGGACTGGCCGGAGATGATCAAGGGGGTACGGGCCTCGTCAATCAGGTTCGAGTCGCACTCGTCCACCACCGCGAAGTTGTGCCCGCGCACCTGCGTCAGGTACGACGAGTCGGGCACCATGTTGTCGCGCAGGTAGTCGAAGCCGAACTCGGACGACGTGCCGTATGTGATGTCGCACTCGTACGCGTCGGCGCGGCGTGACGTCTGCCGCGAGTAACGATACCGGGCGTCGAGTCCGTCAACAGATGGGTCCTCGTAGGTCGGGTCATAGATGAACGTGCCGCCGCCCTCGCCGGTTTCGGGGGATGCGCCCTGCAAGATGCCGACTGTGAGGCCAAGCGCGTGGTAAAGCGTGCCCATCCAGACTGCGTCGCGCTTGACCAGGTAATCGTTCGCCGTCACCACGTGAACCCCCATGCCAGGGATGGCGTTCAGGTAAATCGAGAGCGTACACATCAGGGTCTTGCCCTCGCCGGTACGAAGCTCCGAGATACGCCCGTCGTGTTGCACCATGCCGCCGATTAGCTGGACATCGTAGTGGCGCATCCCTAGCGTGCGGCGTCCGGCTTCGCGGCAGGCGGCGAATGCTTCGACGAGCAGATCGTCGAGAGCGGTGTTGATCGCGTCGCGGTAGACATGCTTCTCGCGGGAGTTCCCGCTCGTGGACGCTTCGCGCTCGCGTGCCGCCAGCGACTCGTGACCGCCCAATTTTTCGATCGAGACGTTGAACCGCTCGCGGAACTCGGCGGTCTTGCCGCGCAGTTCCTCGTCCGAGATTTTCTGGTGCTCGGCTTCCAGCGTGTTGATGCGGTCGGCGATTTTGCGATACTTAGAAACATCGCGCTCATTATTATCGAACAGTTTTTGGAAGAAATTCATATGATGATACCAAATTGATTGCTGTCGCGGAACGGCGTTCCGGACAACCGCCGGAGCGGGCTGAGAATGTCGGGGCGTCTCGACGCCCCCGAAGACGATAAGGATTTACTACGCTACGCGAATAGGTTCCGCCCGCGCGTCATTGTAATCGGGTCGGGCGGAGCGCGGGCGGGGAGTCGCCGCGAGGCATGGCGGCAGATCGCGGGCCGCGTCCGTTCGGGCACGACCGCGACGGGCGGAACGGTGGCGAGAGGCGGTAGCACCGCAACGGCGGTGGCTGCGGCGAACACGGAGCACGCGCTCACCGGGTCCGGCGTCGGCTCGTCGCTCGGCGACAGGGTGCCGACTTGCGCGGAGGCGGTCTCGCCGCTACCGCCCGACAGAGGGCGCGTCGTCTCTATCGGCGACGCGTCGAGCACCCTCTCTATATGGGCGGGTAGCGCGACGCCGTTGCGGGCGAGGACATGGGCGAACGCGCGGGCGGTATCCGGCGACAGTAGGAGCAACACGGACAGGAGCGCGGCGAGAACGCTCGCGCTCACTGGTTGCCCACGGTGGGTATTTTGTTGTCGCGCCCAGGAAACGTACATAATGCAGAGCGAATTACGCGTGGCTTGCGTTCGCGGTTCCCTCACTGTATCACGCGGCGTTCCGCGTGTCCCCGTTTGTGTTCGCCTCCGCTTCTTCGACGTTTATCCGCTAAACAAAAATGTTAAATATATTTTCTTTTAATCGATTGAATTATTTGCGGGGATTTCGCGGCGTGATATATTGGGTGTGGACGAAAGTCCGGTCAAGTCGGGGGGACCCTTCGTGATCAATTCATTTATCCTATATCCATCATCCGAAAGGTGAGCAACTCAATGAGCTCCATTTTCAACAAGGGACGACGTTCGGGCTTTACGCTTATCGAACTCCTCGTCGTTATCGCTATCATCGCCATCCTCGCCGCGATTCTGTTCCCGGTGTTCGCTAAGGCCCGCGCCAAGGCCCGCCAGGCGTCCGACGCTTCCAACCAGAAGCAGATTGCTCTCGGTTTCATTCAGTACATCCAGGACTACGACGAGAAGTTCCCGCCGACCTTCAGCCTGATTACCGCTAACGGTACCCCGAATGTCATAGTCAACTGGGGCGTGGATTACTCGGTCGGCACTGCTGGTGGCACCACTGTCATCGTTCCTAGCTTGCTCTCGACCTACCTGAAGTCAAACCAACTGATGCAAGATCCGTCCGGCCCTCGCCCCGGTGGTACGCTCACTGGGACCGGTGGTAACACGATCAACGACTACCTTTACAACGACTACCTTGCGGGTAAGTCCCAGGCAGCGGCTGCAGCGGTTTCCTCCACTGTTCTTACCGTGAACTCCGATGGTGTTGACCCCCGCGCTGTGAACACCGCGACTGGCGCGGCCTACACCCCGCCGGCTGCTGGTACCAAGCTCGGGATGGGCGTAGGACATGCGGTAGGCTCGGTGGGCGCGGTTGCCGCGACTGACCCGACGGTAGTTGGTGGTAATGCGGCAACCCGCGACGTCTTGTCGCCGACTGCCTTGTCCCGCCACAGCGACGGCGCGAACTTCTCGTACGTCGACGGTCACGTGAAGTGGTCGAAGGTTGTTGTCAGCACCGTTGATGGTTCGACCAACAAGGGCGTCTACTTCCCGGCCCGCGCCAACACAGCGACCTCGGCAGCGACTGGCACCGCCCCTGCTGGTGGCACGAATGGTACCGGCGCGACTGCACCGTGTGCGACCACGAACTACGAGCCGGTTCCCGGCGGCGATATGTGCCAGTTCGGTGGTACGTTCCACCTGAACTAGGTTCTTCGGAACCGCGTTCACTAAGGAAACGCGAAGTCCCCGTTCTCGAAAGAGAGCGGGGACTTTTCCTTTTGTCGGTTGACCTGGCTCATCTTGTCACGCCTCGCTAGTTCGTCCTCCCGCGCCCGTGGTGCCTGACACCGGTGGAGGGGCACCTTGCTCCTCCGGCCTCCCCCCCTCGAACGCCTGAGACCGGGAGAGTCTTGCCCGCCTCCCGCGCCCCCTAGCCCGGAACCGGTAACAGCTGGCTTCGCTCTTCGGACTCCCACCGCGCTAGCCCGAACACCGGTAGAGTTTCCTCTCGCTC
>JAYUUO010000303.1:0-20610 GCA_043754515.1 Armatimonadota bacterium
CGCGGGATCTCCCCGCGCCCGCCCCCCGCTTTTCACGCGGTCCGAGACGCTTAGTACATCCCGCCCATGCCGCCGCCCATTCCACCCATTCCGCCGCCGCCACCGCCTTGCGGCATCGGCGATTCCTTCTGCGGCTTCTCGGCGATCAACGCTTCCGTCGTGAGCACTAGGCCCGCGATGGACGCCGCGTTCTGAAGCGCGTAGCGGGTCACCTTGGCCGGGTCAACCACGCCCGCCGCAAGCAGGTCAACGTACTGGTTCGTCGCCGCGTTGTAGCCGAGGCCGCCCTCACGGACGCGGTTCACGACAACGGAGCCTTCCTGACCCGCGTTCTCCGCGATTGTCCGGAGTGGTGCTTCGAGAGCGCGGGCGATGATCTGCGCCCCGATCTTCTCGTCACCGTCGTAAGATGCCGCGTTCACCGCTTCAATCGCCTTCAGGAGCGCGGTTCCGCCGCCCGCGACGATACCCTCTTCGACTGCGGCGCGGGTCGCGTTCAGCGCGTCCTCGATCCGCAGTTTCTTTTCCTTGAGTTCGGTCTCAGTAGCCGCGCCGACCTGGATCACCGCGACGCCGCCCGACAACTTCGCCAGCCGCTCTTGCAACTTCTCCTTGTCGTAGTCGGAGTCGGACTTCTCGATCTGCGCCTTGAGTTGCGCGATGCGACCCTGAATGGCGGCGGGCGCGCCTGCGCCTTCAACGATGGTCGTGTCCTCTTTGGTGATCACTATCCGCTTGGCGCGGCCGAGGTAGGTCAGGTCAATGGACTCCAGCTTGAGGCCGAGGTCCTCGGTGATGAACTTGCCGTCGGTGAGTACCGCGAGGTCTTCCATCATCGCCTTGCGTCGGTCGCCGAATCCGGGGGCCTTCACCGCCGCGATGTTCAGAATGCCGCGGATCTTGTTCACGACCAGGGTCGCGAGCGCTTCGCCGTCAACGTCTTCGGCGATGATCAGCACGGGGCGGTTGCCGCCCTGCTTCACGGTCTTTTCCAGCACCGGGAGCAGATCCTGCACCGAGGAGATCTTCTTCTCGAAGAGCAGGATGTACGGGTCTTCGAGCACGGCTTCCATGCGCTCGGTGTCGGTCACGAAGTAGGGCGAGATGTAGCCCTTATCGAACTGCATGCCTTCCACGAGGTCGAGACTGGTCGCGGTGCCCTTCGACTCCTCGACCGTGATCACGCCGTCTTTGCCGACCGCATCCATGGCTTTGGCGACCAGCGCGCCGATCTCCTTGTCGTTCGCGGAGATGGTAGCGACGTTCTCGATCGCGGCAGAGCCTTCGACCGGGGTCGCGGACGCCTTGACGAACTCGACCGCGGCGGCGACGGCTTTATCAATCCCGCGCTTGATCAGCATCGGGTTGGAGCCGGCGGCGACGTTGCGGATGCCTTCTTTGACGATGGCCTGGGCGAGCACGGTGGCGGTGGTGGTGCCGTCGCCCGCGACATCGTTCGTTTTCGAGGCGACTTCGCGGACCAGTTGCGCGCCCATGTTCTCGAAGGCATCAGACACTTCGATCTCTTTAGCGATGGTCACGCCGTCGTTGACGATGGACGGGCTACCGAACTTCTTTTCGATAACCACGTTGCGCCCCTTGGGTCCGAGGGTGACTTTCACCGCGTCGGCGAGGATATTCACGCCGCGCTCCAGGGAGCGACGAGCCTGCTCGTTAAATTGTAACTCTTTAGCTGCCATAATTATTAAGCCTCCACGATGCCGAGGATGTCATCCTGTCGCAGGATGACGACTTCTTCGCCATCAATCTTGATTTCGGTGCCGCCATACTTGCTGTAGACGACTTTATCGCCTTGTTTGACTTCGACCGGTACCGTGGTGCCGTTGTCGAGGGTCTTGCCGGGTCCGACGGCGAGGACGATGGCTTGTTGCGGGCGTTCCTTCGCCGAATCGGGAAGGAATATGCCGCCGGCCGAGACGGATTCGGCTTCCACGGGCTTGACTACGATGCGATCACCAAGCGGTTTGAGCATGAGATTGCGACCTTTCGTGCGTGACTAAAATGAGGGTTCCTATTCGGGATTGGCTGACGCGGCGCGATTAGCACTCGCGCCCGTCGTCTGCCAAAACCACAGCAAGTGTACCGCGTTTGCGCCGGTTTACGCAAGGGGTTCGCCCCCCGATAGTGAGTGTTCCACGTGAAACGTACCGAAGGAACGGGCGGTATAATACTCCCGAATGAGTACCCACGCCGACCCGACCGGGACCGCCGACAAGCCCGTCCCCCCGTCCCCATCCCGTACATGGCAACGGCTGATACTGTCGCTTATCCCCGGCATCGAACGCCGGGTGCAAGGCGTGCCCCGCGCCACCGCCCTCAAATACGGCCGCAACCTCGGCGACATCGCGTTCGTGCTCGCGAAAAAGGCCCGTAATACCGCGCTCAAAAACCTCCGGTTCGTCTATGGCGACGCGCTGACGGAGGACGCGCGGCGCGACCTGATACGCGGCGTCTTCCGACACTTCTGTATGATGGCGATTGACTTCCTGCGCGGACCGCTCCTCAACACACCCGCCGATCTCGACGCGCTGATCGCCTCCGTAGAAGGGTGGGAGGAGAACGTCGCGCCACTGCTCCGCGAGAAGCGAGGCGTCATCATCTGCACCGCGCACATCGGCAACTGGGAAATGCTCGGCAGATACATCGTCTCGCGCGGCGTGCCGCTCACGGTGATCGTACGCAACCCCGAAGACGAACAGTTCGCTGCCTGGGCCAAACGGATGCGCGAGGGCGCGGGATTCTCGGTCGCCGCGAAGGGCGAGTCGGCGAAGAAGCTGCTGACAATCCTGAAGCGCGGGGAGGCTCTCGGGATTCTGCCTGACCAAAACAGCGGCGACATGTTCATCCCGTTCTTCGGCGTCCCGACCGGCACGGCGGCCGGTCCCGCTCTGCTCGCGGCCCGCACGAACGCCGGCGTGATCTGTTGCTGGTGTCTGACCGACCCGGCACAGGACTACCGCTACCGAATCATCTTCGAGGCCGAGATACCGCGCGGTGAGACCGGCGATAAACAGACCGACCTGAGCGGCGTGATGACCGAGGTCAACGCGCGGTTGGAAGCACGCATCCGCGAAACGCCCGAGCAATGGCTCTGGCTACACGACCGCTGGAAGGCGACTTTCGAGGAACATAACCAGGATCGTCTCCCACGGGGTTTAGACAGGGAACGGTTGCGGGAACGCTATCATTAGGAACCTTGAACGCGCCCATCGGAATACCAGGGACGCGTACGAAACACTCTCACGCCGTATCGCCGCCGCTAGCCCCATGATGCTTTAGCGGGCGAACTACGCCGATATACCGGTTTTTAGTGCGCGGGCTGATCTTACCCTATACTAAAGTCGGACACACGCCTATAATAAAAGAGCCAGCGTACTCGGAGCGGAGTTCGGCAGCAGTGTCATGTTCCAGGGTGTCACACGAACATACCCGAAGGAGTTAAAATGCAAGTAACAAGCGAAGAGTTGTACCGGATTCATAACGATGGTACCACGCGGCACAGCGGAGAGACGACCGGCACCTACCAGGCCACCGAAACCGTCGTCGGCGCGGATCGCTCCCCCTGGGTGCGTCTCGCGCGCCCGGAGTCAGGCACCACGACTCCTACCGTGTCACGACGGCGCACTGCGGTCGCGCCCGTCATCGGCGGCGAACCTGTCACACGCGAGACCCGCGCCGAAATCGAACGGGTCGTCAGCCAGAACGCTTTCGTGCCTGATGTGCGTGACGACATCGTCGCGTCCCTCCGCGAGCGAATCGAGTCGGGTCTTTACAATGTGGGTGCCGAAATTATCGCCGAAATGATGGTACGGCGTGCCGTGGCGGACCAACTCCGCTAGAGCCGCCATGAAATAACGAGATGGAGGAGGGTGCTAGGCCCTCCCCGGCTCTTCCATCCCGACGAGTTCGCAACGGTCGCTCGCTCCCCTATTCCGCCCACTGCGAGTGGAACGCGCCCTCCCGGTCTGTACGCTCGTAAGTGTGCGCCCCGAACAGGTCGCGTTGCGCCTGGATCAGGTTCGCGGGTAGCCGCTCCCTCCGGTAGCCGTCATAATAAGCGAGTGCTGCGCTAAACGCCGGTGTCGGGATACCTAGCCGCACCGCCTCCGCGATAACCAGACGCCAATGTTTCTGCGCGTTCTTTAATCCTTCCGCGAAGTAGGGTGCTAGCATCAGATTCGCAATCGCCGGGTTTTCATCATAGGCATTTTTGATCCGGTCCAGGAAGCGTGCCCGGATGATGCAGCCGCCACGCCAGATCGTCGCCAGTTCCCCGTAATGCAACGTCCATCCCCACGTCGCCGCCGCCTGCTTCATCTGGTCGAAGCCTTGCGCGTACGCGATGATCTTGGACGCGTATAACGCGTCGCGCACCGCGTCAACGAAGGCTTGTTTTTCCATACTCAGAGTCTCGCCGTCCGGCCCCGCGAGTACCTTCGATGCCGCCACTCGCTCTACTTTCTGCGAGGAGAGGAAACGCGCGAAGACCGCTTCCGTTATCGCGGTGACGGGCGCGCCGAGATCCAGCGCGCTTTGCGACACCCATTTGCCGGTGCCTTTCTGCGCGGCGACGTCCTGGACTTTATCGAGCAGATAGCCCGATTCGCCGGACTGGTCGTCCATCGTGCGGAAGATACGCGCCGTGATTTCGATCAGGAAACTGTCCAAGTCGCCCGCGTTCCACTGCGTGAATACGCCGCCTATTTCCTGGTTGGATAAAGCCGCCGCGTTTTTAAGCAGGTCGTACGCCTCCGCGATCAGTTGCATGTCGGCGTACTCGATGCCGTTATGTACGGTCTTGACGTAGTGGCCCGCGCCGCCTTCGCCGATAAATGTGCAACAGGGCGTGCCGTCCACGTGCGCGGAGATGGCGGTGAGTATGTCGGAGACGCGGTCGTAGCCCGCGCGGGGTCCTCCTGGCATGATAGACGGCCCGTTCAGCGCGCCCTCTTCGCCGCCCGACACGCCGGTGCCGAGGAACAGGAAGCCGCGCGCCGTTAAATCTTGGATACGCCGCTCGGTGTCGGTCCAGAGCGAGTTTCCGCCATCAATCAGAAGGTCGCCGGGCGCGAGATGCGGGATAAGATTCTCGATCACCTGATCTACCGGCTTCCCCGCTTTGACCATGATCATAATCGTGCGTGGTGTCTTTATGGCGTTGACGAAGTTCGCGTCGGTATCGGTGAACACGAGCGGTTCCTTGTAAGTGCTATCCGCCCCGTATTCTTTGACGAAGTCGGTCGTTTTCTCGGTGGTGCGGTTGTGGACGGCTATCGGGAATCCGTGCCGCGCGATGTTACGGGCAAGGTTCTGTCCCATAACGGCGAGGCCAGTCAGACCGATACGGGGCATTCCCGCGCCCGCGTTTTGTGTTGAGGTTGGCGCATCTTGTGGCGTGCTCATAAAAAATTATCACTCCTGGGTTATGCCGCTTGCGTGGCAACTAAGGCTAGTATACCCGTATCCCCCACCCGTGGAAGTTCACCCTGTTTCTGATACAATCCCCAAACATACCTGGAAAGGTCGTTTACAACATGCCGGTTCCCGTTTGGGCACTCCTACCGATTGTCCTGCCGCTCTCCACACACGGTCGTGTCGCTCATAATCCCGCCGCGCCCGCCGCCGTCACCGTTTCGCGTGAAACGGAATCGCCTAAGATCTCTTTCGAGCAATACCAACTGCCGAATGGGTTACGGGTGATCCTAGCCCCGGACTCGTTCGCGCCCGTAGTCGCCGTTAACGTCACCTATGATGTCGGGTCGCGCGACGAGAAGCCGGGGCGCACCGGCTTCGCGCACCTTTTCGAGCACATGATGTTCCAGGGGTCGGAGAACGTCGGCAAGGGCGAGCATATCCTGCTCACCACGTCGGTCGGCGGCACCATGAACGGCTCCACGAACCAGGATCGCACCAACTACTTCGAGTCGCTCCCCAAAAACCAACTTAAACTCGGGCTGTTCCTGGAAGCCGACCGCATGCGGTCTCTCGACATATCGCAGGTTAACCTCGACAACCAGCGCGCCGTCGTGCAGGAAGAGCGCAGACAAAGCTACGACAACCGCGCCTACGGCCAGGCGTACGAGGCTCTGCTCGACCTCGCCTATACCAACTTCGCGTACAAGCACTCGACCATCGGCTCGCTCGCCGATCTGAATGCCGCGACACTCGGAGATGTGCGCGGATTTTTCGCCACCTACTACGTCCCCAACAACGCGGTTTTAACGGTGACCGGGGATTTCGATACCGCGACCGCGAAGCGGCTGATCGCGCAGTATTACGGGCCGATCCCGCGTAAGCCGGACCCGCCGCGCATCTCACCCGACGAGCCGACGCGGTTCACGGCGGGCGAGCGGCGCAAGACGCTCAGCGACCGCCTAGCGCGTCAGACGCGCATTGAGGAGGCGTATGTCACCGTAGCGGGCAACGACCCGGATTACTACGCGCTCGACATATTGGGAGACATTCTGTCTAGCGGTCGCACCTCGCGCCTTTACAAGACACTTGTGGAGACGGGACTCGCGACGGGTTCCAATGCCGGTCCGAGCGAAGGGCGCGGGCCGGGGCTGTTTATCGTCTCGGCGACCCTGCCCCCCGACAAATCCGGCTCCGCCGCGACCGACGCGGTCGAGGCGGTGATCACCCGAGAGGTGCAGCGCATCATCCGCGAGGGCGTCACGGACGAAGAGGTGGCACGCGCGGCACGCTCCAGCCGCGTCCGGCTCGCGGGCGCCTACCGCACCACCCTATCACGCGCGTCCGCCATGTCGCTCTATGCCATTTACTTCAACGATCCGAACCGCGTTAACACGCTGGCTGATAACCTCAAAAAAGTCACCCCACGTCAGGTGCAGGCGGCGGCGGCGAAGTACGTCACCAAGAATAACCGATCCGTCGTTATCGTCGAGCCTGCCCGCGTTATCGCAGGAAGTGTCACCCAGTAATGAATTACCCCCATACAAAACATACGCAACTTCTTTTCGCCGTGCTGATGCTGGGTGTTTCACATGAAACGTCCGTGCCTGTATTCGCACAGGGGGATACTGCCGGTGCTGCTGTTATCGCGCCGCCCCCCTCGACCGTGGTCAAGAACCGCTCCCCCGTTGATACCAAGCCGCTCGAAGTCCGTATCCCGCCCGCCGTTGAAGACACGCTCCCGAACAAGGCGCGGGTGTTCGTGGTCGAGGATCACCGCGCCGCGCTGGTGACGGTCACGGCGTCCGTCCGCGCCGGGTCACTGTACGAGAGAGCGGACGGTAAATGTGGTGTGTCCGAAATGGTATCCGCGATGCTTCTCGAAGGCACGAAATCCTACTCCTACGAGCAGATTTCGGCACTGATAGACAAATATGGTGCTAGTTTCAACGCGAACGCCGGGGAAGACCGCGCGACGGTGTCCCTTACCTGCCTGTCCGAGAACGTCGAGGAGTTACTGCCCGTGCTCGCCGAACTCGTGTACGCGCCGACATTCCCGGCGGATCGGTTCGCGAAGATACGCGCCCGCGCACAGGCGGGTGCCATCGCGCGGCAATCCGACCCCAACGTGCTTGCGTCCGACGCATTGCGTGCCGCGCTATACGGCGCGGCCTCGCCCTACGGCACGCCGTCCATCACCGCCGCGCAAGTCGGTGCGGTTACCCTGGAGGATTTACGCGGCTTCCACGACACGCGGTACCGCCCCGATGAGCTTCTAATCGGGGTAGCCGGTGATGTTCGCGCGAAGCAGATCATGGTTCCGCTACGACGCGTGTTCGGTGGTATGGTGGCTCCAGGCACTCCGACGATCATGCTACCGCCCGCAACTTTCGTATCGGGCGTTTCCGGGAGCAATTTGCCTCCCGCCGCGCCGATCGTGATTGACCGGCCCGGCTCGGCGCAGACAGTGCTTACCTTCGGCGTGCCCGCGATCCGGCGAGACGATCCCGATTACTTCTCATTGCTACTGGCGAACCGTATTTTAGGCGGTGGGTTCAACTCGCGGCTCAACCAGAAGTTGCGCGAGGAGAAAGGCTACACCTACGGGGCGCGATCCACCCTCTTCGCGCCGCGCTGGAGTGGCATCTGGACCGCCTCGGCGAGCGTGCGCAACGCGGTGACCACGGACGCGGCGAAAGACTTCATGGGCGAGTTCGTTAAACTGCAAACCACCCCGCCGAAGCAGGGCGAGTTGGATCTCGTCAAACAGTCGCTGATCGGCAGTTTCGCGCTCACCCTGGAATCCCCTGAATCGGTACTGGCGCGGTCGCTGGAGCGGTACGAGTACGGCCTACCGACTGACTACTGGAACACGTACGCCGACCGCGTTCGCGCCGTCACCCCAGCAGACGTTTCCCGCGTCGCGCGGAAGTACTTCGGCGGCACGGACGGCGGAACCGTACACTCGCCGCGCGTCGCGGCGGTCGCGGTCGGCGAGAAGTCGCTGATCGAAGCGGGATTCAAGGCGTCCGTTTCGCAGGCGGAGTCGTCCGGGGTCATCCCGCCCCCATCCCGACCTTAAAAACATGTCTGGGGCGGGGTGTATAGCGTTTGTCTCGCTCCCGCCCCTCGGTCCCTGCGGCGGGGTACCGGCGTCTGTCACACAACGACGCAGTGTCCGGTGTTTACAAGAGTCGTGACTACTACTAAAACGCCCTTTCCCCAATGTTCAGAAGCCAGTCGGGAACCGGTGCCTCTTTCGCCTGCTCTAAAACCAGCGTCGTGCCCTGATCGCCGGTCAAAAGGTACACTTTGTCCGAGGTTTGCAGGATGATTTTGAATCCCTGCCCCATCGTGCCGCTCGACGAGTACCCTTTTTCCAGCGCGGCACGTGGCAGGTCGAGGATGGAAATGCCTTTGCCGTAGTCACGGATCCACGTCTGCACGACCGGCGTGTCCCCCTCCCGGACGCGAACCTGACCGGTCCCAGCCTCGCCATGAATTACGGCGTTCATCGCGGCCTCGCCTACCGCGTTCTCGAAGTCATCAATACGGGTTAGCGGCATCTGAACCTCGGCACACTGCTGGCGCACCTGCATGCGCATTTGGCGTAGCGTGCTGAGAGCGAGTGGTACCGGTTCCCCGCGTGGCGTTCCGAGGAGGGGAAGGTCTTTCTCGGACTGGCAAAGTATCAGCTTGCCCTCCGTCGCGGCGGATAGTACGTCGCGCAGTAGGCGGTCACGGTTCCACAAGGCTACCTTCGCTTCTTCGCGGAGGTGGGCTAACTCTTCCTGGCAGGCGCGCAGTTCGGTGTCGTCGCGCACCGTCACGAGCAGGTTCGGGGCATTCAGACAGCTGAGACCGATATCAACGGGTAGGGCATTCAGGGTCAGGTGCCGCGCCCGCGTGTCACCCGGTGCCTGATAACGCATCTCGATGCCGTTGGGGATGGGGTTCGTGTCTCCTATATATGCCTGGTGGAGCAGGACATCCTTCAGGGGCGTATCGCGCCATGCGTCGCCCAGGTCCCACAGGAGATGCCCTACCACTTCCGCGTACGTCGTCTGAAACGTGGTCATGAAAGCCGGGTTTACGTGCCGTACTTCGCCCTCGGGCGAGACGATCATTACCGGCTCGGTTAGCATGTTCAGGACCTGCTCGCCCTTCAATCCGTTACTCATTTATCACTCGTTTCGTCGCGCGTCATGTCTATTTCGCCCTTCGCCCCCGTTTTGTCGGGAATCTTGGTATAGACTACCCGAATGCAACGCCATAATGATCATGTATTTCTTCACAGCGGGATGCGAATCATCAAGCGAGCGATTTGCATCTTGTTTCACGTGGAACATAACGACATGTTATTTGTTTCATGTGAAACATGTAAGGTCGGAGAAGAGGAACGATTCCGACGATCCCCAACGTCGGCTAGGTAGTTGTGCCATCGCCTCCTTCGATCCCAGACGGGCCGGTAGTGCTCGACGACGTTCGGATCCCCGCCCCCCGGCACCCGAAAGGGGCGGGATGGGATGGCGACGGCGCGGCAATGAAGGGGGGCACGGGGGCCACGATCCGCCTCCGGTTCATGCGCCGCGCTCGGGCTGATCCACGCTCCGAATCCCATACACGGGTTACATTATGCCTTTACGCCACGATCTGAAGGCATTCTTAGTTTGACTGAAATATTGCGTATCAATGTGATTGTTGCTTTGTGTCCAGTTCTCGATAGTAAAAGTGGCCGCTCCCGTCCGACTCATCCCTCCGCACGCCCGGAATAGCAGTTCGCGCAAGCACCTGAACAATTACCCGGTCCGGCTGAGCGGGGGGTGGACATTACGCTGTCGGGGGCGACTTCGCGCGGATCGCGGGCAGAGGTAGCGGTTTAATATTACTATTATTCACATTTCGCAATGTCTAATGATATTAAAACATATATAAAAGGTTTAAGTTTGTTTTTTGTTTCCCCCGGCTTGAGGTTTTGGAGACCAATAGTTTGCCTGAGGGGGCGAACGGCGTTCGGGGCGGCGTGTGCAACTTCTAACCGCACTGCTACGAAAAATCGTCCTTGCCACAACACACCGGCTTTTAACACAAGCGCACGGCACAAATGACGCTTTCTGACGCCGCGCGGCGCATGGACGCAGCCCCATTGCGTTGCTATAATCCGCCCTGTCCCTAGCCGATTCCCTACCGGGAAGGCGCGGGAGATCGGACAGACGAAGATGCGGCGTGAAGAGATGACATGGGCTACGAAACTTTCCGGGGGGTGGGACATTGTCCTTTCCGCCTGACATAAACTCGCCGATCACGCAGTTGCAGTTCGGCGACGAGGATGTGTCCATCACCCTGCGCCGCGCGTGGGATCGCGCGCTACGCATGCTATCCCAGCGTGTCAACAAACCGACCTTCGAGACGCACCTGCGCGGGCTGAAGCCGCTCGCCTACTCCGAAGCGACGGACGGACGCGGCCTTCCCGTCCGCAACGTGACCATCGGCGCGCCGTCCGCGTTCACCCGCTCCTGGGTCGAAGGGCGGCACGCCCCCCTGATCCGCGAAGTGCTGGAGGAGATATTCGACGGCGCGGTAGTGCTCGACTTCGCGCTCAGTCCTAAAGAAGGGGATAAGCCAAGCGGTGTGGGCGGGGCGGGCGACCCCGCGCGCCGCGCCCCGCTGCCGGGGGCTTCGCACGGGCGCGGAAACGGCGCGAGCCTCGCTACCACGGCGGCGACGCGATTGACCGCCCCGGAAGCCAACCCAGAGCGACTGGGGAGCACTTGGGAGCGGAGCCGGGAACAGGGCGACGGTATAACGGCGCGGGTGGACGCGCCGCCCGCGCCCCGAACACCCGCGTCGCGGGCAACGCCGGGACAGTCTTCGGCGGCGGGCGAGCGGGTTATACACCCGACGTCGGATGAGTTCGCGGAAACCGAGGCCGCCGCCCATCCACCCGCCCGCGCCGTGCCCGCCGAACCGACAAGGACGCCGCGGATCCAGCCAGCCCCGAACGCCGACGCCGTGCGAAACATGCCTCCGGTTCTCGCCGGGCGGCACCCGGACGCGCCGGAAATCAACCCGCGCTACACATTCGACAAGTTCATCGTCGGGCCGACGAACCGACTCGCGCACGGGGGCGCGTTTGCGGTCGCCACGTCGCCCGGAGCGCGGTATAACCCCCTCTTCATCTACGCGCCGTCTGGCCTCGGCAAGACGCACCTGCTCCACGCCATCGCGAACGCGCAGATGCAAAAAACGGACGGCGCGAAACAACGTATCGCGTATATGAGCGGAGAAGCGTTCACGGCACAGTATGTGACGTCCATCCGCCAGCACAAGGCGGAAGAGTTCCGCCGTCGCCTCAAATCGGTAGACCTTTGGCTTGTTGACGACATCCAGTTCATCGCGGGCAAGGAGCACACCAAAGAGGAGTTTTTCCACGCCTTCAACGCCCTGCAATCAGCCGGCAAGCAGATTGTCATCTGCTCCGACCGTTCGCCGCGCGAATTGCGAGCACTGGATGAGCGGTTGCAATCGCGCTTCGAGTCGGGGCTGGTGGCCGACATAGCCCCGCCGGATCTCGAAACCCGCCTTGCGATTCTGCAGAAGAAGGCGGAGAACGAAACCACCCGCGTCCCGGACGACGTGCTGTTGTACATGGCACGGCTGGTGCAGAGCAACATTCGCACGCTCGAGGGCGCACTCGTGAAGCTGGTCGCGTACGCGAGCCTTGTCAACTCACCGGTGACGACGAAGATGGCGGAGGGGATACTGGAACGCTACTTCATCGCGGCCGGGTCGGGACTGGCACCAGTCGGCGGATTGACGCAGACGTTCCCGTCGGTTTCCCCGAAGTTCGACCCGGTCGGCATTCGCGAGGGTCGCGCCCGCGCAACGGGCGACGACGCGCGAACGGGCGGGGCGCGCGACGGGCGAGTGCCGGGCGGCTTGGGGAACACCCCGTCGGCATCACCGGAGGCAATGCCGCCTGCGACGAAGCCGCGACCCACGCCCGACGCGCCGAACCATCCGCCGATAACGGCGCGTACGGCACCCGCTACCGCTCACGGGTCGCCGCTCCCGCCGCTATCGGCGGATCTGATCCGGCGCGTGGTGGCGAAACGCTATAATGTCCCGCTCGACGAGTTGGGCGGCAAGCGGCGAGACAGGGACGTGGTGAACGCGCGTCAGGTGGCGATGCACCTGCTCCGCGAACTGACCGCGATCTCGTTACCGGGGATCGGTCAGCTGTTCGGGGGCCGGGATCACACCACCGTGATCCACGCCTGCGACCGAGTTAAGGCGCAGATCGGGATTGACGACGAAATGCGCCAGATGGTGGAGGGGATACTGGAGGAGATGGGCAACCCCACCTCTGGCCGTGAAACACCTCCTGTACCGCGCCATGCCGCGCAAACGTTTGAACAAGGTTTGTTCGGCGACAAATAACCCCCTGGGCCTCTATTTCGGCTGATTTTCCCACATCCGTTTGTTTATTTTGGTAGCAATTGCTACTGTTCGCTGGATAATGAGTTCTAGTGTAACAGAACACTGGTATTTCAGTATTCTAGTACAGAGTATTAAATATACCTGTTGAGTGTGGATAGTTATAATAGCGATTAAACCGCCGCGCCTGGTGCTATTAATCAGGCCTAATAAATCAAAACACACTATTGTGTGATAAAACAATAGTGTGCTATTATTAAATTGATTGAACGATATTTTTGTCGCGAAAAATGGCGGTTTGATGCTTGTTTCTCAGCATAAATTGCTGTTATCCAAAAAGTTATCCACAAGACAGGCTTATAGAGTTGGCAAACAAATAGTTTGCCTTTTTTTATATGGTGTTCTAGAACACCATAACTGTGTAAAACAGCCCGATTTCGTAGCTAGTGTTTTAGAACACTAGAGCAGTAAAGGGTTAAAACAGTGTGTTCTAGTGTTCTAGTGTTCTAGTGTTCTAAAACATAATACGTCACAGTCTCGTGACTGGTCAGCATGCTGAAGTCACACTTTGAAACGAAAAGCAAACACCTGCACCCTAAAACATCTGTGTGTAGAAATAGTTGTTTGCCGAATAAGTGAGCGAAAACCAGCTGTTTTACATCACTTATACCCGGAAAGTGACGCCGAAAACATAATATCCGTAACTTTGCAATCCAAAGAGGAAAGGCGTTACAAAGCGTTGTACTACTACTACTACTACTAATCAATATAAAGATAATAGTATTAGATTCTTACGCGAGCCGATCTCAAGCCTGGTCGCTTTCAGAAAGGGGACGGGTATATAGTTATGTGTATCGGATGGAGATTCACCAGCGAAACGAACTCGACTCGATTGTGGGAAACAGAACCGATAGTTACGATCAAAGGCGAACGTAGGAACTGTTCTCGGATTCGTCATCCTCGGGGCGATACGTCCCTGATGACAGCGAATGTCGCCATCAAGACGCTACCGTGATAGCCACGAATCGCGTCAGGTGGCCCGCAGGAGCGTCGCGGGAGGCCAGTGTGCTCCGGATACAGGGCGCGGTTCGATCAGCCCCAGGGAAGGGTACGGGCGACGGAGGAGAGCACGGGCGGCCACCGCGCGAGCCTCCCGGACATGCGACAATCTCGAAAATCTACCGAGCACCCGCGCGGCGATCACGCGCGCGGGCCTCTCCGGACTTTCCGTAGAGGGAGAGATTACGCGCTGGTACCAGTGTACGCCGCGCGGCTACTCGGAAAGGCGGCGACCCGTCCATCGCTCGATGGCCGCCACCAGCGCATCCGCGCTGACCGGCTTCGCGAGGAATCCGTCGAAGCCGACCGCGCCGCCATCCCCAGCAGGGTCTTCCCCCTCGGACATCAGGCCGATGACGGGTGTGTGATCCCCGGCCAAACCGGCAACCCGAACCTGCGCGCCAGGATCCGAAGTCAGCGCGTCCAACAGGATCAGATCGAACCGCCCGCCGTGGCTCATCGCGACGCCCACCCCAGCGACGTCCTCCGCCAGGGTGACCACCGCCCCGCGCTTTTCGAGGAGCCGCGCCAAAAGTCTGCGGTTCACCGGGTTGCTTTCGGCGAGCAGGATGCGGAGCGGGGCGGGAGCGACGCCAGTCGCGGGCGCGTCCGGCATCATTGCGCGAATGCTGACCGCCCGGTGGGCACCGGAAGCGGTGTTGGCGGCGGGCGGTGAATCGAGCATGAGTGGCGGGGGCATGGCGCGGCCAGCGTAGCGCTCTAGATCGTGCAGAGTGTCATGCAGGGCGTCCCGAGGGGCGTCGGCCACCTGGGATGCCAACGCAGTCTCCAGGGCGCGTCGCAGGGCATCCTGACGCACCGGCTGGTGCAGGGTGGCCGTGATCCCGAACGCTCGCGCCGCTCCCGGATCCCCCCCGGCCACCGCGGACGTCAACAACATAAGAGGCACCCGAGTCATGCGCGCGGAAAGCCCACCCTCGCCGCGCCGAACGCGCCGCGCGAACTCGAAACCACTTGTATCGCTTATATGTAAATCTAGAATAACAACATCAATCATCGAATCATCGCTCACATGGGCGAGGCGATCCAGCGCGTCCGCGCCGCTCCACAACGCCTCGCCGCGCATCCCGAGCGTGCCGACCTGGCCCAGAAGTACCCGCTGATTCGTATCATTATCGCCGACGAACAAGACATTTCTCCCCGCGAGCAGTTCGGAAACCGGGTCGCCGACCGGGGCGGCACCCGCCGCGTCTCCGGTCTGGAGCGGCAGCGGAAGACTGAATAGGAACGTCGCGCCTTTCCCTTCTTCGCTCACGCAGGAGATATCGCCGCCCATTCGCTCAACCAGTTGCTTACAAATCGCGAGTCCCAGACCTGTGCCGCCGTACCGACGCGTCATCGAGCCGTCCGCCTGTGAAAAGCTGTGAAACAGCCACTTCTTCGCCTCCGACGCGATGCCAATGCCTGTATCAGACACTTCAAAGCGGATCAGAGCGTTCGTGGCGGTAACCGAATCTGCGTCAACACGTACCACTACCTCGCCGTTCTGGGTGAACTTAATCGCGTTCCCGACCAGGTTCATCAGAACCTGCCGAATGCGGCCCGGATCGCCGACAAGCTGGATGGGTGTTCCCGCCTCGATCACATAGCCCATCGCCAGCCCTTTTCGTTCCGCGCCCCCGTACAACAGTGCTATCAAGTCTTCGACAACGGCCCGCAGATCGAACGGAATTTGTTCGAAATCCATTTTGCCCGCTTCGATTTTAGAAAAGTCCAGAATATCGTCAATTACGGCGAGCAAAAGAGCCGCGCTTTCCTGTGCCGTGCGCGCGAAGTCACGCTGTTCGGGCGTGAGGTCTGAGTCGAGAAGGAGGCTGGTCATGCCGAGCACGCCGTTCATTGGGGTGCGTATTTCGTGGCTCATGTTCGCCAAAAACTCTGACTTCATCCGGGTCGTGTCCAACGCTTCGTCGCGCGCGACCCGCAGTGCCTCCGCCTGATCCGAAAGCACTCGGTTCATGTCGCGGAGCGCGCGGTTCAGCCGGTCGAGGTCGCTCCCGCGCGTCGTCAGCGTCCCGACCCCCTCCACGACGGCGGTGAAACCGGGGTTGAGCACGATCAGGCTGAGGACGCCGATACAGCCGACAGTCAGCGTCGCCATCAACGCCTCGACCGCCGCGATCGTGTCCCGGTGCGACTCGGCGGAGTCCTGGAACGAACCGAGAAGCCGCTCCATCACCAAGGAATAGGTTCGGTTTGCTGACGCGAGTCGTTCGGTCGCTTGTAAAAGCGCGAGGGAGTTTCGCTCGGTAACGCCATGCGCATCGAGACGGGTTACCTCGGTGTCCACCGTTGCCGCCGCCGCGATCAGCCGCGTATGCGACCTCCCCGCGGCGGCTAAAGAATCCACCGCCGCGCGGGCGGTGTCCGGCTTCATTAGCCCGCCGTTCGCGTCCTGGAGGGTGTTCTGCGCCTCAGATAATTCGCGCACGTCGGCACGGAGGCGGCTACGGATCGCGTCGCGTTCCGCCGCGTCTCGTGCCGGACATAGTAGCATTGCGCCCGTGGTCACTCGGGCAGACAGAGCCAGTTGGTGGTGTGTCGCCCGGAGAAGGCGGTCGTCGAAGCGGCCGTTGTCAAGCGAGACGCGGGAAAGAAGGAAGGACGCCGCCGGGAGCGCGATCAGCAACGCCAGTACCCCGATGCCGCGCCGACGCAACTGTTCGAGCGGAACTCCTAGGTTTTGCCGGACGGGCAGAACAACCGTATCGAAGGGCGCGGGAATAATCCCCGCTCCGACCGGCGTCGGTGCCGGGAAATCTGCGTACGGAAGGTCATTCTTGGGCATCGTGAACCGCTCAATTATACACCGGAATCACGCGCCTGGGGCAAAGTCCGGTCGCGTCGCTAGGGTACTTGCATCATAGTTTCGCCACTTGTCCTGCGAGCGGGCGGCATCGGCGCGGGCGTCGCGCCGCCGACCGGCCGCCTTCCAACGGGGGGCGTTCCGGTGGGCGCGCCGCCCGCGCCGATGCTTCGCCGCCCGCGCCGATGCCGCCCGCGCCGATGCCGCCCGCTGTCCGCGAATACACGTCGTATTAGCGACATAGCTTACGACGCGATCGCCCTAATCGCGTCGCCCGCTCCCTCGACGCGACCGAGCCGTGCCTTCCGGTTGCGGTGACTGTCAAGCAGAACGAGGGGGCCGCGCGGATGGGCCCGAGCCTCAAAGAGGCCTCCCGATTCACCTCCACCGCCTGACGCGGAATCAACCCGAATAATAATCAATGGGCCATTGACAACACGGGAATGATTCCCTATAATACCGGTATAGTATACTTGTAATGTCAACATTAGACGCTATCACCGGACCCGAACAAGCCGCGCTTTGGGGCGAGCGGTTTGCGCGAGCCGACCCGCAAACGATCCTGCGCTGGGCGACGGAGACGTTCGGGGCGCGGCTGGGTATCGCCTGCTCATTCGGCGGGATCTCGGGCATGGCCATCGTTGACATGGCTGTCAAAATCCAGCCCGATGTGCGCGTTTATTACACGGATACCGAGTTTCTGTTCCCGGAAACATACGCGACACGCGACGCCGTGGCGGCGAAATACAAC
This sequence comes from Armatimonadota bacterium, assembly GCA_043754515.1. GTDB lineage: Bacteria > Armatimonadota > Armatimonadia > Armatimonadales > Armatimonadaceae > JACMIU01. The sequence continues at coordinate 17,508 of JAYUUO010000303.1, forward strand.
ATCGTGCCGCTCGGGTACCGGCCCAAACTGACACCCGAACAGCAGGCGGCGGCGCACGGCGATGCGCTGTGGCGTACGAACCCTGACCTGTGTTGCGCGATCCGCAAAGTCGAGCCGAACGCCCGCGCCCTGGAAGGACTCGACGCCTGGGTAGCGGGGTTGCGCCGCGACCAGAGCGACACGCGCAAGAATATCGAGCCGGTGCAGTGGGACGCGAAGTTCGGCGTGTTCAAAATCGCGCCGCTCTTCGCCTGGTCCGAGGCGGACGTCTGGCGGTACATCGCGGCGAACCAGGTGCCGTACAACCCGCTACACGACGACGGCTACGCGAGCGTCGGGTGTACGCACTGCACGACGGCGGGGCAGGGCCGGAATGGTCGCTGGCAGGGTTCGACAAAAACCGAGTGCGGGCTACACGCGGCGACAACCCCGGCATGTTAGGCGCGGTGGGGGCGAAGGACGAGACATGGAACTGACACATTTAGACTATCTAGAAAACCAAAGCATCTACATCTTCCGGGAGGCGTTCCACGCGTTTCATAAGCCGTGCATGCCGTGGAGCATGGGCAAGGACTCGAACGTGCTGATATGGCTCGCCTCGAAGGCGTTCGGCGGCCACATTCCCTTCCCAGTCATGCACATTGACACCACGTACGAGTTCCCCGAAATGCTGGCATTCCGCGAATGGGCCGTGGGAGAGTACGGGCTTAATTTAATCGTCAAGATCAACGAGGAGGCGCGGTACGGACGTGGTGTCGGCTACGAGACGCACGACCCGGTGACAGTCACGCACGAATTAAAGACCGTGGCCCTGCAACAGGCACTCGCCGAGCACAAGTTCGACGCCCTGATCACCGGCATTCGGCGCGACGAGGACTCGACTAGGGCCAAAGAGCGGTACTTCTCGCCCCGATCGGCGCAGTACGAGTGGGATTACCGGGACCAGCCGCCGGAGTTCTGGGGGCAGTTCACGACCGACATCCGGTCCGGCGAACATGTACGCGTCCAGCCGCTTCTCGACTGGACGGAGGGTGACATCTGGCGCTATATCCGGCGCGAGAAGATTCCGATCCCCGACATGTACTTCGCGAAGAACGGCAAGCGGTACCGCTCGCTCGGCTGTATGCCGATCACGCACCCGGTCGCGTCCGACGCCGACACGCTGGACAAGGTGATCACCGAACTCGAAAACACGAAGGTGTCGGAGCGCGCCGGACGGGCGCAAGATCACCACGAGCGGAACGCGATGCAGAAACTGCGTGCCAAAGGATTCATGTGATGACGGACATTTCCAGCGAGGCCCAGCGGCTCAAAATCGTGGTCGTCGGGCACGTTGACCACGGCAAGTCAACCCTGATCGGGCGCATCTTTTTCGATACCGATGCCCTCCCCGAAGGCAAAGTGGCGCAGATACAGCGCGCCTGCGATTTGGAAGGAATGCCGTTCGAGTTCGCCTTTCTGCTCGACGCCCTGCTTGAGGAGCAGGAGCAGAACATCACGATTGACACTACGCGCATCCCGTTCCGCACCGAGAAGCGCGGGTATGAGATCATTGACGCGCCGGGACACAAAGAGTTTCTGAAGAACATGATCACCGGCGCGGCCTCGGCGGACGCGGCGGTGCTTCTGATCGCGGCGACCGAGGGCGTGCGCGAGCAGTCGCGCCGTCATGGCTATCTGCTCAAACTGCTTGGCGTGAAGCAGGTCGTGGTCGCGGTCAACAAGATGGACCTGGTCGGGTATGACGAGGCGACGTTCGAGCGGGTGAAAGCGGAGTATAGCGCGTTTCTGGCCCAGATCGGCTTGACTGCCGAGCGGTTCGTGCCGGTGTCGGCCCGCGAGGGCGACAACATTGCTCGGCACGCGCCCGCTAAAATGCCCTGGTACGCCGGAAAGACGATCCTGGAAACGCTGGACGGCTTTTCCGCGCCCCCGAATCTCGATGATCAGCCGCTCCGATTCGTGGTGCAGGATATTTACCGCTTCGACGCCCGCCGCCTGATCGGGGGGCGCATCGAGACGGGCACGCTCGCGGTCGGCGACACGATCACGTTCCAGCCGGGAGATAAGACCGCGAAGGTGGCCTCGTTCGAGCGGTGGCACGGGCCGGATCGCGATTATGCGGTCGCCACGGAAAGCGTGACGATCACGCTTGACGAGCAGCTGTTCGTGGAGCGCGGGCACGTCGGCTCCCGAAATACGGGCGCGTCCGGCACCGGGAGGACCGCGCCCCGTGTCTCGCGCCGCTTCACCGCCTCGCTGTTCTGGATGGGCGGGAGCCGCCTCGCGGTCGGGGAGCCGGTCCGACTCAAGCTCGCGACGCAGGAAACCACGGCGCGGATCACCGCGATCAGCCGCGTGCTGGACGCGTCCACTCTGGAAACGGTCGAAGGGATCCGCGATTACATGGCCCAGAACGACGTCGCGGAGATCACGGTCGAGACCGATAAACCGGTCGCATTTGATCTGCACGACGACGTCGCGACGCTCGGGCGGTTCGTGCTGGTCCACGAACGGCGCGTCGCGGGCGGCGGGATCATCACCGGCACCGCCGAAGCCACCGCGCCCCCCCGCCAAACCTCGGACGCCGCGCGTGCCCAGAACCTCACCTGGTCCGACACACTCGTGTCAACCGAAGAGCAAGCCGCGAGAGTCGGGCACAAGGGCGCGATCTTCTGGCTAACGGGCTTATCTGGTTCGGGCAAGTCCACCATCGCGTCCACCGTGAACCGGGCACTATTCGAGCGCGGGTACAGCGCGATGGTGCTGGACGGGGACAACCTGCGGCACGGCTTGTGCGCGGACCTCGGCTTTAGTGACGCGGATCGCACGGAGAACATCCGCCGCGCCGCGCACGTCGCCCGCCTGTTCGCGGAGAACGGCTTCGTCGTGCTGGCGTCGTTCATCTCGCCGACCCGCGCCGACCGGGACGCTGCCCGCGCCATCGCCGGGTTGGGTGAGATCGCATTCACCGAGGTATACGTCGAGGCGAGCCTGGAAGCGTGCGAGCGTCGCGACCCGAAGGGGCTGTACAAACGGGCCCGCGCCGGGGAGATCCCCCGATTCACCGGGGTAGACTCGCCGTACGAGCCGCCCACTTCGC
>JAYUUO010000304.1:0-6866 GCA_043754515.1 Armatimonadota bacterium
ACAGGATTGTTCACGAACGGCGTGATAAGCCGCGTGATGGCGGTCGGAAGCACGAAAGGTTCTGGTGTCCCAGGCGACGCCCGACAGATGGTTGGAGGCCTTGTTGAAGCGTTCCATCATGTCGGCAAGTGCCGGCTCTGTCTCGGTTGTCGTAAAAACGCTCGCGTTTGTGTGAAGGCATGGAGGGGGTTTCCACGGCGCAATTTTTATGAAACGTTACCTGGCCGGGCGAATCGCGAGGATCAGGGCGATTGTCTTCAACCTCGGCACGGCGACAATCGCACACCCGTCGGAGGTGAGATTGCACGAGTCAGTGGGCTTGCTGATTCCTCGGATCGGCCCGATGAAAGGTGGATTGTGGGAAGTTCTTACGCCGCCGGATTTTGCCTTAGACGATGATCGTATCGGAGTGCCGATGCTATCAGCCGGTGCTATCAGAGCAAACGGCATGGTATCTGCGGTAGGTAAGCAGACGAGGCCATGTTGTCGCGGTATCACGAGGCACTGAAATCAGACAGCCGCGAGTCGTTTCACGGAGTGCCGCGCCTGATGTTTGTCATGTGGCTCATGTAAAGAACAATGTGCATCGTTCAGGCTCTTGTACTCGTCGTGTTGCTGTTGGAGACGTAAGCATACGACGCGTTCCCGAATGTATAGATATTGATCACGAGCACAGCACGGCATAACGCAATCCAGTACCCGGCTATGACCGTTTCACGTGGAACACACTCACCAAACTACTTGGAAGTAGCCGTTGCCCAAGGCAACCCACTATGTTCCACGTGAAACGATGCCATCCCTACGCCTTGCGCCGTCGCCGCGCTACGACGCCAAGAGTTATCGTACCCGCGCCGAGCAACAGCGGGAACGTTCCCACCTCCGGCACCACTACCGGGCTAACGGCGAGGCCATATACCTGCGTGGTATTGCCAAGACCGCCCACCAGCGTCGCCGCGCCTGTGGAGAGGTTGATGGTGTACAGGCCTCTGAGCGGTGCCCTAGCTATTATCGCCGTTCGATGTGTCGAACAGCGCGTAGGTCGTATCGGCGCCAGCCTACGAGGAGAACCCGACCGTCGAGGTGCCACGAGTGGCAACAGTGCCGCTGGAAGTGATCACTGCTTCGCCCGGCGGGCAAGATCGCGATAATTTCGATTTAGCAACGTTCGTCCGAGGGGCGCAGGTCTTTCAGCATCAACTCGATCTTCGCCGCGCCCTGCCAGTGGTTGAACTTCGGGCGGTATGCGATGTCCACGCGGCTCCCCGGAACGAGCGTGTCCGCCGCCGCGCCGTTTTTAAACCAGACGCACTTCATCGGGGCGGACACGCCCGGCATCTGCACTTGTACTTGGAGCGTGTTTCCGTCGCCGCCGACGCGCCGCACGCTCGTTACGCGCACGCCGTACGTCGCGAAGACCGGCTCCTCATTTCCACGCCCCCACGGCTCTAACAGGTCCATCTCCTCTAGCAGGTTATGGGTAAGGGCGCGCCCGTCCGGGATCTCAGCGTCAACCGCGATTGTCACCGATAGATCGCGCGTGTCAATCGTGCCCTCCGCCAGCTCGTGCATCTTCGCGCGGAACGCCTCGTAATGGTCGCCGGATACGGTGAGGCCCGCAGCAGCCGAGTGCCCGCCGTACCGCCCCAGCATGCCATCGTCCGCGCATGCCCGGAGCGCGTCCAGCATATGGAAACTGCCGAAGCCGCGTGCCGAACCGTGGTACTCGTTCCTTTCGGCGTTGTAGTGTAGAAGCACGACCGGGCGGGAGAATATATCGGTCAGATTCCCGGCGGCGAGTCCGATCAGGCCGCTCTTCCATGTCTCCTGAGAGAGCACGAGCACACGGCGATCCGCCTCCCCCGGGAGCAGAGCGAGGGCGGAAGCGTCCGCGACGATACGGGCCTGCTCTTGTTTGCGCTGGGCATTCATACCGGCGAGATCTAGCGTCAATTGCTCCGCCTCGTCCTGATCCGTGGTAATGAGCAGGCGGTAGGCGATGTCGGCGTCACCCATCCGCCCCGCCGCGTTCAGAAGCGGGCCGAACCGGAACCCGATATGCTCGGCGAGGAGTGGCTCGCCTTTATCCAGGCCGCAGTGCGTCATCAGAGCGCGAATGCCTTTTTTCTGCGAGCTGGCGAGTGCCGCGAGGCCGTGCGTAACGAAGAGCCGATTCTCGCCGACCACAGGTGCCATGTCCTGAACAGTGCCAAGCGCGACAAAATCGAGGAATTGGCGGCGGAAGGCGACGCCTGCGGTAGGCCGCACCCGCCCGACCAGTGCGTCCAGCGTCTTGAACGCGACCGCGACGCCGACGAAATCCTGGAACCCGAGCGCGGCGGTACGACCGATGGCGGCGGCGTCCTCGCGGTACGGGTTGACCAGTGCGCGGGCGTTCGGCAACGTTTTGCCAGGGCGGTGGTGATCCGTGACGACGACATCTATCCCCTGCTCGCCCGCGTACGCGACCGGCCCGACCGCCTGAATTCCGCAGTCCGCCGTCAGGATCAATCCCGCGCCCCACTCCTTAGCCTTGTCCACTCCGCATTTTTGCAGGTCGTAGCCGTCTATACGGCGCGGGACATACCCCATCACATCGGCTTTGAGGCTTTGCAGAGCGCGGACGCAGAGCGCGGCGCTCGTCACGCCGTCCGCGTCGTAGTCGCCGTGGACGAAGATCTTCTCACCGTTCTCGATGGCAAAAGACAGCCGGTCTACCGCCGCCTCCATATCGGGCAAGCGGTACGGGTCGGACAGGTCGGCGATGTCCGGGGACAGAAAGGCGCGGGCCGCCTCCGGGGTGAACACGCCGCGATTGACCAGCAGTGCCGCGGTGATGGGAGACAGGGAAAGGGCGCGAACCAGGGCGTCCACGGCGGCGGTGTCCGGGCTAGCGACGCGCCAGGTAGTGGCGTTCGCGGGGGCGGGAGGGGACGAAGCGGGGGGCGGGGCGGAGAGGGAGGTGCTTTTGTCGTACATGGCGTCGTTACATCCGGGGTTGCTGGGATTGTATCGCGTTTCGTTGCTCGGACTGTAGTCACACATCGGTTGGGAGATGCGGTAAAGCGGGATTCGTAGTCCGTCACCCTATTCAATGGGTGTCGCGTGACATGGGACCGGGGGGACCGGTAGATAAGTGCTATAATCAGCACATACTCGGGGCCGCCCGCTCCGTAAGGAAACTACTATGACGACGCCATCTACGGCGCGCCGGATCTGGTCGTCGAGATCGTGTCCGCGAGCGACCTCCCGTCTGACCTGTTGCCACTCGAAGCCGACTACCGCTCCCTCGGGGTGCGCGAGATCGTATTCATCGCCCCGCGAAAGAAGCGGGTGCGGCATCTCGTGAAGGAAGGCACCGACTACGACGAGGCGTTCCTGACCGAGGGCGCGCTACGGCTCGCGTCCGTGCCGGGGTTCGTGATCGAAGTCGAGTGGCTCTTCGCCGATCCGAAGCCGAACCGTCTCGTGGTGATTCAGCGGATGGTCGCGGCGGCGGAAGCGGGCGCGTAGAACCGGTTAGCTCGCAAGGACACGTAGGAAAGTTCTCATCGTGAAAACGCGCTACAATAAGCCCCATGCAACCTAAAACCCTCGCCGTGCTCGCCGCGTTCGCCCTCGCCGCCTGGAGCGGAAGTTCTTCCGCTGTGGCGAAGCCTACACCCATACCGAAGCCGCCGAAGAAAGAGAACCGAACCGTCGTGTATCCACAATTGTCTTACCCCGCCGCCCCCCAGGACGGCTCATCCGATCAATACCACGGCACCACCGTGCCTGACCCGTACCGCCCGCTCGAGGACGCCAACGCCGCCGCGACGCAGAAGTGGGTGGAGGCCGAGAATAAGGTTACCGAGGACTTCATCGCCGCCATCCCGGAACGGACACGTATCAAAGCCCGCCTCACCGAACTGATCAACTACGAGCGATTCGGTCTGCCGGAAAAAGAGGGGGGGCGTTATTTCTACTCGCGCAACAGCGGTCTGCAAAACCAGTCCGTGCTGTATGTCGCGGAACGGCTCGACGCCGAGCCGCGCGTGCTACTCGATCCGAACACCCTTTCAGCGGACGGCACGGTCGCGCTCGCCGGAAGCGCGGTGTCCGAGGACGGCAAGTATCTCGCGTACGGCACGGCGTCCGCCGGGTCGGACTGGAATGAGTGGCGGGTGCGCGACATCGCCTCCGGGAACGATCTGGCGGATCATTTGAAGTGGGTCAAGTTCAGCGGGGCGTCCTGGGCGAAGGACGGCTCCGGGTTCTACTACTCGCGCTACGCCGAGCCGCAACCGAACCAGGCGTTGCAGGAAACGAATTACAACCAGAAACTTTACTTCCACCGGATCGGCGACGATCAGGCGAAAGATACGCTGGTTTATGAGCGGCCTGACCACAAGGAATGGGGCTTCGGCGCGTCCGTGTCCGATGACGGCAAGTTCCTGATCGTTTACGTAACACAGGGGACGGACGAGAAAAACCGGCTGTTCTATCAGCACCTCGGTACCCCGAACGCGCCCTTCGTGGAACTCTTCAACGCGCTGGACGCCTCGTATTCGGTAGTCGGAAACGACGGCGACACGTTCTATGTCCTGACCAACAAAAACGCCCCGATGCGCCGCCTCGTCGCCGTAAACCTCGCGAAGCCGGGCACCGCCGACTGGAAGACGCTCGTGCCGGAGTCGGCGAAGGACAAACTCGAAAGCGTCTCGCTCTTCGGCGACACATTCGTCACGACCTACCTGCATGACGCGCATACGCGGGTTGAAACGTTCGACCGGACCGGGAAGCCGAAGGGCCAGATCGCGCTTCCGGGCATCGGTAGTGCGGGCGGGTTCGGCGGGAAACGTACCGACACGGAAACCTTCTACGGCTACTCCGGCTACACATCGCCCTACACGACGTACCGCTACGACCTGACTTCGGGGAAATCCGCGCCGTTCAAGAAGCCGAAGGTGGCGTTCGACCCGGACAAGTTCGAGACGAAGGAGGTCTTCTACGCGTCCAAGGACGGCACGAAGATCCCGCTCTTTTTGACGTACAAGAAGGGGACAAGGCTCGACGGGCAGAACCCGACCTTTCTGTATGGCTACGGCGGGTTTAACGTGAGCCTAACGCCCTCTTTTTCGACGAGCGCGGTGACCTGGATGGAAATGGGTGGTGTTTACGCGGTGGCGTGTCTGCGCGGCGGCGGCGAGTACGGCGAGGCGTGGCACGAGGCGGGCATGAAGGGGCGCAAGCAGAACGTTTTCGACGACTTCATCGCGGCGGCCGAGTATCTGATCCGGGAGAAGTACACGTCCACGCCGAAACTCGCCATCGCGGGCGGCTCGAACGGCGGGCTACTCATCGGGGCGTGTATGAACCAGCGTCCTGACCTGTTCGGCGCGTGCCTTCCGGCGGTCGGGGTGATGGACATGCTCCGCTTCCCGAAGTTCACCATCGGCTGGGCATGGCAGTCCGATTATGGCTCGCCCGAAAACGAGGCCGAGTTCAAAGTGTTGTACGCCTATTCGCCGTACCACAACCTGAAGCCGGGGGCACATTACCCGGCGACCCTAATCACGACCAGCGACCACGACGACCGGGTGGTGCCCGCGCACTCGTTCAAGTACGCCGCGCGATTGCAGGCGAGTCAGGCACCGGGCGGGTCGCCGGTTCTGATCCGTATCGAGACAAAGGCGGGACACGGGGCGGGCAAGCCGATCTCGAAGCAGCTCGACCAGACGGCGGACACCTACGCGTTTCTGACGCGGGCACTCGGGATGACATTGCCGGACGGGTTCTAGCGGCGGGACGGGCCGGGGAGATCCCGCGCCCGTCCCACCTCACATTTCGGAGTGTTTAGCACACCCCGCCTATGCCGCCGCCCTGAGATATCGGTAGTTCCTTCCGCGACTTCGCCGCGATCAGTGCTTCTGTCGTGAGCACCAGGCCCACGACAGACGCCACGTCCCATATGCTAATCGTGGCGGATGCGTAAGCGATTCTCAATACTCGCGATGCGCTCCAGCAGGGAATCTAACACCACGTTTACTTTTCTCGGCTCTTCGAGAAAGGTCTGATCATACCGATCCTCCAGACGAGACAAAATCAGCGGCGCGCGATTCAGATGCAGTACCTCAATGTACACTCCGCCAAGCGTGGTGAGCGGTTGCAACGTGCCTTCCCTATCCGTGCGCGGGTGCTCCGTCAGATCATCGTTTAGTGGATGGAGCAGTCGCGCTTGGGCGGACTCGTTGTAGTATTCATGCTTGAAACTGTTGCAAGTCTGGCATGCATAAATCAGGTTGGCGACGTCCGTCTTGCCGCCGAGGACCTGTGGTTTGAAGTGGTCAAACGTCAACTCAGCCCCGGCGTCTCGCTCGGTAATGCCACAGTAGCCGCACCGAAAAACGTATATGCTTCGGACGATTTTTTTGATCCTCGCCGGAGTCACAGGGCCGCCGCGACTTCGCGGGAGCGTTCGGCGAGTTGGTTCAACTTGCCCCGCACCCGCGCGAAAACGTCCGGTGAGTCGGGTTCGGCGTCGAGCCGTGCTTCGATTTCGTCCAGAGTTGTTCCAAACTGGGCGACCAATTGAAGCATTTTCTGGTGCTTCCCCTCGCGCTCCAAACGCTCCTGGCACCGTTGCTCGTTTGCTACTTCCAGCCGTTTATCAAACTCCTCGCGAGAAATGTTCTTGTCTAAACTCATAAGTAACGCTCTCTTCTCAGTTTAGTATGCCGTGCGTCTGAGGGCGGCGATTATAGCCGAAAAGACACGACGCCTACCAGAAGACACTGGACAGCACACCGGGAGTCGAGATGAGGGAGCGTTCTCCAGGCGATAGACGCGGCTGGTATACAAAAAGCGGGGGGCGGGCGCGGGATCTCCCC
>JAYUUO010000305.1:0-68339 GCA_043754515.1 Armatimonadota bacterium
TAGGAGTTACGCGGTTGGCGTCAATTGTCGCCCGAACTTGTCCGTCCGAAGGACGTCCGGCGCGGGACGCGCCTAGACAGGCAAAACGTGTTTTGCCGATGACGTGGGTTTCAACCCGTGTTCTTAACGAACCGCGCAACTCCTAATATAAATGAAATCCATCTGTTGTCAAGCCGCTTTCGAGTGATATTTAACTGTGTAGGAACTGTCGCCAGATCCGCCCGCTCACGCGGGATACCACGCCGCTACCACAACCCGGACTAGCCTTTGTATATGGTGATGATCTCTCCCAAGAGCCGTATCGCATCGGCGCGGGGCCGTTGGAATGTGTTGCGCCCCATGATCGAGCCGAACCCCTCGCCAGCCTGGATGTCACGCGCCTCCTGCAACAGTGACTCCTCAGTGCCGAAGGCTCCCCCGCTGAAGATTACGATGCGGCGACCGTCGAACGCGCACTGCTTGACGTGCCGAATTCGGTCGGCGGCAGTCGCGATGGGCACTTTTTGCGCCTCGTACACCTTGCGCGCCTCGTCCTGCTCCACATAGTCGGTCGGTATCTTAACCTTGACGATATGCGCGCCGAGTTGGGCGGCTATCTGCGCGGCGTACCCACAAATGTCAATCGCGGTCTCGCCCTCCTTGCTGATCTCCGAGCCGCGCGGGTAGGACCATATCACTACCGCCAGGCCGTGTTCTTTCGCTTCGGCGGCGAGTTTGCGTATCTGTTCGTACATCTCGAAGCGATGCGCCGAGCCGGGGTAGATCGTGAAGCCGATGGCGGCGCAGCCCAGGCGCAGGGCGTCCTTCACGGAGCCGGTGAGAGCCTGATTCGGGTCGCGCTCGTTCATCGTCAGGTCGTGATCGTTCACCTTCAGAATGAGCGGCAAACCTGAACCTGCGAAGTCGCGCGCCCCGGCCTCCAGAAAGCCGAGCGGCGCGGCGTAGGCATTTAACCCGGCGTCGAGCGCGAGGCCGAAATGGTAGCGCGGGTCATATGCGGGCGGGTTCGCCGCGAAGGAGCGGGCCGGGCCGTGTTCGAAGCCCTGATCCACCGGCAGGATGAGCAGCTTGCCGGTGCCCCCCAGATGCCCGTGATTCAGGATGCGCGCCAGGTTGGCTAGAGTGCCGACGTTGTCCGCGCCGTACCAGGAAAGAATCTCGCGTACACGATCCGTCATTGTTTTAGCTCCTTCGATTCGCCACGGATCGCCCGCGGCAGGATGATGTTATTCACGGCCTCGGCGAAGCCTTCCGCCGTGTTCGCCGCGACGGTCTCGTGCGCGGCATGCTTCACGAAATCGTTCGCGTTGCCCATCGCGATAGACAACCCGCTCGGGATAAACATCGTCACGTCGTTCGGCTGATCTCCGATAGTCGCTATCTGCTCCGCAGGGATGTTTTGGGTGCGCGCGAGGTAGGCGACGACCAATCCCTTGTTCGCCTCGGGGTGCGTCACGTCCAGATAGTAGGGTTGCGACAGCGCGGCGGAAACGCAGGTTCCGAGCATCGCATGCACGGCCTCGTCGGCGTGCCGGATCGTCGCCGGGTCATCCGAAACGCCGACCACTTTTGCGATGTTGTCACCCAAACCGCCGGGCAGTTCGTCGAGGCCGCCGGGCACCATTACGGGCGGAAATTGCACGGTATGTTCTTCCCGATCCACGTGCGGCCCGTGCCGGTCCGCATCGAGAACATACCAATCAGCACCCCTGTAAACCCAAACCTTCAAGCCGTGATCGGACATGATCTGAACCGTCTGGCGCGTCACGGTCGCGGGCAACGTCTTCGCGCCGTCAATGATGCCGTCCGGACTGATATACAGGCCACCGTTGAAGGCGGCGATCGGCGCGGTGATGTGGAGATCGTTAACCAGCATAGCGAGGCCACGCGGCGGGCGCCCACTCGTGATGGTGAACATGATTCCGGCGTCGTGTAACGCACGCACCGCCTCGCGCGTCTTGTCAGTCAGTTTCTTCTCGGCGTCCACAAGTGTCCCATCCACATCAGCGAGGAAGAGGGCGATCTGGTCGGACGCGGGGCACGTGGGACTTATCTCATCGGAACTCATCGGGCAAGGTATCTTTCGTCTCTTAAGATACCCGTAACCGGCTCGTTCTAATGCGCGACTTCAAGCACGAAAAAAGCCGGGCCGTGACAGAGAGGTGTCACGGCCCGGCTCCGGCTTTTCGTTACAGCACTACCGGGCGATTTTCCCGATGGCGGCTACCAATTTCGGCGAGTCGGAAGATTGCAGGTTGACGAACGTGTTGTAGACTTTCCAGTTCTTATACACGAACACGGTGTTCTTGACGTCGGACGCTGTGTTGACGGCGTAGGCTTTCACAGCCTCATTAGTCTTGTCGAGAACCGCCATATCAACGCCCTCGGTTCCGGGGGTTTTCGCGGCTTCCTTCACGAACGCTTCGGCGGCGGGCATGTTTTTCGCGTCGGTCAGGACGACGATCATCGCCTTGTAATCCTGCGCCTTGTGCGCCTTGATCTGCGCGCCAAGGGTTTTGGCGAGCGCGACGACGTTCGCCTTATTATCACCGTTGATCCAGACCTGCGTCTGAGGCCGCTCCTGGAACGTGCAGGGGAAGCAGTTGGTGGTACCGGCGAGGGGGCCGGAAAGATGCTTCGGATGGAAGGGCGTGACGGAATCCCCCGCCTTGAGGCCGGAGAGCGGCGCGGCAAGCACCGGGAGCGCGACGGCGACGGTGGCCGCGAGGAGACCCAGGAAAATGTTTCGGCGTGTCATAATTTGATGCGAACCTTTCTGCGAACGGAAAAATTTGTCAGACGATAAACACATACCGCCTCACCGTAGATACAAATCAGGGCCTTCGGTTAGTTCCCACGGAAAGGAGAAACAGTCCGATCCGCCGAATATTCTTCCCAATGAGCTACCTCTCCGTAGGCGAACCTGGCCTTTTCACCCGACACCCCGAAAACCCCATCGTAGTCCCCGGCATATACCCGTGGCGACAAGCAGTCACCTTCAATCCCGGCGTACTCCTCGATGACGACGGCCGCTTCTACCTCTATGAGCGAACGGCGGGTCAGTTCCGCCCGTTCTTCTGTTATATCGGTATGATGGACTCGGATGACGGCGTGCATTTCACGCACACGAGGAGCGAGCCAGTGTTCACGCCGGAGATGGCAGGCAGTATCTACGGCTCGGTGCAAGACCCGCGCGTCGCGAAGATGAACGGGCAATACTACATGACCTACGCCTTCCGCCCCTACGCCTGGTCATCAAACCCGACCGGGATTGGGGTTCCCGAATCGCATGAGTCGGAGTTCCCGGACATGAGCCGACCTGTGTACGCGGAGGCAGGCGTCGGTTCATCAAACGTGGTCGGCGGACGCCCCGACAACATGACGCGCACGGGGCTCGCGGTGTCGGAGGACCGGGTCACCTGGAAGCACCACTCGTGGATAACGCCGGACACGATGGACGACCGCGACGTGATCCTATTCCCCGAGAAGATAAACGGTCGGTACGCTGTGCTACGCCGCCCACTCCAATACGTCGGCCCTCAATTCGGCACGCCCGGTCCGAGCATCTGGCTTTCCTACTCCGACGACCTTTCCTCGTGGACCGAGCCGGAACTTATCGCGACCGCGCTATATGAGTGGGAGGATAACCGAATCGGCGGCTCGACCCCGCCGATCAGGACCGAGGCCGGATGGCTGACGTTCTACCACGGCGTGCAGACCGAGGACAAAGCGACGAAGCGCGTAGTGTATCGCATGGGCGCGTTGCTACTCGATCTCAATGACCCGAGCAAGGTTCTCGCGCGGACGACTTCGCCCTTGCTGGAGCCGACCGCCTACTATGAGAAGTTCGGCGCGTACATCCCGAACGTCATATTCCCGTCAGCCAACGTGGTCAAGGATGGCATTGTATACCTGTACTACGGGGTCTGCGACACGGCAATCGCGCTCGCGACGGCGAAACTGAGCGACGTGATGGAGCACGTTCTGAGCGGAAAGTGATGCCGCGGGCGAGGCGCGAATCGCCTGATTCGTCTTGACAGGTGTCACCAAGCGCGATAATATAACGCAGTTCACTTTCGCCCAGATGGTGAAATGGTAGACACGCCAGTCTCAGGAGCTGGTGCCGCAAGGCATGGGGGTTCAAGTCCCCCTCTGGGCATCCCGAAGGCCGATCGCTTCTTAACAGAGCAGTCGGCTTTTCTGTTTCAGGCGACTAACTCATTGCAGTCGCCGCGTCGCGTCCAGTGTGTCCGAGGTCGAACCCGCCTTCCCATCGTTCGTAATCGTGATGCGATGACCGTCTGCTTCACTCTCGTCATCCGCCAGGGCGGGGTCGAACGGGTCGCTTTTCATCATCGCCTTCATCGTCTCGTCCCGGTTGTATTCCGTCGTGTCGGTGGCGTCCGCTCGTAAATCGCCCGCGTCTTCCGGCTCGATGATCTGGAAGCCATCCGCCCCGAGATCCAGCGGCGAATGGGTGCCCATGCCCGGTGCCAGCCCGCGCACGGTACCGGTAATGTCCGGTGCCCGATTCAGCCCCGCGCCGGTGATCATCTCGTCTCCGAAGTCGCCCGCGTCCTCGTCGGGGTCGGTCGCGAGCATGCCGCTCTCCTCGAAGTCGGCGCGGGTCATATACGAATCGTCATTGTCTATGGCGTCATAGGCTGACTTACCGGATGCGCCTTCCTCGCGCCCGTCTTCCGCTATCGCGCCCGTGGATCCCTCGGTGCGCGCCTCGATCAGGTCACCTAGCGTGCGCACATCAGCATTGTTCTCGAAGAGGGGGTGGCTCGCCGGAGGCATATCCTGTGGCAGAAGTCCAGTTTCCTTCGCATACTCTTTCATTTCGGGGGTGATGTTTTTCATGGGTGTTGTCGCTTCCTTCCGTAAAGCATGATTGGTTTACCCGCTTCCGGTCGGCGATTAACCCGCTATGAGCCGGGTAGAACATGACGAATCTGTGCGCGAATAAGGAGAATGTCATGGGAATCTTAGGCGGAAAAGTCGCCCTCATCACCGGAGGCGCGTCAGGCATCAGTAAAGGAACCGCTATTCGGTTCGCGCGGGAGGGGGTGAAGGTGTCGCTCGCGGATGTGGACGCGCGGGCTGGCGAGGCCGTGGCCAAGAGATCAGCGATACGGGCGGGGACGCGCTGTTCACCCCGTGCGATGTCAGCGACGCGGCGCAGGTCGAGGCACTGGTTAAGGCTACCGTGAATCGGTTCGGTCGGCTTGACGTGGTGTTCGCGAACGCGGGCATCAACGGCATCTAGGCACCGGTCGAGGAGATCACGCCCGAGGAGTGGGACCGCACCCTCAACATCAACCTACGTGGGACATTCCTCACGGTCAAGTGTTCGGTGCCGCGCCTCAAGGAGAACCCGACGGGCGGCAGTATCATGATCACCTCCTCGGTGAACGGCAACCGCACATTCAGCACGCCCAGCGCGTCGGCGTACTCGACATCGAAGGCGGGTCAGGTCGCGTTCATGAAAATGACCGCGCTGGAACTGGGTCGGCACGACATCCGCGTGAACGCCATTTGTCCGGGCGCGATCCACACCAACATCAACGTGAACACCAGGCAAAGGCATACGGACGCGATTGGCATCGAAGTGGAGTTACCGGCGGGGCCCCCCGCGCTGAATGAGGGACAGAGCGAGCCTGAGGATGTCGCGGGCGCGTGCGTGTTCCTCGCGTCCGATCTGTCGCACCACGTCTCTGGGGTCGAACTCTACGTGGACGGCGGCGCGTCGTTGCTCTGCTAACGTGTTTCACAGCGCGACGCCGCCTGACGAGGTGGCGTCTCGCGCTAAACGTTTCGCTCCAACACTCCCTTTATCGTCTTATCGTCCTACAGCAGGTACAGTATATAGTAGCTGATAGACGTCTCAGGAAATCGAAGCCCCATGGATGAAACGCTTGCTCCAACTTTGAAAGAGATCGCGGATCCTCTTCACCGCTCGCTGGAACAAGGCGAGAGGTTATGGATAGCTCGGGAGAACGACCGACGGGAGTCGCATGCCGCCTCCGACGCATTTGGGGAAGGGCGGGACGAATTTCAGGAAAAGATGGAGGCACGGCGCGAAGCTACCTTGCGGAAATCCGACAAACAGTATCAGGAGCAACGCGAGTTTGAGGCAAAGTTGCTACTCGAACTGGTACGCCATAATGAAGTCATGGAACGCGTCGCTCGACACCTGGAGGGCCAACTTTAGATGTTAGTGGACCAAAAACATCCCACTCGACCGATTCTCCTTTGCCTGATGCTACTGGCGACAGGGGGCGGACTTGCCTCCTTAACATTCAGCCGCTTATGGGTAACCCCTACTTTCATCCCAAAGGGCTATTACCGCGTCGAGGTAATGCGGCGGGTTTCGGTTAACTCCGAGGAAGGCGGCACGCTCCGAATAAGTGTTAACGAGCGTGAGCCGAGGCCGCTTACGCTCGCCGTTGGTGGGATGAAAGACTCAATCGCGCCGACACACCCCGGCATGAAGTCCTACTGTACTATCCAGCTCAAGCCAGTGAGCGAGGGTGGCAAGGAGTTCACCAAACTAGTGATGGAGTCGGATCAGACAAAACTAACGGGAGCGTGGCCCGACAACGGGCTAGGGAGCGTACGTTGGATTCATATGAATGTCGGCCCCATGCGACAGCCGTTCCGCTGGGCGGCGCGGAGCGGCGACTACCGACAAGGCACGCCTGTATTACTAGGCACGGCTGGCGGCAAGCCGGTGACACTTGTGGTGGGCGGTACGCGACGATAATGAAACAAGTTTACATGCCTGTGACCGAAAGTGACACCGCTGTGATCGGCTTGAGAAATAACGGTGATTGGCCGACGATCAAAAAGGCGTTGGGTAGGTCAGCACTAAGCACTTGGACCCCGCCAGAAGTTTTCGTCGCAAGAAACGGTCGCTTTCTATTCAACGTAAAGGAGAACCGCGAGGACATGTTCTGTTCGTCCGAGTTCAAATTGCTCGTTGAAGAGAACAGGTTGTCGAACTTACGTTTCGTACCAGTCCCGATGCGACGGAAGCTGATCGGCAGGCAGTAGGCAAGCCCGAACGAGCGCACCCGGCGACTGCGAAAAAACGTGTCGCCGGGTGCACCCGCCTCTATCCTTGACCTGCACCTCACATGACCCGATCACACGCTCGAAAGCATCGGCATGATCGGCTTTGGGGCCGCCTCAATCGCGGCAAGTTCCGGTGCCGCCACGGGGGCAACTGGTACCTTAGTTGCCGCCGGGTCGTACTCGTCTATGCGCAGGAAGACCTGACGAATCACATCCTCGGGACTGGTTAACCCCATGCGCATCTTCAGTAATGCGTCTTCGCGCATCGGCACCATGCCCGCCGCCTGTGCCGCGCGGCGTAGGTCAGACGACGGGGCACGGTCCATAATCAGGCGTGAGAACTGTTCGTCCACCGCGACGACCTCATGCACACCAATACGCCCGCGGTAGCCGGTCCCCTCGCACGCCTGACAGCCCACCTGATGCCAGATCTTCTCGTCGGGCGCGATGCTCAAAAGCGCGGATTGCTGCGGCGTCGGCGCGCCCTGGCGGCGGCACTGCGGGCAAAGGCGGCGCACTAGCCGCTGGGCGACCATGCCGATCAGGCCGGACGAGATCAGGAACGGCGGCACGCCCATATCCGTCAAACGCGTGACCGCGGTCGGCGCGTCGTTCGAGTGGAGCGTTGATAGCACCATGTGCCCGGTCATCGCCGCGCGGAACGCGATCTCCGCCGTCTCCGCGTCGCGTGTCTCCCCCACCAGAATCACGTCCGGGTCCTGGCGCAGGATCGAGCGCAATTGCCGGGCGAACGTGAGACCGATCTTCTCGAACACCTGGCTCTGATTCACGCCGTCCATGTCGTACTCAATAGGGTCTTCGCAAGTGACGATGTTATTCGCCTTGCTCCGTAGCACGTTCAGCGCGGAGTAGAGCGTGGTCGTCTTACCGGAGCCGGTCGGCCCCGTGACGAGTAGCAGACCCAGCGGCTGATGGATCAGGTTCTCGAAGGCGGCTTTGTTGTGTGGGGAGAAGTCAAGGCCGTCCAGCGGGCGGAACGACATGCTCCGGTCTAGAAGCCGCATAACGACCTTCTCGCCGTACATGATCGGGAGCGTGGAGATACGTAGGTCAACGGAACGCCCGGAGAAGGAGATGGAAATACGACCGTCTTGCGGCAACCGCTTCTCGTTGATATCAAGTTCCGCCATGACCTTGATACGAGCCGCACAAACATCCTGTAAGTCTTTGGGCAGATCGCGCCAGTTGTGTAACACGCCGTCAATGCGGAAGCGAACCTCGACTTTGTCTTTGCGCGGCTCGTAGTGGATGTCCGAGGCCCCGACACGAACCGCCTCGTTGATCATGGCGTTGACCATCTGCACGGCGGGACCTTGCGCCGTTCCGCCGCTGGTGTTCACGGTCGGGTCAGAGCCGCTGGGCGCGCCGGGGAACATCGGTGTCTGGGGCGGTGTGTTGAATCGTGAGTTTCCGAAAGCCATGCGGGTTTGCTCCAATGCGGTTGGGGAGATTTGAACTCATTTTACCAGAACGCGATCAGGGATGGCAATGTCCGCGCGGTATGACACCAACATTTCGCGTGGTACAATCCGCGCATTATGGCTAAATACTTCGCCCCGAAGGGCACCCACGATATTCTGCCCCCCGGTCGGGATCGCGCGGCGTGGGTGGACGACATCAACAAGTGGCACTGGCTGGAAAATGTCGCGCGGGAAGTGACGGCGTTGTACGGCTACGAAGAGATCCGTACGCCCGCTTTCGAGCAGACCGACCTGTTCCACCGCGCCGTCGGCGAGGGATCCGACATTGTCACCAAAGAAATGTACGACTTTGAGACGAAGCCGGATAAGGACGGCAAGTCGGACCCGTTCACGCTCCGTCCCGAGGGCACCGCGCCGACGCTACGCGCCTTCGTCCAGAACCGCCTTTATATTGATAAGCCGGTCACGAAGCTTTACTACCTCGCGGCGATCTTCCGCCACGAGAAGAGTCAGAAAGGGCGATACCGCCAGCACCACCAGTTCGGCGTCGAGTCGCTCGGCGCATCCGGCCCTGAAATGGACGCCGAAGTAATCGCGCTCGCGATGGCGTTCTTCCGCCGCCTCGGAATCGCCCGTCTCACGCTGAAGATCAACTCGGTCGGCTCGCCGGAAAGCCGCGCCCGCTACGTGGAAGCGTTGCGCACATATGCCGAACCGCTCCTTCCCGAAATGAGCGAGGACAACCGCCGCCGCTACGAGACGAACGCGCTTCGTATGCTCGACAGTAAATCGGCACGGGATCAGGAACTTCTCGCCGACTCGCCACTTTTGACCGACTTTCTAGACGACACGTCGCGGGCGCATCACGAAAAACTGCTCGGCTATCTCGGCGATTTGGGCATAGGGTACGAACCGGATCCGCGCCTCGTGCGCGGCTTCGACTACTACATCAAGACGGCGTTCGAGATACAGTCCCCCGACGTCGGCGCACAGTCCGCGCTCGCGGGTGGTGGCCGGTATGACCGATTGGTCGAGGATCTGGGCGGACCGCCGACGCCGGGGATCGGGTTCGGACTCGGGATCGAGCGGACCCTGATCGCGCTAGAGGCACTCAATGCGGTCGTCCCCCCCCCCCCCGGCGTAGCGGCGTTCCTGTGTCCCATCGGCGACGCGGCGCGTTCGGCCTGCGTGCGAATCCTCGCCGACTTGCGGGACGCGGGAGTCGCCGCCGACTCCGATTACACCGGGCGGCGCATGAAGGCGATGCTCGAACAGGCGGATGCGCTCGGCGCGCGGTACGCCGTGATTCTGGGCGATGATGAACTGGCGAGCGGGGCCGTGGGCGTCCGCGATATGACGAGTAAGGCACAGGAGAGCGTCGCGCTGTCCGCGCTTGCGGAGCGGCTCGTAGTCGGCACGGGCCTGCGGTAGAAGGGCGTACAGAGATCGTTGATCCTCGCCCCGACGAACGAAAGGAGCCGCCGACATCACGTCGGCGGCTCCTTTCCTTAATCACACTCCGACAAGACCGGATCACGGCAGGATGATGTACCCGTTCGGTCCGGACACGGCGGCGAGCACCATGTCCGGTGTCATGGTCGAGTCAATCCCGTTGTTGTCGAGAGCGAGCGGCGCAGTCGGGTTGCGCGTACCGAACAGCGCGTTCTGCGTCGCGGTAATTACCGACGTGTGTCGCGCTTCCGTCGCCTGAATCCCACCCGCTACCGCAAGGTACTTATTCGTGGCGAAGAACGGGATCGCGCCCAGGTAGGCTTGCGCGCCGGTCACTTCGACGTTGCGGAGCAGATCAACTATACCCGCGCGATCCAGGGTACCGATCTTGAAGTCGAACGTCGCGCCGCTGAGCGCGGTGAGCGTGATCGCCTGCGAGCCTAGCACGCTAGCGAGAAAGTCGCGGTGCTGGTTCTCGACAAGCGCGAACTGCGTGATGTACTTAACATCCGGCTGTTGGCTGTCAACGCCTAGACCAGCGACGACGACGCCGTTTATGGTTCCGCCCGTCGTCAGACGGATGAGTGCCTGACGGTACAGGTCGGCCTCGGTCGCTTCGAGGGCGAGGGCATAGTTGAGAACCTTGATGTCAGCATTCGAGCCGGGGATCGCGGCGAACGTCAGGGAAGGTTTGGTTGGCATAATGTTTTCCTTTGTTTATCTTTCTTCTTCGCTTACGCCCCGACGATGAACGGCTTGACCGCGGCGAGAACGGCGGACGGATCCGCATAGTACTGGAACGTGTTTTCGGACAGCCCCGTGCCGCTATTAGGCGCGGCGGCTCCGTCCGTCACCCGCTTGCCGACTACCGCGCCGGGTACAGAGTAGACCGGACCCGTGTCGTTACCCAACACGTAGGCGATTCCCGCCGTGTGACGCGCCTCCGTGGAATGTATGGCGACGGCCGTCTGCACGAAGCTCTTGTCCTGCGCCGTGTTGAAGTCCATAAAGCCCGCCGCGCCCAGGTAGGCGCGAATACCCGTCTCCTCGACCGCGTAAAGCAAATTGAGAATGTTTAGGAGGCTACCGCTCGCGCTAGCGGGCAGTTGATACCCTCGCGGGTTCGGCTGGGTCACTGGGGCCCCGATGCTAGCAAGCACGGTGCGCAGGAAGTCGCGGTGCGCAGCCTCGACGTAGGCATACTGCGCGAGATACAGAAAGCCAGGGACCGTGAAATTGCCGGATAGACCGCTACTAATCGCCAGTGTGTACGCCCCCGTCGAGGCACCCACCGGCCCCGAACCCGCGTCAAGAGGGGTACCGACAGCGCGGCCCGAGGCGAGGTTTAGTGCCTGGCGGTACAGATCCGCTTCCAAGATCTCCAGAGTCAGCGCATAGTTCAGGACGATCTCATTCGCGCTCCGACCGATGACACCGGGGAAGTTCGGGTTGCCAACCGTGATTGGCGCCGGTAAGCCCAGGTTCGGGTCGTCGTTGTTGCCACCGCCACAAGCGATGTTCGTCGAGGCGAGCAACCCTGCCGCCGCCACTCCCAGTCCGGCGGCGGACATGCGCGTCAAAAACGCGCGGCGCGACACCGGGTTTCGACGCAGTTCGTCGAGATCGTAAGTCGTTTCGTTCACTACGGTTCCTTTCGCTCCCGCGCGATTCGCTTCGCCGCGGGAGGTTTCCTAACATGATGGAAATAAAAGAGATCGCTCGCGTCTGTATTGCGTTGGTAGCGATCCACCGATACGGTGTTCCCAATCCCATGGGAGATCAAACACGGTACGATTCGCGTAGTGTGTCCGATACCCACCCATTTTCGTCGCTCGAAAGTGCCGCATTGTTGGCGTACGGCCCATTTTTGGGCTACACTTCCCGTAGAACAGGATACCTCACGATGGCTGAAAGTCCGCTACACTCCGCCGAAGGCACCCGCCGCCTCTCACCCGACGCGCTCCTCGTCGCGAGCCGTCTCCACGATCTGAAGCCGTACCAACCCGGCAAACCGATCGAGGAGGTGAAGCGCGAATTCGGGATCACCGGCGAGGTGGTGAAGCTCGCCTCGAATGAGAACCCGCTCGGCCCCTCCCCCGCCGCGCTCAAAGCACTCGCCGAAACTCTGCCGCGCCTCGCCCTGTACCCCGACGGCGGCTGTCACGACCTGCGGCTCGCCGTCGCCGAGAGCCTGTCGGTGTCGCCGGACATGCTCGTGTTCGGGAACGGGTCGGACGAGATCATCCACCTGCTCGGGCTGACCTTTTTGGAAGAAGGGGACGAGATCGTGCTCGGCGATCCGACCTTCGTCCTTTACGAAGCGGCGGCTACCCTCGCCGGCGCGGTGTCGGTGAAGGTGCCCCTCACGAAGCCTGGATTAGTACACGACCTCGGCGCGATGGCGGACGCGATCACCGCGCGGACCCGGTTGGTATTCGTCGCCAACCCGCATAACCCGACCGGTACCATCGTCGAGGACCGCGCCGCGCTCGACCATCTGATTGGTCGCCTCCCCTCGCGCACGCTGTTGGTGCTGGACGAGGCGTACGCGGAGTACGTTTACCACCGCCCCGGATTCCCGAAGGCACTCGACTATATCCGCGCGGGCGCGCCCGTTATCGGGCTACGAACATTCAGCAAGATGTACGGACTCGCCGGGTTGCGCGTCGGATTCGGTGTCGCGGACCCGCGCCTGATCGCGCTTATGAATCAGGCGCGGTCGCCGTTTAATGTCAACCTCGCGGCGCAGGTCGCGGCGACGGCGGCGATAAGCGACCATGCGTTCGTGGAAAAATCGCGTTGCACGAACGAGGACGGGTTGCGGCAGTTCTACCAGGAGTTCGAGCGGATGGGCCTGCCCTATATCCCCTCCTTCGCCAACTTTGTGCTCGTTGACACGAAACAGCCGTGCCGGGCGGTGTTCACCGCGCTCCTGAAGCGCGGCGTGATCGTGCGCACCGGCGACGTGTTCGGGCTGCCTACGTTCCTTCGTGTGACGGTCGGAACCGCCGCGCAGAACAGGCGATTTCTCGAAGCATTGGGAGAAGTGCTTGCCTCGCTCTCGTCGGGAACCACGGCATGAGCACGGACGTTGCGGACGGGGCCAAGACATCCAAACCGGTGCCCCACCCGCTATCGTTTTTCATCCGGGTGTTGCTCGTGCCTTCTCTCCTAGGTGCCCTGTTGACCACTGCGTTCTTCTATGTGCCGGTCGCTGGTTGGAGCACGAACGACGTCACCACGGGTGAGCATCCCGGCTACCCCGACCTCAAGCCGCGCCGCTACGACGCCTCCCCGACGAACACCCTGCAATACGCGGCGGCGGCGGCCAGCGGAATACGTAACTGGAAGGTGACGGGGCGCGACGAGAACACCGGAACCTTGCGCGTGGAAGTGACAACGGCTCTGCCGCTCTTCACGGACGATGTTCTCGTTACTGTCACGCCTACCGGTAAAAACAACGATTCTTCGCTGGTGATGATCCGTTCGCATTCGCGGGTGGGGCGGGCCGACCTCGGCGAGAACGCGCGGCATATCCACGCGTTGCAGACCGCGATGGATCAGCGACTGCCCGCGCTAGAGCGGTAGGATATAAGCGTGCCAGAGGCAATGAAGGAAGAGGGCATGTCGCGACCGGCGCGCGTCGTGGCCGTCGGCAGGGGCGGGTTCCAGACGCGCGCGGATGACGTCGCTACCGAGGAGCCGCTCGAAATACGCGTCGCGGCGAACGGCGGCCCCGCCGAATCGGTCGCGATCACGATGCGCACCCCCGGACACGACGGCGAGCTTGCGGTCGGGTTCCTCTGGAGCGAGGGACTTTTGACCGGCGAATCGCGCGTCGTCTCCGTCTCCCCCGGCGGTCCGTTACAGCCCGGCGGCTTCCGCAACGTGGTCGTCGTAACACTCGAAGGCGCGTTCCCCGACCTCTCGTCATCCGCGCGGCGGTTCTACATGACCTCCTCGTGCGGCGTTTGCGGCAAAGCATCGCTCGAAGCAATTGACGTCGCCCGCGCCTTCGACCCGCCGCGCGGCTCGCCCCGGTTCGCGCCCGAAACGGTCTATCTGTTGCCGGGAACGCTCCGCGCGGCGCAAGAGACGTTCACTCGCACCGGGGGATTGCACGCGGCGGGCTTGTTCAACGAGGCGGGGGAACTGATCGCCCTGCGCGAGGACGTCGGGCGGCACAACGCCGTGGATAAACTGGTCGGGGCTTCGGTGCTTGCGGGGACACTGCCGCTCTCCCGCGCGCTCCTTTTGGTGAGCGGCCGCGCCTCGTTTGAATTGGTACAAAAGGCGGTGATGGCAGGCATCCCGATACTCGCGGCGGTCGGGTCACCCTCGTCGCTCGCCGTGTCCCTCGCCAGAGACGCGGGCGCTACATTGCTTGGCTTCGTGCGCGACGAGCGGTTTAATATCTATTCGGGTGACGAACGGATTATGCAATGATGAGTGAACTTTTAGCTAACGACGAGACTTTCGGCGAGCCGCCCGCCGAGCAGACCGAGCCGCGCGTGGGCGAACGGGAAACGGTAGCGAGCGGAATCCCCGCCATCATACAGACGATTCGATTCGGATTTGGTGAAATGGGTGTTGGACGTACGATGAAGACGCTCACCACGATCAACCAGAAAAACGGGTTCGACTGCCCCTCGTGCGCCTGGCCCGACCCGGACGACCACCGCTCCCCGACCGAGTTCTGCGAGAACGGCGCGAAGGCGGTATCCGACGAGGCAACTACCGCCCGCATCACGCCGGAGTTCTTCGCTCGGCAATCTGTGGCGGAACTGGCAAAGGAGTCGGACCACTGGCTCGGGAAACAGGGACGTTTGACGGAGCCGATGGCGCGCGAGCCGGGGAGCGAGTACTACCGCCCGATCTCGTGGGACGACGCGTTCGCGCGGATCGCCGACGAACTGAACGCGCTCGACTCGCCGAACGAAGCGGTGTTCTACACGTCGGGGCGAACCTCAAACGAAGCGGCGTACCTATACCAGTTGTTCGTCCGCGAGTTCGGTACTAACAACCTTCCCGACTGCTCGAACATGTGCCACGAATCCAGCGGCGTCGCCATGATGGAGACCGTCGGTATCGGGAAAGGCACCGTCAAGCTCGAAGACTTCCGTCTAGCCGACACGATCTGGGTCATCGGGCAGAACCCCGGCACCAACCATCCGCGCATGCTCAGTGCCCTTCAGGAGGCAGCGCGGCGCGGCGCGAAGGTCATCTCGATCAACCCCCTTCAGGAAACAGGGCTGATGCGATTCAAGCACCCGCAGGAGGTCTGGAACCTGCTCGGGAGCGGCACCGCCATTGCCTCGCTCTTTCTGCCCGTGACGATCAACGGCGATGTCGCGCTACTGAAAGGCATCATGAAGGCGATGCTGGAGGAAGACGACCGCACGAATGGGCAGGTACTGGATCACGCCTTTATTGCCGAGCGGACGGACGGATTCGCCGAGTTCGCCGCCGACCTGCGCCGAATTTCGTGGGAGGAGATCGTGGACTGTTCCGGGATCGCCCGCGAGCGGATCCTTGAGGCGGCGCGGATCGCCGCCGACTCCAAGCGGATGATCGTTTGCTGGGCGATGGGACTGACCCAGCATAAGAACGCTGTCGCGAATATCCAGTCGGTGGTCAACTTCTGCCTCCTCGGCGGGCACATCGGTCGCCCCGGCGCGGGGCTGTGTCCGGTGCGCGGGCACTCCAACGTGCAGGGCGACCGGACTATGGGCATCTACGAAAAGCCGAGCGACGCGTTTCTCGACGCGCTACAAGCCGAGTACGGGTTTGATCCGCCCCGCGATCCGGGCTTCGACACGGTGGAAGCGATCCGGGCGATGCACAACGGAACGGCGCGGGTCTTCTTCGGCTTGGGTGGGAACTTCCTATCCGCGACGCCTGACACGGAGTTCACCGCGCGGGCACTGCGCCGATGCCGTCTGACGGTGCATGTCTCTACGAAACTGAACCGAGCGCATCTGGTCACCGGCGAGACCGCGCTGGTTCTGCCTTGCTTGGGCCGCACGGAGCGCGACATTCAGGCCGGCGGCGAGCAGTTCGTCACCGTGGAAGACTCGATGGGTGTCGTCCACGGATCGCGCGGCGGTCTTGACCCGGCCTCTACCTCACTTCTCTCCGAACCGGCTATCGTGGCGCGGCTCGCGCAAGCAACCCTCGGTACGCGCTCCCGCGTGGACTGGGAAACTCTTGAAACGGATTATGACCGCATACGCGACTCCATATCGCGGGTGATCGGGGGGTTCGACGACTTCAACCGGCGGGTGCGCGTGCCGGGCGGCTTCTACCTGCCGAACGGGCCGCGCGAAGGCACCTTCAACACGCCGGGGGGCAAGGCGCGATTCACGGTTCATGTCACGCCGCGCTACCACCTGAAGCCGGGCGAGTTTCTGCTGATGACGATCCGGAGCCATGACCAGTTCAACACCACGGTTTACGGACTTGATGACCGGTATCGCGGCGTGTACGGGGGGCGGCGGGTGGTGTTCCTGAACCCCGACGATATGGCGGAGTCGGGTATTCACGCGGAGCAGTGGCTGGACATCACCAGCCATTTCGAGGGCGAGTCCCGAATCGGACACCGCTTCAAGGCAGTGCCGTATGACCTGCCCCGCCATTGCGCCGCCGCCTACTTCCCCGAAGCGAACGTACTGGTGCCGGTGAACCAGACGGCAGATCGGAGCAACACCCCTGTTTATAAATCAATCCGGGTCACCCTCGCGCCGCACGCTGAAGCCGGATAGGCTACCGTTTCAGCCACTCGCGCTGGATCGTCTCCATCGTCTTGCCGCCGCTTCTCTGGGCGGCGAGCGTGGTCACTAGCCGCCCTATCTCGCTTCGTAGCGCACCGACCTCGGCCCGTAGCAGGGCGATTTCGCCCCCCTGGGCCTCAATCACGACGAGGAGTTGCGCGTCCCGGTCTTCCTGCGTAACAGCGCGTTTGCGCTCGCGCGGCTCGCTGGACCGGGCGAGACCCTGCCGAATCGTCGCGCCACTCGCCCCGGCCTTCTTACCCACGAGTATTACCCTTAGAGTCTCGGCGGCGGGCGCGTCGTAGCGTCGCCTACGCCCCTCCCCTGTCGCCGGTATGAACTCGGCGAACTCGTCTCGGTACAGGCGGAGCGTGCTCTCCGGCGCGCCCAATTCCTTCGCTATGTCTTTGAGTGTCATCGGGTCATTATGCCCCGCGCGACCGTGCGTTGCACGGCGCGGGGTACCAGATGTAGACGGGCCGCGTCGCGCCGATGCCCTTCTAAAGCGAGTCCTGGAATATCCGCGCCATGTTTACGATAAGTCCCGGAAGCTCCGGGTCTCCGCCCACCATCGCCGGGTCGGACAGGGTTTCTACCGCGACGCCGTGGCGGTAGGCATACACCGAGCGGTTCGCCCGGTCAATGAGCCAGCCGAGGCGAACGCCACTTTCCGCATATTCATCCATCTTCTCCTTCGCTTTCGGTAACCTGTCCGACGGCGACATAATTTCTACGACGAAGTCGGGCGCGATGTGCGCGAACGGGAAGCGAAGGGGCGCAGGTAGGGCGTTCCATCGGTCGGCAGAAATCCATGCGACATCGGGAGAACGCACCGCGCCGTTCGGGAGCGTGAACCCCGCCGACGGCCCGAACGCGATGCCCAGCGTCGGCAGAGCGTTGTTCCAGTTGCCGACATATAAGCCGAGTTCGAAATTTCGGTTATCGCCGAAACTGTCGGCGGGCATCGTCACTAAAATATCCATGTTTTTGGTGCGCTCGATCGGAAGCATCGGGTTGTCCCGGCAAAACTCGTAAAACCCGTCGTCCGTTAAGTTGGGAGCATGGATCCATATCTCGCCGTCTTTCGCGATCGCGTCTTGCAGTTCAATCGTAAGCGTCATAGCACAGTCTCCTTTGCGGGTGGCCTCACGACCTGAGTGTACCTCAACTGGTCGCGTGTCATCCTGGTTGCGCGGCGAGAGGACGAGTATCAGGCGACTATAGTAATATACCCTACTCATATTGTTGTGTTACATACTAAAGTTGCTTTTATACAGTTAATTTTAAATGTTTTATTTGTTTATATTGTTTTAGGTCGGATTGGGTACTGATCATATCCTGGATTTTGTGTATTAGAATAGGCATTATCGTACTCAAACGAAAAGGGACTACTTGGACTAATGAAGGATGCGGTAGCCTGCGAATCGTAAACTTGAGATGCCGAATCGCTTGATCTCGGGAGGCGACAACGCGTCCGCTGCGACGCCCTGGGATACCGTTCGGATACGACGCCGTTGTATAACTGCCGACCGATAATCAGGAATCATCCGTCCCCGGACACCGTAGACGCCCGACTGCGCGACATACTTGTACGGACGGACCTGCGGAAGGGATCGGCAATCAGTCCCCTACTCATGCGTCTGAGAGAGGCGGGTGTCAAAGTGTACGAGTCGCGCACTTCTGCATACAGACGAGTAAGCGGACCCCTGTGGAAGAATTTCTTCGTGGGGATGAGCTAAAATCTCTTCCCTGCCATATCTACCGCATGTGCCCGAACAATCCCGGAAAGCCCTGCCATTAATACCTGTTTCCGCGACCGACAACGGTTTTCAATTGACGGCGGTAAGACTGGTGTGGTACTGTTGCATAGTCGCGCCGCGATTGAATCGGTTTCACCAGACAAACAATATTTTTACCAAGGAGGGTAGATCGTGCGGAATGAATCATCTCGTCGTGCCGTTTTCTCGTTCCTGCTGATAGGTATCACATACCTTCTAATCAACTCGACTGCCTATGCAGGGCACTACGCGCTCAGTTCTAAGACCGGAGGGACTGATTCCTCCTCCGGCTACGGGTCTCTACTTCGGGGTACGGTACGGTCAAAGTCAACCCCACATTCACCTTCACGTACACATGGGTGCCCGATCCAGGGAACTCGAATGATCTACCGCTAGAACAGGTGACGGTCGTTGAGCCGTGTACTGTAAGCGCACAGAGTTTCGGGATGGCTAACGGTTCCGCAACTGTGTCGAATGGGTTAGACTCCCCCACGGTGGACAAGAGCGACCCTTCCAAAATACTGAAGATATCGGACGGCTTGAAGATGGAGGTGAAGCCGGATGCGTCTCCAGTGGTTGTTACATTCACCGCATCGGCGTCGGTATCGCCGGTCAATATGCCGGGGGCCGCATCCGCTTACGCATCATGCGGTACGCCAGTTCCGGCCCCGTAATACAGCGTGACGGAGTTCCATTGACGGATGCCAGCCGAAAATGCCTCCCTGGCGAGGCGATTAATCTGTCTGTCTCCGGCGCGGACGCGAACTCCACGTATACTCTGGAACCCGAGCGGCTCCCTTTTTAGCTACTTCAATCCCTCCCAATTGAACACGGGGTCGCGAAACTTACAGTTCGGAGGAGCTGACAAACTCGTTCTCTCCAAACCGACAGTGACGTACCGCTACATAAAGGGAGATAATACGGATCAGAGCGTCACGTGCACTGTTCAGGTGGGGGGGTACTCCGCGACCGTAAAAAGCAAACTCACTGTCGGGAAGCCCGATTGCATGTTCACGACGAAAAGCGTCGGCAAGATGAGTTTTGATGTTGCTGATCCGCGCTACAGCACGCCCACTGTTTTCGGTCTTCGGGCAAATCCGTATCCGGGAGCTGGGGCAGGGATCATTTGGTCATACATGGTGACATTGTCAGCAGGCTTCGATACCATATGCGGGGTGTGTGCTCTCGCTCAGATAGTGACGCTCAACAAGACGGTCGTCGTCGGCACTACTACATACGTCCCCACCCTGGGGAACGGCACCGTTGCTCTTGATGGGGCGTTCCCGTACGCCTCATCCGTTGCGTTAGGCGTCCCGGAAGAGACACAGGGTGACACCCCGAACGTCTCACTTACGACGGCCGGTGGGACGCGCCTCAATAACGCCAAATATAATGGCCAGTCGTTCGACACGTATGTGATGTTCAAAGCCGGTGGTGCCAACGCGACGAGTAACTGGATTCCGCTAAAAAAGTTGACATGGTCTATAGGTGCCGAGGCGTACTGGTTCAACGATCATCTGCTCAACCGCTACCGATGGGCAATAGACGGCGGCGTGCCTATTGCACCTACAGTAGGGAGCGCACAGGACGCCACAGTACATCCGACATGGGGTTTCGTCAACGACGGTTCCATGAAGGCTCAGTAAGCGATAGCCCTCCGAAGGGTTCGGTACGAAAAGGAAAGAAGAAAGCCATGTTTTTCAAGCACTATCAACCGACTCCGGTGTCGCCTCGCTCGCTCAAATCGCGGCGATGCTTCACCCTCGCCGCTCTAGGCGTGGCCGTCCTGCTCGGCGGCGGCGTCACCGGGTTCGCGCCCCCCGCTGCTAAGGAAGTGATTATTTCCAGCGGCAACAATGAGTGGGTCGGCGGGACCCCCGAGGAAACCGAGTTGCTCAACGAGTCCGTTGCCGTCGGGAACAAAGGGAAGCGGCTACTCTTGAAGGGCGACTTGGACGGAGCGGAGAAGGCGTTCCTGCGTTCGCTCGACCTGGATCCCTGCTACGCGAAGAGCGGGGTCGTCGCCTCCGCTTCGCTCGACTTGCTCGGCGACATCTATTTCCGCAAAGAGATGTGGAAGGAGTCGGCGTTCTACTACCAGCGTTTCTTCGCCGCCGAGACGGGCGTGCCCGGCGGCGCGGGCTTCGCGGGCGACTACATCCGCTATAGCATGGCCCTGATGAAGACCGGCGAACGGGAAAAGGCACTACGGTTCTACAACCTCGGGATGGCGCGGGGGCAGAACGGCGAGAGGGATCTGGATGACCAGGTTTTGACGGACTGGGGGAACCGCCGGCGCATGGAGGCCGCAGCCCGCACCGCCGTCGCCGCCACGGAAGGGGTTAGCCACGCGTTCGCCGCGGAGCAGTGCCGTAAGGCGCTGGAGTGCCTACCCGACTACGCTCCGGCGCACCTTCTGCTGGGTAACTACCTGGACGCAACAGGTAAGAAGGCGGAAGCGCGTCAAGAGTGGCTCCAGGCCGCCCGGCACGGCCGCGCGGGTGGCAAAGTGGCTGCTGAGGCGCGGCGGAAAATCAGCGGCGAATGACGGCTATCCGGGGCGGGAAGGATGTAACGGACAGTCCGCTATGGACTGTCCGGTCTTTCACGATTATCCGTGCGACGGGAGTGCGGAGTCCGTTCCCGCCATACCGTTGTAGGCTTCCTCGCCGTGCTGTGTCTGATCGAGACCCTGTTCCTGCTCGGTTTCGCTAGCCCTCAGCACTCCCATTGCTTTCAAGGTGCCGCCGATGATCAGCGTCCCCGTCACCGCGACGCTGACGGCGATGCCTACGCTGATGAACTGTGTGATCAGAAGGTGCGTTCCCCCACCGACGAGCAACCCTTGCGCGGTGACCGAGCTATTGACACTGGTCTTCGCGAGCAGCCCGGTTGCGATAGCTCCCCATATACCACCCACGCCGTGGACCGCGAACACGTCCAGCGTGTCGTCGTAGCCGAAGCGCGATTTCAGCTTGATCGCGAAGAAGGATATGAACGCCACCCCTGCGCCAATGATCAACGCGCCCGTCACGTCCACGTAGCCGGAGGCGGGCGTAATCGCGACCAGTCCCGCCACTGCCCCCGTCGCGAAACCGAGCGCGGTCGGTCTTTTGATGGTAATCCACTCGATCATAATCCAGACAAGTCCCGCGGTCGCCGCGGCGACGTGCGTCGCGACGAACGCGGAGCCGGCCAAGCCCCCCGCCGCGCCCGCCGACCCGGCGTTGAACCCGAACCACCCGAACCATAGAAGCGCGGTCCCGATCAGCGTCATTGGCAGATTATGCGGGCGGGTATCATCCTTGTGCGTGAGCGTGCGCTTGCCCAGCAAGATGGCAAGCACAAGCGCGGAAACGCCCGAGGAGATGTGTACCACGAGACCGCCCGCGAAATCGAGTGCGCCGAGCTTCAGAAGAAAGCCGTCCGCGCCCCAGACCATGTGCGCGAGCGGCACGTAGACCAGGAAGTGCCATGCCGCTATAAAGACTATGTACGCTCCGAACTTCATCCGGTCGGCGATGGCCCCGGAAATCAGAGCTGGGGTGATCACGGCGAACATCAACTGATATACCATGAAGACCTGATGCGGGATGGTGGATATGGTGCCGTTCAGGGAGAACACCCCCTGCCCGACGCCGTTCAGCAGGAAGAAGTCGCCCGCCCCGTAGAACGGCGAACCAGGAGCGAATGAGAATGAGTAGCCAGCAACGACCCACAGGATCGTGATGGCAGAGAGAGCGATGAACGACTGCATGAGGGTGTTCAGAACGTTTTTAGTTCGGATCATGCCGCCGTAAAAGAGCGCTAGAGCGGGTGTCATCAGCATGACCAGGGCGGTGGAGACCAACATCCAGGCTGTGTCACCGGAGTCGGGTTTCGCCTCACCCAGCGCGGGGAGCTGGCTCTGGGCACTCACCAAGGTGGGGAGCGCGGCGATAAAGATCGCCAGTAAAAAACGGGAGAAGAACCGACACCCCTTCGATGGGTGGCACGGTTCGCGGGTGAATCGCATCTTAAGAATCCTACTCGGGAGAAAAAGTAATCGCGAGCCACGTCGCTCGCGATTTTATAGGGGGTCTGTCCCGTCACTTAACGGGAGGGTGTGAATCAGCGGTTTGGGGGCGCGGTTATACCGCGTCAACATCACGTTCGCCGGTGCGGATTCGGATCACGCCGGACACCGGGACCAGGAATATTTTACCGTCGCCGATCTCGCCCGTTCGCGCGGCGGTGACGATGGCGTTCACAATCGGCTCCACTTCGGATTCGGCGACGACGATCTCCAGTTTTACCTTCTGGAGCAGGTTGACCGTGTATTCCGCCCCCCGGTAGTGTTGGGTGAATCCCTTCTGCTTGCCGGAGCCGCGCACCTCGATCACCGTCATCCCCGACACACCGAGGTCATCCAGCGCGGCTTTCACCTCATCGAGCCGTTGCGGCCGAATGATTGCTTCGATCTTGATCATAAACGTTTCCTTTCGTCGAAGGTTGTAGGTATCCACAACCAGTGAATCGCACAAGAGTCAGCCAATCGCGGCGTAGCGAACGGGCAGGTGAGTCTCAAGAGAAAGAGCGGAGGGCGGTGAATCCCGATTCACCGCCCGCGCTAGTAGTGACGCGCCTTCCGTTAGAAGGAATATACCTGACCGATGGTGATCGTGGTCTGGTTTTTCTTCCCGTTTATATTATCCTTGTCGGAGAACTCTTTCGCGTTCGAGTAATCATAGCGTGCTTCGAGGATTGTCCGCGTGTTCGGGAACAGGCCGGTCTTCGGCTCGAAGGAGAGCGTCACCGATCCGAGGTTCACTTTTTTATTGGGGTCGTTCGGGTCGGCACCGAGGATGAAGTTGTTCTTGGAGTCCGTCAAGTACTCGGCGCGCAGACCGATGGGGCCGAAGATCCCATACCCGGCGAAGCCGTAGAAGTCGTACGAATTGTTCGCCAGGTCCTTACCTGTTCTGTATAGCCCTTCCGCCACGAACCGCGTTTTGGCGTTCGTTTGCAACGTGTAGATAGCGTCGAGCACGGTCTGCTGCTTGCTGTTCGCGGTAGCGGCCGCGCCGGACGGATCCAGGTTCTCGCGGGAACCGAGGGCATTCAGCACGAACGACGCTTTCGGGGAGAACGTGTACGCGATTTGGAAGCCCGGCGCGAGGTCGCGGTTTGCGTTATCGGTGCGGCCGTTGTAGCGGTTGTAGATGTAGCCGTTCAGAGTAAGCTTCGGTGACACCGGGTAGGACGCGCGGACGCCGGCATTATAGAACGGCGACGGGATCGCGAACAGGAAGTTATGCGAGAAGAAGTTGTTGGTTCCGATCTCGATAGTCTCGTACCCGACATGCGTCTCGAACTGACCGGCGTCGAACTTGAGTTCCCGCTTGCCGATGGGGATCAGTAGAGTGCCATAGGCTTCGAGGACGTTAGACGTGCTCGCATCCTCAAGGATGAAGTTCAGGCGCTTCACTTCGCCCTCGATCAACTTCACGGTGAACCCGGCGCGCGAATCCGAGGTAGCCGCTTTCGCGATCTGGATCTCGGCGAGGTTCAGCGCGAACTGTCCTTCTTTCTGGTTGAAGAGGTAGCCGGGGCTGTTCTGGTGGGAGATCGGCTTATTTATGTTTGCCGTGTAGTTGACTTCGAGTAAACCTGAAACCACGATGCCGGGTACCGGGGCCGTGACCGGGGCCACCGGGGCGGGGGTAGCCGATGCGGTCGGTTTCGTGGTGTCCTGGGCGAGCGCGATGTGGCTCGTCATTGCGAGCGAGGTCAGCGCGATGGCTGAGAGAATAGAGCGTGTCTGGCGCATGTGTATGTAAAAGCCTCCATAGGGATTCGGGTATGAGTTGGGATTTGAGAACCGGACAAACGGGCCATCCTGACTGTTACAGATCAGGATGGTAGGTATAACCTTGCGGTTACAACTTCTTAAAAACCAGAGCCTCTCGACGGCGAGTTAGCCAGTCGCGGACGGCACCGTATTCATATCTGTTCTTGAGCGACTAACCTGCTAGCTCGCTCGCCGTGATAATAGCGCGCGCGATCTCGTGGGAGGGCTTGTTCAGCGCGGTACTCTGCGTCTGGATCCGATAGAACGCTTCGCGCTCGGTAAGCCCGTGCTTCTCCATCAGAATCGCCTTCGCCCGTCCGACTAGTTTGCGCGCCTCCATCCGCTCGTTCAACGCTTTGATCTCGGTCTCGAGCGCGACGAACTCTTTGAACCGAGAGATTACGATGCCGAGCGTCGGGCCCAGGTCACTGGCGCGGAGCGGCTTCGACAGGAATGCCATTCCCCCGCTGGTTTCGAGTGCCCCACTCGCTTCCGTTATAGCACCGCCCGCGAAAAGAATGACGGGAGCTAATCGCTCGGTCGAAAGCGTCCGCGTGACATCCAGGCCGGACATCGCGGAGCCGAGCGAGACGTTCATCAGCACCACGTCCGGCTTCAAGGATCGGGTCAGCGAGAGTGTCTGCCCCCCGGTATCAGCTTCGCCGACGACCGAGTGGCCTAGTCCCGACAGGAGCACGCGTAGTTCGAGGCGGACGGCGGGGTCATCGTCCACAATCAGCACATTGGCAAATCGCACGTTGATAAATAGTTTCCTAACCGGATCCGAGGTCAAATGATGTT
This sequence comes from Armatimonadota bacterium, assembly GCA_043754515.1. Taxonomy (GTDB): domain Bacteria; phylum Armatimonadota; class Armatimonadia; order Armatimonadales; family Armatimonadaceae; genus JACMIU01. Next base: position 25,154 of record JAYUUO010000305.1, read on the forward strand.
CCCGCCCTTTTGAGGGAGGGCAAGCCATGTGCAACAGGGAGCCAACGCGCGGACGGGCATTTCATCAGTCCGGCAAACCGACGGCGACAGCGGAGCAACAAGACATGCGGCGATGCCGCATCGAAAGGTACCCCAGTATTTTAGAGATGACAGCACTGTCGGCGGTGTTGCCCGTGTATCGGGGAGGGAATGGCGCGGGAGAGCGCGCCACCGCGAGCACATAAGGTTCGCGCCGCTCTAGTTCCTAGCGAAACTGCAAGGAGGCGGCGATTTAGATTTCGCCCATTATAGGAGCCTATTTCGTCCATGTCAAGGGGTTCGCGGGGTTAAATAAGTAGGGAGAGGAATAATGTCCGGCGCGACCTTATCATCGAGTGTCCCGCCGGAAAACCTCCTGCCCCGGTTGCCTCGGCCAGCTTACCATGCTACAATCGGCACAATCCTGTACCCATTGTGACTTCACCCCTCGCCGCTAACACCCACCCCCCCACCCGTTCGCCACTGGGAGCTTCGTCCTCGCCGGTGTTGATGGCCTCCCCGACCCCGATGTTCCTCCCGCAACTCCAGTTCGGTTCGTTCGAGGGTCCCCTTGACCTGATGCTTCACCTAATCCGGCAGGGACGAATGGACATTTTCGACCTGCCTATCGCGGTGCTTTGCGACCAATACATCGGCTACCTCAACGAGCGGGCAGCCTTCGATCTGTCGGTCGCGGGGGAGTTTATCGTGACGGCGGCGACGTTGCTTGAGATCAAGAGCCGCCTGTTACTCCCCGCCCCCCCGAAGCCCGATCCGACGGAGGTCGCGCCGCCGGAGGACCCACGTGCTGCTCTGGTGCGCCAGTTGCTCGAGTACGCTCGCTTCCAGTCGCTCTCCGACTCGCTACGTGACGGCGAGGGCGAGGCGCGAAAACTATACTTCCGCCCCCGCGTCGAGCTTACGGGTGAGTACCGCCCCCCGCCCCGATGGGGGGAACTTTCGGCGGACGCCCTGCTCCGGACGCTGGAGCGGATGCTCGCCGGGGTCGGCGCGGGGGAGCGGCAGATCACCAGTGTTCGAAGACAGAAGATCACGCTACGGATGAAGATGCGCGAGATAATCACCGCGACCGAGCGCGCCGGAGGACATGGGGTCACGCTCGACTCACTCCTGCCCCCCGCGCCGTTCGCGCTACTGGATGTCGTGCTCCTTTTTCTCGCCCTACTCGAACTGCTCAAAGCAGGCAGCGTGCGGGCGATCCAGGAAGCGTTCTGCGGCGAGATACTTCTGTTTCATGTCGCGGACGGGGAATACAACGCCGCCGATCAAACGCTAGACGAAAACGGGGTGGGCGATTCGTCGGCCGTGACTGGTGACAATGCTCTCCTTTAATGAATCCGTACGGGTCATAGAGGCTTTGCTGTTCGCGTCGGGCGACCCGCTCACCATGAAGGAACTGATGAAGGCCACCGACACCGATTCCGAGACGGTGGCTCTTTCGATTTCCGCCCTACGTGACCGCTACGCGGGTTCCGAGTCGGCGTTGCAGGTGATCGAAATAGCCGAAGGTTTCCAGCTCGCAACGCGGCCCGAGTACGCTCCGTATATAGGGAAGCTACTCGCGCCGCACTCGAACCGCCTTTCCAAGCCCGCCTTAGAAACCGTGACCATCATCGCCTATCGGCAACCCTGTACGCAAGCGGAAATCGAGGCGGTGCGCGGGGTAGGCTCGGACGGCGTGCTCAAGACGCTGGTGGAACGGGAGTTGATCGCGGAGGCGGGGCGGAAACAAACTCCCGGTCGCCCGCTCCTATATAAAACGGCACCGCGATTCCTGCATTATTTCGGGATGGCGTCTCTATCGGAGTTGCCCGCGCTGGAAGAGGACGAGGAATCACTCGCCGGAGAGCGAGAAGCGACTCGTACCGTGCTCGCCGCCGCCGGGGTTGAGTCCGAACACGTATCATGAAACATTCATTACTAGTCCCCCTGTTGCTCGGAATGCTCATCACGACGGCACCGGGGGCGCACGCCAAACGTCCTCCACGTGCCAACGCGGCGAAAATAGCGGTTGCGAAGTTTGGCGACCCGACAAAGCTCCCTGCCGACAAAGCGCAACTGCTGGTTGACACGTCCCGCATCCCGGCATTCTACGACCCGGCGAACCTGGAGCGGGAGCCGGTTGTGTCCGCGCGGGGCGCGGTGCTGATGGATGTCGCCACGGGACAGATCGTCTGGTCTAAAAACCCGGATCTCCAACTATACCCCGCCTCGACAACCAAGATCATGACCGGCTTGTTGTTCGCCGAGCGCACTCAGCCGGAGGACGTCGTCACCTGTACCGACGTCAAGATACGTGCCATTGAGGAGAGTTCGCTCCATATCCAGCCGTGGGAGAAGTTCACCAGTAGCGATCTGCTTTACGGGACACTGTTGCGGAGCGCGAACGACGGATCTGTTCTAATCGCGGAACACGTTGCGGGATCTGTCGCGAAGTTCGCCGACCTGATGAACGAGCGCGCGGCGCAGGCGGGGGCGACTCATTCCCACTTTCATAATCCAAACGGCCTCCCTGACCCCCTGCACTACACGACTGCGCGCGACCTCGCCTTGATCACCCGCGCGGCCCTCGCGAACGAGCGGTTCCGCGACGCGGTGAAGATTCGTAAGCGGGTCATAGCCCGCTCCAAGAGTAGGGATGTTGTCGTCGCCAGCAAGGCGAGAGATTTTTATGAAAAGTTTCCCGGCGCGGACGGCGTAAAGACGGGATTCACGCACGCCGCGCGTCACTGCTTCGTGGGTTCGGCGACGCGCAACGGGCGACAGTTGATAGGCGTCGTTCTTGGCGCGGCGAATAACGCTACTGGCGAGGTAGCGAGTGTTATGGGATGGGGTTTTCGACGGTACCCGACCGTGGTCGCGCTCAGGAAGGGGGCGCTCGCGCCGCCTCTTTCGGTGAACGGGGGGGCGAAAGACACCTTGCTAGCCGTCGCCGGGGCGGATCTGATCACCTTCAGTGACGTCGGGAAGGCCACGCCCGTAGTGCAAACGGTAGCCAAGCCGCTTCCCGCGCTGTCAGCCCCGATCACGAGGGGACAGGTTGTCGGGCGGCTCGTCGCGCGGGTTGACGGCGCGGATCGGGGGAGCGTGCCTCTCCTCGCAGCGGAAGATGTGCCGGTCGCGTCGGCGGTCGCTATCACCGCGAGAGCAGGAACCGTGCAGGGGAAAGCCTTCCGGATCGCGCTGTGGGCGGTGGGCGCGGGTGCCGTCTTTCTGATAGGATTAGCCTGTTATGGAACAACGACTACAAAAAGTGCTCGCCGCCGCCGGAATCGCTTCTCGCCGCAAAGCCGAGGAATTGATTACGGGGGGCCGCGTTAAGGTGAACGGCGAGACGGTCATGGCTCAGGGGACGAACGTTGACCTGGATCGCGACGAGGTAACCGTTGACAACCAGAAGGTTTCCGTCGCCGTTCAGCGACACTACATCGCTCTGCACAAGCCGCTTGGCTACGTCTCCACCGTTTCCGACCCATACGCGGAGCACAAGGTCGTTGACTTAGTGAAGATAAACGGGGCGCGCTTGGTGCCGGTCGGTCGCCTAGACGCCGACTCGGAGGGGTTACTCTTGATGTCGGACGACGGCGATTTCGTCTTCAAGGTGACACACCCCAGCCAGAGTATGGGCAAGACCTATATCGCGACGGTGCGCGGGAAGCCCGACCCAGACGCGATGAACCGCCTCTCCCGCGGCTTGAAACTCAGCGACGGCTACGTGACCGCTCCCGCCGGGGCGACGCTTCTTTCCCGCGGGCACGAGCCGGGCACCTCTATTCTGGAACTGGTCCTGCACGAGGGCAAATACCGGCAGGTACGCCGCATGCTCGACACCATCGGTCACCCTGTGCTCCGACTGGTGCGCACCCGCGTCGGCCCCGTGATGCTCGGCGAGTTGCAACCGGGCGAGTGGCGTCCGCTCACCGACCATGAGTTGACTCTGATCGCGGATGGTAAGAACGCCCCCGAAGCCGAGCCGGAAGCGGATGCGCGGCGCGGCCAGCGCGGACATTACGACGGCGACCGGCGTGACCCCCAGCGCGAGCGCACGTTCACGCAAGTGACACGCCGCCCCGTTTCGCGCGGCGAAGGGGCGTTCGCACCGCGTCCCGGTGTCCGGGACGGCGGCAACGGTCAACGGCCCACGGGGCGACCCGCCCCGCGCCCGATGGGCGGACCCGCTCCGGGCGGACGACCCGCCTTCGGGAATCGTCCCGCGCCCGGCGGGGATCGCCCGTCATCTGGCGGCCGCCCGCCGCAAGGCGACCGCCCTTCTTTCGGAAACCGCCCGCCTCAGGATGGTGACCGTCCTTCCTTCGGGAGCCGACCGGCGCAGGGCGGAGATCGTCCCTCGCCGGGCGGCGAGCGTCCACGCTTCGGGCAGGACCGCCCGCAATCTGGCAATGACCGGCCCCGCTTCGGCGGCGACCGCCCGCGACCGGATGGCCCACGACCCGGATTCGGCGGGAGCCGCCCCGCCCCCGGTGGTGGCGACCGCCCCCAGTTCGGGAACGATCGCGACCGACCAGGCGGTGACCGCCCTGGATTCGGTGGCGACCGACGTTCGCAAGGGCCGCCGCGTGACGGCGGTGCCCCGCGCTTTTCCAGCCCGCCGCGTGACGGCAACGAGCGACGATTTTCGGGTCCGCCGCTGGGCGGCGGTAGTCGGCCCAGCGGCGACACGCCGCGCAGGCCAGCGGGCCAGAGTGACAGCGGCGGGCGACCACAATCCGGTGGAGATCGCCCGCGTTTCAACAGCGGCGGTGACCGGTCTCCTTACCGCCCAAGCGGGGTTCGTCCCCAGTTCGGTGGCAACCAACCGGCACAGGGTAACGACCGCCCCCGGTTCGGCGGGGATCGTCCAGCACCAGGCGGCGAGCGCCCGCGTTTCAATAGCGGCGGCGATCGGCCCCGATTCGGCGGCGGAGATCGACCCCAACAGGGCGGCGAGGCACCACGGCAGGGCGGCCGTCCCCCACAGGGATTTACCGGTAGCGGCCCGCGCCCCAACAACACCTTCCGGGGAGGCGGCGACATGCCGAACCGACAGTTTAGCGGTGGCGGGAGCCGTCCCCCGTATCGCCCCATACCAAAACCGAGGGATGTGAGACAAGGCAATGAAACTGGTAATAGCGGTTATTCACGACCGGGATCGGGGTCGGATCACGGAAGGCCTGCTCCGGGGCGGGTTCAAACTGACCAAAATCGGTTCAACCGGGGGGTTTCTCCGGGAGGGCAACGTGACGCTCCTGATCGGCGTGGAGGAGAAGGACGTGGACCGCGTCCTGCACCTGATCGGCGAAGCTAGCAAGACGCGCAAGCAGTTCGTGAACGTTTTGCCGCCGGACGCGGGTCCCGTCGGCACGTTCATCCCGTCGCCGGTCGAAGTCGAAGTCGGCGGCGCGGTTACGTTCGTGATCGACGTCGAGCGGTTCGAGCGGTTCTGAGAAACGTGTTAATCACCGCGAGAGGGGTAGTCGCGTAAGCCTTCGCATGGAAGTTCAAGTGACAGACGTCCGGCACGAGTTGTCGGGGCGCACAGTGGTGAGTTGCGTTTGCAGACATGGCGCGGCGAAGGCGTCCTGGACGGGAGTCCCGCCCGTTAAAACCGAGTCTTACTGGGTGGAGACGGAGGTTTACGCTGTGCTGAAGTGGGGCGATAACATAAATTCGAGCGAGACCGACGAACCGGGGATCTGGCTCGAAGGCGATATGTGCCACGCTCAGGGTAGATTTCACATCCTGTTCGCCGATGTGGATGATGTGGAGACTCAATATTACGTTCGAGTTGGACATGGAATGTTTAACCTCGGTGTCATACATGACCCGCCGACGGAGGAACAACCCTGCGTGCTGGCCGTTCCTCATCGCGACATTCGTCTCTGGCAATACAACAGCTGAGCACGCAACTTCCAATGGCACTAACTTCCGTAATCGGTCAGGAGACCGCGACCACTGCGCTCCGCGCCTTCCTACTGCGCGACGCCGTGCCACAGTCAATGCTGTTCGTCGGCTCGGAAGGCGTCGGCAAAACCACGACTGCCGTCGAGTTCGCCAAGGCGTTGATCTGCAAAAGTCGCACCTCCACCGGCGATGCGTGCGACGTCTGCGCCAACTGCCGCCGCGTTGACGCGGGCGAACACCCGGACGTCAAGCGGGTCGCGCCAGACGGCGAGTTTACGCGCATGTATCAACTCTGGTCGCGCCCCGGCCATCCCCCCGGTATTCTCGAATCGCTCCCCTACGCGCCCGTCGCCGCGACGACGCGGGTTATTATCTTCGAGCGGGCGGAGACATTCAATGACGAGTCCGCGAACTCGCTACTTAAGGCATTGGAGGAGCCGCCGCCGTATGTACAGTTCGTGCTGTGCGCCCCGGCACCGTCATCCGTTCTGCCGACGATCCTGTCCCGTTGCCAGATGATCCGCTTCCGGCAGGCACCCACCGACGCCATCACGCGCGGCCTGGTGGAACGCGCTCACATCCCCGAGGGTGAAGCGAGGATCATCGCCGCCTACGCCGAGGGCGCGCCGGGGAAGGCGTTCCGTCTCGCGAACGCGCCCGAGGTACGCACGCAACGCGAAGGGTTGCTCGATGTCGCCGCGCGGATTGCCCTGTGCCCACTTATCGCCGCGTTCCGCCTCGCCGAGGATTTCCGCAACGCCGCGAAACCGGGCAAGGCGAAGAAAGGCGATATGGAGGACGAGGGGGAAAAGGCGGCTCGCGGCGACTTGGGACGCGCGATTGATGTGCTGTGCGCGTGGCACTCCGACCTCCTGGCGGCGCAACTAGGCGGTAATGACGCGCGTCTGGTGCATGACGAGCGGCGCGGTGCCGTCATGGAATCGGTTCGGCGGTATACGCGCCCCGAGCAGATTGCCGAGAACCTGGAAACCCTTTTCACATTTCGGCGACACCTCGCCCGCAATGCCAACGCGCAACTTGCCACCGAAGTGCTGATGGCGAAACTGGTGCCACATCTTTAGATGTCGCGCCGCTAGCCGAGATGCGCTAGACACCAGAACAGACGCGCCGTACTAGCGTTCGCCATCAATGTGGCATGGGCCTCGTTCGTGTTCCGCCAGTCCCTCCAGGAGGAGCGATACCCGCCATCCTTCTCGCGGAGACGCGTCGCCGCGAACACGCCGTTCGCCTCCGCGCGGGCGCGGAGCCAGGGCTGTTTCGTTTCACGCCACAGCAGAAGATACGCCTCGCAGAGCAGGTGCGAGAAGTTGGCGTCGTCACGGAACGCGCCCGTGTCGGCCACGACGAACATCTTTTCGGATGACTCCGCGATTCGGACCGCCTCGTCACGGTGCGCACACTTACCGGTAAGAAGCCAGAGATCTAGATACGCACGGAGCATGAGGGCACTATTGTAGGTCCATTTTGACTTCTCGATCTTGCCATCCGCGATCGTGATGTTATCCCAATATAATCCGTCACTCGGGTCACGTAGCGTTTTCCGGGTCCAGTCAATGATCCGCGTTGCCTGGACTATATGTTCCTCGCGACGCGTCTGTCGGGCGAGCGCGAGCGCGGCGGTAGCGGCAGGCGCGTTCGCGCAGGTGTTCTTGCTCCGGTGATCCTCGCGCCAGTAGATCCCCCCCCCCGCCTTATCGTCCCATCCAGACAGTACGAACCGCAGTGTCTCTTCCGCGCGGCCACGGTAGATCTTGTTCCGCGTCACGACGCAAGCTTCGGCGAACGCGATAGCCATCCAGTCGTTATCGTCGTAGTACCGGTCATCTCCGGTTTTTGAAAGGTAGGCGTTGTAGCCGTACACGCCGCCTCTTTTGCACCAGTAGCCCTCCATGCCTTGAAAAAAGGCGTCCAGATACGGACGGTACACGGTCGGCGCGTGGCGCGTGGCTCCGACGAGCATTGAGAACGCAACCCCGTTCCCCCACATGAATTCCCACGGTAAACTCTTTGCATCAGGCGGGCTAGCAGGACGGAAAAGTTTTGCGTCGCCATCCCAGAGCGTTCTGAGGCACCACTGCGTCGCCCCTTCCGCACACTTGTTCCAGTTCATCGTATATTCTTCCCTAATTCTCAACAAAAGCCTATCACCAATCCCCGTTTTAGGAAAGCCCTTTCGTAAAATATTCGTGAAAGCGTTGAATCCCGTTCGTCTGACTCTTGACAGAACATAAAACAGGACGTATCATTCTACGAAAGGGCTTTCCCAAAGCAGGGATTGCCATCATCAAAGAAATAAACGATGCCTTCTATCAAGGATGTAGCGGCGGAAGCCAAAGTCTCACCCGGCACAGTATCTAAAGTGCTGAATATGCGCTCCGACGCGAATATTTCCTTCGCGACTAGCGAGCGCGTCCGCTCGGTCGCGCGTCGCATCGGGTATCACCCGTCCGCGCTGGCTCGTGGCCTCGCCGGGAAGCCGATGAATACCATCGGGGTCGTCATGGCATACAGCCAGGAGTCGGTGACATCGGACCCCTACCTCGGACCTTGCCTGGATGGAATCCTTGCGCGAAGCAAGGAAAGACAGCAGAAAGTTACACTGTTTCTCGAGGGCGATTGGGATGCCGCACTTCGTAGCGTGCCCATCTACGGTGAAGGGCACTGTGACGGCCTTCTGGTGATTATCCCCCGTCTAGGAAGTCCTTTCCTCGAATGTCTCCAAATGCGGCGCCCCCGCCTCCCTTTCGTTCTAGTCGGTGACAGCCGCGAGGAGGGTGGAATGCCTTGCGCTGATTTAGACAACCATGCGGCGGCCCGGATGGTTACTTCCCATCTCATAGCTTTTGGACATCGGCGGATCGCGGCCTTTTGTGGGAATGATGACTTCTGCTCGAATACGCAACGTCTAGAGGGATACAAGGCGGCGTTGACTGACGCGAATCTCGCTATAGATTCGGATCTGGTGTTCGAGGGCCAGTATCACAACGAGTGGGGCGCGAGAAACATGGCGCGGCTACTCGATACGTTCCCGAGCGCGACACGACCAACCGCGGCCGTCGGCTTCTGTGACTCGGTAGCAATAGGTGCTTTGGATGAGATGGAGCGACGTGGTATCACCGCGTCGGATGTTGCAGTCGCGGGTATTGACGATATTCCCGACGCGGCCCGTCGCGGACTGACCACCATCCGTCATTCCATCCGTCGAGTTGGTGAAAACGCCGTGGAGACGCTCCTGGGGATCATCCATCCGGAGCGGGGAACACCTGATCGTGTGTTGCTTGCGCCGGAGTTAATCGCGCGGCAATCTACCGCCGTGGCTCGTCGTCCCGACGTCGCGCCCATCAAAGGAGAACACGTGACCTATCTTAGAAGGAGCAGTGCCATCGGAAACAAACAGTAAACATTGTCACACCCTGCTGCCCGACCCCTGTAATCCCGTGGAAAGACATCCGGGCTGACGACGCTGACGGGCCAATATCCGTGGTCATGATCAGCACAAAGAGGAAATCGAGACGGTGCCCTACAAATCATGGGGTGCCAAAAAGCGGCTATCATTCATTGCCGAAACGATAGGGTCGTCCCTAGAAAGAACCAAGTTTATGAAACAGTCTTCCGTACAACAAAATCGTCTTAGTGGATTCACACTGATCGAGTTGCTTGTTGTCATCGCTATCATCGCGATTCTCGCCGCCATCCTGTTCCCCGTTTTCGCCCAGGCGCGTGCCAAAGCGCGTCAGATCACCTGCATCTCGAACGAGAAGCAGTTGGGTCTCGGGATGATGCAGTATGTCCAGGACTACGACGAGACCGCGCCGCTGTTCCGGATCGTCAATAGTTCGTGGTGGACCGCCAAAATGCAGAACTGGAAAGACCTGATCTACCCGTACATCAAGAACGGCGGACGCGACTACAACGGCGGCGTCGCTAACACCCAGGAGGGGAGCGGCGGTGTGTTTTCCTGTCCGGAGAACTCCGCGACCTGGTCAGGTGCCCCGGTGTGGTGGGATCCTTATAATGGCTCGGGTGGGATTGGCGACGAGACTACCCGGTTCCCTCGCGGCTACGCCGTTAACACCGATGCCGGTGTGAATGAAAAGGGATCAAACGGGAAGTTCTGGCCCTGCTCTGGTGACGGCAGTTGTGAGAGCAACACTGGCGCGTTCGCCGACCTGCAAACCCCGACAAACACGATCATGATAGCCGAGTCGCGTCTCCCTTTCCCCGACACGAGTTCCCAGTTCGCGACTTACCAGTGTACGGCATTAGGCGTACCCGCGGGTGGACAGACGACCGGTTGCATTCAGGGGCACCGGGGCGGCTTTACAAACTTCGTGTTCTTTGACGGACACGCAAAATCGGTGCGCCTGACGAACTCCATTTCGCAGGACATGTGGGGCGTCTACAACGGGCCGAAGGGCTACGGCGCGGCGCAACAGGCGTCTGACCTCTCTGCGGTGAATCAGACGAAGGAGTGGAACCCCGGCTTTTAATAGGACACTGGTTGGAAGATACCCGCCCGCGCCAGCCGCGCGGGCGGGTGAGTACATCGCCGTCTGCCAGATGAGACGACGAACTTAATCGCATCTGGATAGTCAACACCATGAAAATAAGAATCACAAGAGTGGTAGGCGATAAAGAAGGTAGCACCGCTACTGTATGCGGGGCACTAGCGGTCGCTACGCTCTGCATCCTCTCGGCCGGCTGCTCGCCGTCCCCGGACGCGCAGGGTGGAGGATCACAGGCCGGGGGGACGAAGGCGGGTACCGTCGTCGCGCCGATGGCAAAGCCCGGCGCGAAAATCGGCGAGAACAACCCGCCGCCGGGGCAACCCAATCACATGTCGCCGGAGATGGAGGCGCAGATGAAGAGCTACCAGGAGAAGGCCGGAAAAAAGTAACCGTATGGTGCTCCGTGGTTTCATTATTCCACTCTCTTCACACTAATAATTAGTCCGGCGGTGAAGAAACTGCCCTGTTTACGCGTTATTAAGGTGAAAGAAATAACGCCGTGAATGAACCGACGGGGCAATGCTCCGACACCGACGACGAAATCATGAGTCGCGTCATCGCAAGTAGCGACGCGGCGGCGTTCACGTGTCTGGTGCGCCGACACCAGGCACGCGTCATCGGGTTCGCGGCGCGGATGTTCGGCGGTGACCTGGATACCGGTGCGGACATCGCCTAGGACACGTTCGTGCGGCTGTGGGAGACGCGGGGGCGGTATGTCCCGAATGGCAAACTACGCCTGTACCTGTTGCGGATCGCGCATAACCTGTGCGTGTCACGGCTTCGCTCCCCTGAGTCGAAGGTTGGCGCGCTGGATACGCGGGAGCCGGATCAACGAATTACTTCCTCCTCCGACATAGCAGTCGCGGTTCGCTCGGCTCTCAGCCGACTTCCGGACGATCAGCGGGTCGTGTTTCTGCTTCACGAGTACTCCGGGCTTTCGTATGCCGAAATAGCCGACACCCTCGCTATCGCCCCCGGCACCGTCGCGTCACGCAAGCATTCCGCCGTACAAGCCCTGAGTAAACTGCTCGCGCCATTGTACGGACGGAAAGAGGGAGGCCGCAAATGACACAAATGCCTACTAAAGAAATCGAAGCGGAAGCCGTACCGGTGGCCGAGGAGCCGCAGGAGTTGTTCGACAGCACCGTCTCACGTCTAGCGGAGTCGTGGGCGGTCGCTGCTGACACTGTAGACATTTCGGCGCGTGTCGAGGCCGCCATAACATCGAAAACATCACCGCAACCGCGCTCCGCTAAGACAATCGTCGAACTTGTAGAACGGGAAGCCGAACTCCGCACGAGCCAGGAGTGGCGCGCCTCGCGCTCGAAAAAAGCGAATGCAGGTGTTCCAACAGTCGCTCTGCCGGAACGAAAGGCTAACACGGCGAAGACATTGTTCAACCACATCGTTGGAATGAGCGCCACAAAGGTAGACGTATCTATCACCCATCCCACGGCCGACGCGCTCGCGATGCTATCCGCGGAGGTAGCCTTCGCCCACTTCGCCCTGCCGATGAACAAGAACGGGCGAAAGCTCTACGTAGCGTTCGCCGACCCTGTCGACACCGCCTTGGTAGACGCGATCAGCTACGCGACAGATTGTGACGTCCAACCGCTCAAGGCGGATCGCGGTGAACTCGCGGTCGCTATCGCTTACGCCAAACCCCAGCCTAATGTTGATGCGGAGGAACAAGCGATGAGCTATGAAAGCGGAAGTTCTAACCAGAGCGGTGGGGATGAATTCGCCGCTTACTTTTCTACCCGGCATTCCGCCACTCCTCTGCCATTGCTTACCGTTGAACAGGAGCAACGTCTTGTTCGAGATATAAAGCGCGGACATATTTGGGCTAGGAAAGTGCTCTTTCGGGCGCACCTTTATCTTGTCAACTCCGTCACGAAAAAGTACGCATCGCGCGGTTTATCAGTTGAGCATTCGGCACAAGTTGCAACTTCCGCCCTGGACGAGTCGGTCGAAACATTCGACCGACGCGAATCTCGATTCTCAACATATGCCATGTCTCGCATCATACAGGCGTTAAATCGCGCTGTCGAGGCGGCTGAGCGAGAAGGAGCTAACGGTGTCGGTACCATTGTATCCAGAGATATGGACAACGCCTTCCCTTTCGTGGATCTCGATAAGAACACCCCCGAGCGGGACGCAATAGAAACACTGACGTCGGAGGAGGCCCATGCGTACCACGCCTTGCCGGTGAAGAAGGAAGCGCGAAAACTCTGGGTTGCTATGCGCGATCCGAAGGATGTCGGGGCAACAGATGCCATCCGAATGGCGACGGGATGTCTCGTACAAGCGATGTACGCAAAGCCTGAACTTCTCGACGCGGCTATCTTAGCGACGTACGGGCGCGGTCTAATGCCACCGCCGCCCACCCCGCCAACCGCCGTCGGGGCACCCGCTCCGGAGCCGGGGCCGAATGACAACGGTGAGTCGGCACATCTATTGCGCGACATAATCGGCGAACTTCGCGGGTTACACAGCGAGATCGCCGCGCTCCGTGCCGAGGTCGCGCAGATGCGCCGGGAACGCGCGGCGAACGTCCCGCATCCCTCGATCGAACGTCGTCTGTTCCCGTCCACGCCCGCCGAAAACGCCGCGCGGCGTGACGCCTAACACATCAGGAGAATATTATGAACGTACCGGAAGAATTGATCGCGCTCTTCGACGCAGCCCTCGCCGCGCAAGCCTCGGACATACACCTGGTCGCCGGGGAGATGCCGCGGTTGCGCGTACGCGGCGAGCTGGACCCGGTGACGAACGCGTTCCGGTTAGAACCTGTCCAACTGGAAGAGATGTTACTATCGCTATTCGCGCCACACACTCGGTCTAAGTTTCACACCGGGGTACGCACCTGCGCCGAGGTGTTGCTCGAGCACCGCGAGTTCAACTTCACCCTATTCGCCTACCGGAGCACGGGCGGACTTGCGGCCACTGTACGTATCATAAACGCTAAAATACCTACTCTCGCCGAGATCGGCGGCGATTGCGTCACGCCCTTCGCGAAATTAACCGGGTTACCCCGTGGGTTGGTGCTGATAACAGGGCCTCACGGATCCGGGAAGCAAACTACTTCTTTCGCGGTGGTACAGAAAATCAGTTCGCGGTCCTCGCGGCGCGTGCATCTGCTGGAGGAGTCGCTGGCATACCGGCTCAAGAGCGAGAAAAGTTTGATTTCACAGATAATCATCGGGCAGGACGCGCCGGATTACGCGCCCGCGATGCAGTCGCTCTATCGCGGGGCGGACCCGGACGTCGTGTATGTCGCCGATCTACCGTCGAGTGACGCCGCACAAGCAGCGCTCATGCTCGTAAGGTCCGGTCATCTGGTGATAGCGAACGCGAACGCCGCGTCAGCGGCTGACGCGCTCGCCATCCTCTGCGCCGCGCTCCCCGACGACTCGCTCGCTCTGCTCGCGGAGCACCTGGTTGCGGTCACCAACCAGCGACTGATGCCGAAGGCGGATGGGAGCGGAAGAATCCCCGCTTACGAAATCCTGCGTGCCAGCTCAGAAATAAAGTCGGCTATACTCGATCGCTCCGATCAGGCAACATTCGCCCGTATTATGGAGTCGGGGGTTGACGGAATGCGAACGATACCGCAAGTGGCCGCCCAACATATTCCGGAGGGCGCGGTGTCTAAGGACGCAGCCACGGCGCTTCTACGCGATTATTCTACGACTTGACGCCGGTGTATTTAAGGCGGCAGTTGAGGAACCCGGCTACTTCACTGGCGAGAGAAAGTAGTTCCCGTTCCTCATAGCCGTTGTAGATCAGGAGCTCGTATCCGTCCGTGTGGAGCACTTCGAGAAGGTAGAGATACCGGTCATCTGGGTCCTTCGTCTCGCGGATTGCGATGCACTCGACGCGGCGTAACGACACCAGACGTTTCTTGTTTTCGTAAAGGTAGCCTGACTCCTTATCGAACAAGAAGATCAGAGCCGCGCCGTAGGACTTCTTGATGTAAAGGGGCACGCCAACGAGAAGCGCCAGGATCCCGATGATCCAGAATAGAGCGAAGTGATTTGTGGTCGGCGAGAAGGCGCGGGTGGCTTCGACACTACCGGTCGCTTGCGCTGACTGTCCGCCCTGCATCATGCCGAGAAAGCCGATCAGCGTGATGGCAAGCATGGCCACCGCGAAGAAGATGTAGACCTCGACGCCCAGGCCCCCAGCGTTCTCGCGGCGCAAGGAGAGTGATTCCAGGTCGCGATGGACACTCAGCGGGCCGATCTGTTTGGGGTAATCCTCGTAAGGATTGAGACGGGGCAGGGAGAGGATTGATTCCTCCCGTTCTTGTTCGCGCCCCTCCTCGCCGCGGGCGAAGTCTTCCGTGCGGTACGCCATGGTGTAACCTTATCGTGCTTCTAACTGCTTTCGCAGGATTTCGAGGGCAGTTTGCATCTGCGGGTCGAGCCGGTCCGGTGCGAGCCGATCACGCGGATTGGAACGCCGTGCTTCGCGCATATGCTCCCAATCGGAGTCGGTTAACTCCATCGTCACATCCGGGATTATACCGCCGCTGATGCGGGCTCCGGTTAGCGGATCATATTTCTTGTTGATGTCGGTTTTGTTCGGCGTGAAGTAATGTTGCGTAGTCACCTTCACGGCGGAGTCATCGTCGAGCGGAAAGATGGTCTGCACCAGTCCCTTCCCGAACGTCCGTGTACCGACTAGCGTGCCTACCTCGTGATCTTTAATCGCGCCCGCGACGATCTCCGCCGCCGACGCGGAGTTGCCGTTCACGAGCACCACGACCGGATACTTACCCGAGGACAGGCCGCCCTGGTGCTTGCCCCGCTCCACCGAGAGCGGCGACATCTTGCCGCTTTTCTCCTGTATCCAGACCACGGTTCCCTCGGCGACGAAGCGCGACGCGAGGTCCTGCGCCACCGTCAGCAGCCCGCCGGGATTGTCACGTAGGTCGAAGATCAACCCCCGCATCTTTCTACCTTCGAGTTTTGCCAGCGCGGACGCGAACTGAGTGTCGGCCGTCTCGCCGAACATTGAGAGGGAGATGTATCCGATGTGTGAGGGCTCGTCCTCCATGCGCGACTCGACCAGGGGGGTCGCGACCAGAGCGCGAGTGAGAAGCACCTGCATCGGCGCGGGGTGGTTCGCGCGCGCGATAGTGATTCGGACGGTGCTACCGGGATCACCTTTGATGCGCTCGATAGTGGCGTCCAGCGTTTTGCCGCTGACCGCGACGCCATCCACCTGAGTCACGATGTCGCCGGGAAGTATGCCCATCTTTGCCGCCGGGGAGTCTGTGATGGTGTCCATGACGACCACCTTCTTGTCACCCGAAATGTCGAGGGTGGCACCGATACCGGCGAAGACGCCGCTGGTCTCCTCCATGTTGCTGGCATATTCTTTAGGCGTCCAGAACTCGGTGTACCTATCATGGAGCGTCGCCAGCATGCCGTCTATGGCGGCGTAGGTGAGGGCAACGGCATCCGGCGTTTTGGCCCCCTCTTTCTGCGGCGCATATTCCGAGCGGATGATGTTCAGCACCGCGAGGTAAGTCTCGGTGGGCTTCAGCGTTTGGATAGGGGGCACCCCCCAGCCCGCGCGTGCCCCCCCGAGACTACTACCTAAATTATCCGAGACGGTGTCGGCCTGCGTCCCACAGGCGAAACCGGCCACCGCGAGAGCGACTAGAAACACGACTCGTCGCGTGAGGTTCGGGTTCCTCATCGTTTCTCCCCTTGCCCATGTCGGCGGGTTGCCACCACGACACCCCCCACGCGTCCGGCAACCGCTGTCGCCCGCTCAACCGTTTGAGCGTCGGTGAGTCCTGGAGGCAGGAGCGAGCGCGGCGTCAACCCGACCCGCTCCCACCCCGTCCCCTTCGGGCTGATTAACCTACCCGTCGTGAGAACAAACGCCGACCCGTCCGCGAGCGGGTACCGCGTCTGCGACCGGCCGTCGCCCCACGTCCGTCGCGCGCCGACGATGGTGGCACCGCTGTCCGCCAGATACGCCGCGAGTGCCTCTGCAAGTCCCGCCGTTCCCCGGTCGGTGAGTACCGAAACCCGAAGCGGTTTGGGCGACACTTGCCGGAGCGCGATGGGCAGAGGCGACAACCTACCCCTGGCCCCGATTTCTATCACGAACGGGCCACTCGGGCGGGCGAGGTCAGACGCGATGTTTTCCGCGATGTCGAGTAGCCCGATCCCGGCGTTCTGCCGAAGATCGAGGACTAGGCTCTCGCCCACCCCGGCGGAACGGATCGCGTTCCCAACAGCGGCTCGCGAGTCGGGCGTGAAGGCACCGACCCGGACGTAGAGGGATGGCCTACCCGCCGCCATCTGATGCCGTATCAGGGCTTGGGGGGCCACGGTAATCGCGTCCGTGACCGCGACGGAGAGCGGCTTGGCGACGCCCTCACGCCGGACGGTGAGAATATGCTTCTCCGACAACCCCTCGCGTAACTGCGCGCGAGCGACGAGGAGACCTATCCCGTCACGGATGGGGATGTTCCTGCCCGTGCCGGACGTATCGTCGGTAGGAACCGGTGCCGGCGTCGCTAACTTATCTACCGCCAAATATGGGTTATCCGCCAGGATGTAGTGGCCGTCAATGTGGGTGATCCTGTCGCCGGTACGTAGCCCCGCTTTTGCCGCCGGGGATCCCGGTATTGGGGCGACTACGAGGAGTCGCATTTCCGTGTAGCCGCTCCCCGTCTTCTCGGAGCGGACCGCCGTGACGGCACCGATCCCGGCGAAACTGCCCCGGCTCTCCCCGTCGGCGAGGCGACACTCGGCGGGACTCTGGTAGGAAGATTGCTCGTCCTCGAGCGCGGCCAACATGGATTGGACCGCGCCTCGGCTCATAGCCGCGTCAGTCGGAAGGGAGTCAACGTATTCGCTACGGACGAGGTCGTGGACCTGCGCGAAAGTTCCGGCCGCGGCGCGCAACCGCTTATCCAATAAGGCAACTCTTGACTTATTTAGTTTTGCTCGGAGCCGCGTTACGGACGGTTGTCCCGTCTGGGCAACCCGGTCCTCTGGCGAAACGACCGGGCGCGGCACCGGGATGCTCCGATGCCAGTGATCGCCACCCAGAAAACATAGGCCGAAAGCGGCGACAGCCATTAACGCGAACCACGGGGAGGGTTTAGGGGACGATGTTGGGGACCTTGTCATTGGGTTGGTTTGCCGTCGAAAATCGGTGCGCGATCAGGGTTGCTAGGAACGATCCCGTCGGTTGATTATACCACCGAGGGGAGACGTATCCCTCAGGCGTGATATTATCCGCGGAGAGAAGTAGCAACGGCCCCGCTTATTAATCACTTTTCGGGTTGTTTAGGTTTGGTAAAAAACTGGTAATCCGGCGGGGTAGTCTAGCATGATTCTTGCAAGTGCCAGATCTGGTTGGCGCGGAAAAGGATCACGACTCGCTCATGCACATGATTGCTTGGATTTTATTAGCTCTCGCGGTGATCGCCGCCCTTATCGGTTTTGCCGGGCAGAGGGATCTCAAGAAACGTCTGCGAGAGGCGACGGCAAGGATCGCGGAACAAGAAGCCACGCGGGGCGCGCCGGAGAAGTGGCCCGTGGCACTCGCTACCAACGGCGTCGCAGTCCCGGTGCCAGACGTTGCGGTGCTAGCGGATGCAGAGAAGAGACTCGCCGCTACCTTGTCCGACGTGAAGCGTCTGGAAAGCGCGGTCACGGAAGCGCATCAACATCTGTCGGCAGAGCGGGAGAAAACCGAGGTGGCCGTCGCCCGCGCGAACGCCGCCGATGGCAAGGCCGCGCAGGCCCGATCCAAATCGGCCGAGGCCGGGTACAGCGCGGTGCTGGACGCCCGGAAAGAGGCGGATCTGGCGCGGGAGAAACTGTCCGACGCGGAGAAAAGGCTCCTCGCTGTCGCCGACGCAGAGAAGCAGATACAGGAACTCTCGGACGCCGCGCGGCTGGCTAGCGCGGCGGTGACCGCTAGTGAAAAACACGTTGCATTACTTCAAGCCGAGACGGAGGAGCTACGAGAGTCACTCCGACAAGCCGAGACCCACGTGAGCATGGCTTCGCAAGGCGCGGTGGCAGAACGGGCAGCGGCGGAAGTCATCCTGCGTGACGGGTATGAGGCGCGGTTACGCGATGCGAGGACGGTTTTCGAGAGCGATCTCCGCACGCGGCTCGAGGCGGAGCGCGAGCGATTCGAGGGGGAGCAACGCCGATTGTCGCTGGAGCTAGAGAAAGCACGTTTAGACGCCGCGAACCGTGCCACAGTCGCCTCTCCCGCCCATGAGTCCATGGAACCCCCGCCCCCGATACGTGCCCGCCCCATAACTGCCAAAAGCGCGGAGATAGACGGGGGAACCGAAGACCGACCGCTCGTGATCATAGCCGACACGGACGCGAACGCGGTTAAGATAATCGCGAAATACCTGGAAGCGGGCGGCTACCGAGCGCAATCGGCGGCCTCGTTCGCCGACGCGCTGGAGGCGGCACGAGCCACCCCGCCGGTCGCCCTGGCACTCGACGGCGCGAATCTACCGGACGGTGACTTCTGGGAGGTACTCGCCTCTTTGAAAGAAGACCCGGATCTCAAGGAGATACCGATCCTCCTGTTCGCGCCTGCCAAGGATCGGGAGCGGGCATTGGAGATGGGCGCGGCGGGCTGTTTCGCGAAACCCGTGGACAAGTCAGTGTTTATCGCCACGATCAAGCAAGCTATGGTGAAACGTAAACAGCGGGCGCGCCTCGCGGCGGTCTCGGTCGGGTCGCGGCGAACGACGCCCGCCCCTTAGAGCGGGCGTCAGTGTCCCCCCGCGGCGAAGCGGGCGACGCTATCGAAGTCGGCGGCGGGCGTCGTTCGCCGCGATCCGACCGAGACCGCCGCGAGGCGCGCCCCGGTATGTGAGGCACTCCAGAGCGGGGGCTACCGAGGTGGCACGCGGGGCAAGTTCCCCGGATATAGTCGGGAGGCCCGCCATCCGCTACAATCCGCTACCCCCGAACCCAGGCATGTCGCCGGTTGGGAGCGAGCCGCCACCCGGCACTGCGACTCCGCCGCCGGGACCCGCCTTGCGCGGCTCGCTGACGGACACGATCATGCGCTCGAAAGCGGGCTTCAGCTTAGGCCAATCCCGTTCAGAGCATTCACAAACCACGTTCACGATGTAGTTATTACCCCCGACCGTTGTGCGATAGCCATGCCGCTTACCGCCGAATCCGTACTGATTCCCGCTCGCCGTCCACTCGCTCCAGCGCAGGTCAGGCAATAACTCCCGGTTGTTCTCGTCGGGCACGATGCCGGTCATCCGGGGGATCATCTCCGGGGTAGGCTCGACCCGTTTCGACTTGTAGTGCGCGAACCGCTTCTTGAAAACGCGCCCGTGCGCTTGATAGATGGGCGTGGCGCGGGAATGAGCGAATCCCGATGGGATCGGGTCGTCGCCGAACATGAGTTGCGCTTTAATCAGACCTGTAACACTACTTACCGACACCTCGACGTCGGCGTCCCCCCTTTTTGCGGTAACGCCATCGCTGATTGCCGCTTCCGTACTCGTGGACGCGTTCCCTTCCGACTTGATTTCCCACTTCTTGGGCAGTTCGCACGCGAATGATTGGTCGCTCGCGGTGAAAGTGGTCCACTCCGTCGGCGCGTCAACCGGCGCCGAAGGTATGAACAGCGTGCCAATCCAGATAAGGATCACGGCCGCCACGCCGCCACCGATGTAAGTTGGTAAGCGACTCGGCACTTCCGCGTCGTCCTCGGGAGGAGCGGGGTAGGATGTCGGGCGAGTCGGCAACGCGCCCGTCGGCGGTGGCATGTTGCCGCCGGGAACAGGCGGGACGTACGGGCTACCCGGGGGCAACGGTTGCACGACGCGGGGAGCGTATGGCGCGGTGCCGGGTTGCACGGGCGGTGCTTCCGACTTAGGTGTTAGGGCGGCCTCGCCGCCGAGCGGCTTCAGACCGCCAATCTGCGTCAGTTCATCGGCAAATTTGCTCATACCATCTCCTGTCGTACGTGATGGATGTATATTCGCCGTTTACTCCCTTCGCTCCTGCACCGGGGAAAATTAAAGCGGGAATGGCGCGGCACAATCGCGCGGCACCTCGATCACCCGACGATTCCTATAACCCCGCCGCTATTTATTGCCTTCTTCGATCACCGCCCGATCTTCCGCGTCGAAGAACTTGCCCTTCTGCTCCTCGTTCTCCCCCAAGGATCGGGAC
Source organism: Armatimonadota bacterium (assembly GCA_043754515.1). Taxonomy (GTDB): domain Bacteria; phylum Armatimonadota; class Armatimonadia; order Armatimonadales; family Armatimonadaceae; genus JACMIU01. The sequence goes on from JAYUUO010000305.1 coordinate 45,828, forward strand.
CGGAACTTACTCATGGCCTGGGAGACCCCTCTCATCGCGGACCTGTGTCCGAGAGGCGAGGCGGCATATGTCGCGCTACTATCGCGAGTGAAGCCCATTGTCTCCCCCGTCGCGATAGCGTCCTGGTTCGCCGCGAGGAACACGAACTCCCAAGAATAAATGTCGCGCTGATGCGTGATCTTATCCGAGATGCTCGCGCGGGAGAACCGATGGGACGCGTTTTCCATCCCGTCCGTGAGCGTCACGAACAGCACCTTCCCCGGACGGTCCGCCTCCGCGAGCGTCGCGAGGCGCGCACCCGTCTCGTCTATCGCCTGACCGATGGCGTCGAGAAGCGCGGTGCTCCCGCGCGGGACGAACGTCGTCTCGTTCAGCGGCGCGACGGACGCGAGCGGCGTGAACTCAGATAGCTTCTCGTACTGATCATCGAACTGAACCAGAGTCAGCGTGGCCGCTCCCGGTTCGGCTTGCTGGTCGCGCAAGAACGTGTTGAAGCCACCGATGGCGTCGGAGCGCATGCTCTCCATCGAGCCGGAACGGTCCAACACCAGGGTAATGTGGGTGTAGTCTGCTTTCATGTGAATCCTCCCGTACAAGTAATCACTACGTGAAAGACGAACCGGAAAGTGTCCCCGATTATTTCGCGGGGTGTTTGAGTAGTGCGATGAGATTGCTCGCCTGCACGGAGTCGAACTCGCCCGCCTCTAGACGTAGCACGATAACGCTCGGGGGGGTGTGAGCGAATGTGATGGTTAACCCTCCTTCGGGCAGCAACTTCACGTGTACGCTCTCGCGCGGCGAATCGGCATCGAGAAGTTTAGCACTGTCCCTCGCGGCGACACGCAACCAGGAAGCACCGACGGCGATCAACGCCGCGAAGAACAGCACTACATACCCCCATAATGCCCGCCGCTTCAGGACGAGGGCGGTGCCGACCGCCGCGACACCCATGAACCCCGTCGCGCCGTACATCAGGGCGGCCCGGTCAACGCGGTTGGCGGTGTCCGCGAGGCGGCCCCGCAACACGTCGCCTGCTCGGAGCCGAACACTACCGTCCCCGTGCAGGACGACCTCGCCCCACTCGTCAACCCCGGCGTCGAGCTTTTGGAAGCACAGTCTCGCCAGCACGACCGGCTCGTCTGTGTCTATAGTTGATTGCGGGGTGGATGCCATAATCTGGTGATTTCATGTACTCGCTCGGAGTAGTCGCCCTCCCAAAGTGTCGGACGACATCCTACGAGGGTTGGCCTTTCCCGTCCTCGCGTTTGTCGTCGGCTTTACGCGCGAACAGCCGTATCGGCGTCCCCTCGAACGGGTAAACCTTGCGGATCTGGTTCTCGATATACCGCTTGTACGAGAAGTGTAGCATGTCAGGGTCATTGACGAACATCACGATGGTAGGCGGTTTGACCGCCGCCATGGTCACGTACCGGACCTTGAACGTGCGCCCCTTATCGTTCAACGGGTGCGCATCTACCGCGTCGCGCACGATGCGGTTCAGTTCGCCGGTCGGAATGCGGAACGCGTGCCCTTCCGCGGCGGCGAGCATCGTCTCCACCGCCGCGCCGATTCCGGTTCCGAGTAGCGCGGAGCAGTAGGCGACCGACGCGTAGGAGACGAACGGCATTTCGTCGCGCAGGTGTTGCGTGAACGAGTGAATGGGATTCTGACCTGGGTTGGCTTCCAGCACGTACTGCTTGCCTTCGTCCCATTTATTCGCCACCAGTACCGCCGCGCGTCCGGCATCGTGTCCCATCCCCGCGACACGTTTGTCGCCGTCGAGAAGCCCTTCGATGGAGTCAATCACCGTTACGGCGACATCCGCGCGCTCGATGGCACGCTGCGCCCGTAGCACGGAATAGTATTCCACGGTGCCCTGGATCTTCCCGGATCGCCTTATACCCGCCGTGTCAATCAGGGTCAGGTCGTTCCCCTCCCACACGAGTTTAGTGTCAATCGCGTCGCGCGTGGTTCCGGCGATGGGCGAGACGATGCACCGCTCCTCGCCCAGAATCGCGTTCAGCATGCTGGACTTGCCGACGTTCGGGCGGCCGACCAGCGCGATTTTGATCGAGGCGTCTTCGGCGTCCTGCTCGCCGGTGTCTGGCGGGAATGACTTGACTACCTCGTCCAACAGGTCGGCGACGCCGCGCCCGGACAGGGCGGAAACCGAGAATAGTTCGCCGACGCCAAGCTGATAGAAGTCGGCGGCGTTCATGTCACGCTTCGCATTGTCCGCCTTGTTAATCACCAGGAAAAGCGGGGTGTCGGTGCGGCGCAGGTGATTCGCAAGGTCGCGGTCGGATTCCGTGATGCCCGTCTCGCCGTCCACGAGAAACAGGATCACGTCAGACTCCTCCATGGCGACTTCGGCTTGCAACCGGATCTGTGTCAGGAGCGGGTCGGCGTCATCCATCATGATACCGCCGGTGTCAATCAGGGTGTAGCCGCGCCCGTTCCAGTCGCCGTCCGCGTATAAGCGGTCGCGGGTGATGCCGGGCTGATCCTGGACGATAGCGATGCGGCGGCCTGTCAAGCGGTTGAAAAGCGTGGATTTGCCGACGTTCGGGCGGCCGACGACGGCGATTATAGGTTTTGGCATGTGTTGCCTCCTTCAAAGCGGGGCGAGGACTCGTCCTCGCGGGGTACATCTATATGTTGCGCGACAAGTAGTGTACCCCGGATGCGCCGTGCCCGCCCGTGCCGGTCGTCGCGTCGAAAGTTGCCGCGTGTCAGGCGCGATCATCTCGCGGTGTCGGTATATATCTTTATAATGTCGTGCGCGAGCCGGTCGGAATCGTGCCGCACGACCTCGGTCTCGCTCATATATTTGCCGGTGACCGGCTGATAACCCAGGTCCTGAATCGCCTCCAAATCCGGCTCGACGAAGTCCGCGCCAGCCTCATGATACCGCTCCAGCATCTCTTCGGTAGGACGCCCTTTATTGACCATCACGATGTCGAACACGCGCCGACCGGCGTGCGCCTCGATCATCTTCACGTGATCCGACGCCGTGTAGCCGTCGGTCTCGCCGCGCTGGGTCATCACGTTGCACACATACACGCGGAGCGTCGCCTTCGATTCTCCTATCGCCTCCACGATCTCTTTGACCAGAAGGTTCGGAATAACCGACGTAAAGACGCTACCCGGCCCCATGACGATGATGTCCGCGCTTTTAATAGCCGAAAGCACTTCAGGGATCGGTTTCGGGTCGCGCGGGCACAATTTGATGCGCCGGATCGCCCGCTCGTCGCCCGCGATCAGAGACTCGCCGGTCAGCTCCTCACCGTCCTCCATCTCGCCGATCAGTACCACGGATTCCACTGTGGACGGGAGCACGCGCCCGCGAATGGCGAGTACGCGGCTCGTCTCCTCGACTGCCTGCTCGAAATCGCCCGTGATATCCGCCATCGCCGCGATCAGGAGGTTTCCGAAGTTGTGTCCCGACAGGCCGTCTTTGTCGTCAACCGTTTTGAACCGGTACTGGAACAACTTCTGCATCATCGGCTCGGCGTCCGCGAGTGCCACCAGGCAGTTGCGGATGTCGCCGGGCGGTAGCATTCCGCCCGACAACTGTTTCTGCAACTGACCGGAAGACCCACCATCGTCCGTCATGGTCACCACGGCGGTGAGGTTCCCAGAATACTGCTTCAACCCGCGCAGAAGCGTCGAGAGTCCCGTGCCCCCGCCGATCACCACGATCTTCGCGCCTTGCGAGAGCGTGCGTTTGCGCCGGATCAGATCGGGCAGGTCCGACAGGCTTTCCGGAGAGATGGCGGACACGATGGAGCGGTTAACGGCGATCAGCGCGTACAGCACGACGCAAAGTCCGAGGAAGACAAGGAGCGCGCCCAGGGGGCGGTTCACCATGGGGTTATCGAGTTTCAGCCCGGACGCGTCGCGAAGGATGTTATATATCGCGTCCGTGTAGTTGATCGTGTCAAGGTAGAGATAAATCGCCACGCCCAGTAGCACGAGGAAGATGCCGACCGGCACGAGCAACAGGAAACGCTTGACGCGCATGTCCGGCTGGAACCAGCGTATCTGTTTGCGGAAACGCGCGCCGACACTCATTGGCTTTTCCCCCACTGCGCCGAATCCCTGTGCTGCACGAGAACCCGGTAGCCGCGCTCCCGCAGGAACGCGCCCAGTTTCTCCGCTACCACCACCGACCGATGCTTGCCGCCCGTACACCCGATCCCGATGGTCAAATACGCCTTGCCCTCGGCGACGTAGTGCGGCAGACTCCAGCCGACCAGATCGTAAAGGCGGTCCAGAAAGCAACCCGTTTTTTCATCCCCCATCACATACCGCTCGACCTCGTTATCGAGTCCCGTGAACGGCTGTAACTCCGGCTGATAAAAGGGGTTGGACAGAAACCGGACGTCGAACATCAGGTCGGCGTCCTGCGGCATGCCGTGTTTGAACCCGAAGGAGGCGACAGTTACCGTTATGGGATGCTGTTTTCGCTCCGCGCTCGCGTACTCGTCCATCAACAGCCCGCGTAATCCGCCCGGCGTCAGCGCGGATGTATCTATCACGCGGTCTGCACGCTCTTTGATTGGGGCTAGGCACGCCCGCTCGCGCTCGAGCGCGGGGAGTATACCTCCGGTCTCGCCGAAGAGCGGGTGCGTGCGCCGCGTCTCCTTGAACCGCCGCAGAAGCGTCTCATCGGAGGCATCCAAGAAAAGCAGTACCGGACCGGCACCCGCCGCTACCAGCACCTCGAACGCGGACAACAAGTCGGCGACGGGTCCGCCGCGGACATCACAGACGAGGCAGAGCGGCTTGTCCTCCCCGCCCGTGCTCTCGGCGGCGACCATGGGAAGTAGCCGCGGCGGCAGGTTATCCACCACGCGCCACCCCAGATCCTCGAAGGTACGCGCCGCCGCCTGCTTCCCCGAACCGCTCATGCCAGTAAGCACGACTATGCGCGGTCGCCCCCGCCCGTCGCTAGTGCTCACGCTTGGCGTCCCCGCTGAAGAACGTATTCATCACCCCGAACAGCGCACTCGTTACGAGCGAGCCGAACAACGCTGGGAGGAAGCCGTTCACCCGCAACCCGACGTGCAACTCGCCGACCAGGTAAAACATCAGCGCGTTGATTACCAGGCCGAACAAACCGAAAGTGAGGCACGACAGCGGCAACGTCAGTAGCTTGACCACGGGGCGCACGAGCGCGTTCACCAGCGTGAGCGCGAGAACCGCAACCAGAGAGGCGACCATACTTTGCGGCCCCCCGTGCGCGAAACTCAGCCCTAATCCGAGGCGTTCCCCCAGGAAAACCGTGAAGTACAGTGCCACCGCCCCAACTGCCCAGCGTATTAAAAGTCTCATGATCGAATCGCCCCCGCCTATTATACGAATAATCCGCGCTTCTTCGCTCCCTTTGTTCAGCCACACCATCCACCGATGGCATTTTCGCGCCGACCTCTGCTATAATGATCCGAACGGATCCGCGCCTCATCCCGAATCGCTATGTTTGACGGAACCCCGTCCGGCGAAAGAAGCGTATCACTTAAAGCCATGAACAGTCACCAAAATTTATCGTCTTCGGCGCGTCGCTTCTCCTGGGGCGCGGGCCTGTCGCTCGTCGCGGGCACCGTCGGCGTCGTCGGTTTGCTCTCGGGGTCGGCCTGCGAACCCGCCGCTACGAGATCGGGCGGATTCACGGGCGACCGTCTGGTCACGGGAACCCCGAAGTTACAGGTGGCGGCGCGCGAGCAGGTGGCGAACGGCACTGCCCCGAAGACGACCAGAGACGGCGTGCGAGTCGGCACGGTCTCGGCCGAAGACGACGCCAAGATCGCACGCATAACGTCACGCCTGCTGGAAGCCCGCCACTACGCACAGGTGCCCGTGGACGACACACTCTCGCCCAAGGTGTTCGGCGCGTTCCTGACCACACTCGACCCCCAACGCATCTTCCTGTTGCAGAGCGACGTAGACACTCTAGCGACGGAGTACCGGGATAAGATCGTCGGATTGACAAAGGATAAAGGCGATTTCACGGCGGCGCAGAAGATGTACGCCCTGCTCCTAAAGCGCGCCGAGGAGCAGACACAGTATGTCAACACGTTGCTCGGCGACCCCACCGCGTTCACTTTCACCGGTGACGACACCTATACCATCAATCGGGAAAAGGCATCGCGGCCGACGTCGGCGGACGAGTCGCACGCCATATGGAAGCAACGGTTGCGCTACGAGTATTTGCAGGAGAAGTTGGCTAAGGAAAAGTCGGCCGACATCGTAAAGACGCTCGGTCGCCGCTACGAGCGGTCTCTCCGGTCACTCCGCGACCTCGACAGCGATGACATCTTCGAGTTGTACATGAACTCCATCGCGCATTCACTCGACCCCCATACCGACTATTTCGGTAAGGCGACGGCGGAGTCGTTCTCCATCTCGATGAAGCTCTCTCTTTTCGGGATCGGTGCCACCTTGCGCTCGGAGGACGGCTACACCGTGGTTGAGGAGATCAAGCCCGGCTCCCCCGCTCAGGCGACCCACAAACTCAAGGCGAAAGACAAGATTGTCGCCGTCGCGCAGGGCAAAGACGGCCCCTTCGTGGACGTCGTGGACATGAAACTGAACCGCGTCGTGGAGCAGATACGCGGCGAAAAAGACACCCTAGTGCGTCTCCGATACATACCGGGCGACGCGTCGGACCCCTCCAAGCGCGAAGAGGTGACCATCGTGCGCGACGAGATCAAACTAGAGGAATCGCAGGCGAAAGCTCAGATTATCACTCAGCCGCAACCCGGCGGGAAGACATTGCGCCTGGGTGTGATTGATCTGCCGCTGTTTTACCAGGACACTGACAAAGGCAAGAGTTGCACCAAAGACGTTAACACGCTCCTGCAGAAACTCAAAGCGGAAAAGGTAGACGGCGTAATACTGGACCTACGCCGCAACGGGGGCGGGTCGCTCCCCGAAGCCATCAGCCTGACCGGGCTGTTCATCAAGTCAGGTCCGGTGGTGCAGGTGCGTGACTTCGACAAGACGGTGCGTATTGACGAGGATAAGGACCAGCGCATCGCGTATGCCGGCCCGTTGATAGTCCTGACGACCCGCAACTCGGCGTCCGCATCCGAGATCGTCACCGGTGCCCTTCAGGATTACGGGCGCGCGCTGGTCGTCGGCGACGCCACCACGTTCGGCAAGGGGACGGTGCAGGCGGTTTACGATCTGGGACCGGTCATGGATCGCAACGGTTCTGCGGTAGCCGATGATCCAGGCCAGTTGAAGCTCACGATACAGAAGTTCTACCGCGCGTCCGGTGCCTCCACGCAGTTGCGCGGCGTCGCCGCCGATGTCGTGCTCCCGAGCGTGTTCGACGCGCTGAAGGTCGGCGAAAAGGACCTCGAAAATCCGTTGCCGTGGGACGTCATCCCGTCCGCAAAATACACCCCGTTCAATGAGGTGGCACAGTTCGCGCCCGAACTGGCGCGGCGTAGCGCGGCGCGGCTTGCGAAGGACCCGGACTTTGTTTATTTACGGAGCAATATCGTCCGTATCGCTAAGTTACAGGCGCAGAAGACCATCTCGCTGAACGAGGCGACGCGACGCACCGAACAGGACGCGGAAGACGCGCGGTCTGATGCGCGGCAGAAGGTACTCGCTTCACGCCCCGCCCCCGGTATGACAATCTACCCACTTACATTGACCACGGCGGTGAAGGCTGGTTTACCGAAACCGCTGACTCCCGAACAGATCAAGAAGGGTATGGTCACGGCGAACGACGTGGCGACCGCCGAGACGGATACGGAAACGGCGACCAAAAAGAAGGCTAAATCGCGCCTGCCGGAACCCGATGCCGCGCTCATTGAGGCGGAGCGGGTGATGGCCGACTATGTGAAGGTGTTCAACGTCGGGCCGAACGTGCCGCTCGCGAGGCACCAGTGAGAAGAGGACCCGATGGCAAAGGAAGATAAAACAGGGGAAAAGCGCATCGTCCTGCAGAACCGCAAGGCGAGGCATGAGTACTTCATTGAGGATTCGGTAAAGGCGGGCCTGGTGCTGGTCGGCACCGAGGTCAAATCGCTGCGGTCGGGCCAAGCGAGCCTGAGCGAGTCGTACGCGCGGCTGGATAAGAACGGCGAAGCGTGGCTTCACAACATGCATATCAGCCCGCATGAGGAAGGCGGCCGGTACAACGTGGACCCGATCAGGCCGCGCAAACTACTTCTGACGCGGCGCGAGTTGACCCGTCTCAGCGCGGTGACGGAGCAAAAGGGGTTAGCACTCGTGCCCATGTCGCTATTCTTCGAGCATGGGTTCGCCAAACTCGAACTCGGAGTCGGGCGCGGCAAGAAGCTATACGACAAGCGCGAAGCCATCGCCGACAGGGACCGAGAGCGTGAAGCGCGGCGAGAAGTGTTCGCCAGAGTTTGACGCGGGGCGGGCCTAACCGGAGCGGGGCGGATGACGGGACGCGATGCCCTCCGGGTAGTTAATGCCCGGACCGGTCGGGTACGCCCCATTCGCGTGTATATGTCAACAGCAGTTCGCGAAGTTCGGCAGGAAAAACACCGGCGCGTGCCGCAATGGTACCGACGTAAGACTACCTCGGGTACCGCGCACAACAGAATCGGTCCCACGACACTTTAGTAGGATGACAAAGATGACACTGGATAGACACCGCTCGGAAAACGTTTTCGCCTTCAGCACGCTCGCGTTCGCCACCTTGCTACTACCCGCTGGTTGTGCCCTCGCTCAGCCGCCTGTTATTGGTACCGCGCCCGCCGCTAAAGACAGGATCGCGCGGTGGACGAAGATTCCGATAGTGACGGCAGCTCAGAAAAAAGCGGGCATATTTCCCGGCGGCGAAGGGTGTCAATGGCCGCGTGAGCTGGTCATCTCCGACGCCGACCCCAATTTCCTCCTACTCAGCATAGACGTTGGTGGCCTATATCGGACGCTCGACGGTGGCAAGAACTGGGAGCAGGCCACGGTCGGCTGGGACGCGCGCGGTTGCAACGGGGTGGCTATTGACCCGAAGAACCCGTCGCACCTGATCGGACTCGGGGGCAATGGGTCGGACTGGAACGAGACGTGGGGCGCGTCGCCGCATGGGATATATGTCTCCGGTAACAAAGCCGCATCCTGGAAGCACGTCTCGGCTCTACTCGAGGGCTACGGCAACAGTGTCGCGTTCGACCCCGCTTCTTACGATAAGGCTTCAGACATGTGCCTCGTCGCCTACGTCGCCTCGCCGAAGTCGGGACTGCTAAAAACGACGGACGGGGGAGAAACGTGGAGTGTAATCAGCGACGTTCCCGCCGTGCTCGGGCAAGTCACGGGTGGCGTCCCGGTTCGCGTGCGTGTCGCGCCCACTGGTGGGGTCATTTACGCAGGTGGGAAGAAGGGGTTTCGGTACAGCACCGACGGCGGAAAGACATTCAACAAATCACGCGACGGCGGCGTCTCGAACATAGCCGTCGTTGCCTCCGCCCCCGATACCGTGTGGGTGTCCGGCGCGGAGGGGTTGCTTGTATCGCGGGATCAGGGAAAGACGTTCACCGCGCTTCCCGCCAGAGGTATTGACCGCGAGGCTGACAGCAAGATCGTCCAATTTGTCTCCGTCAGTCCCGCCGACCCGAAGCGGATGTCGGCGTGGGTCGAGGGGGGGAACTGGAAGTGGGTGCGGTATTACAGCCATGATGGCGGCGAGACATTCGCGGCAACCACTGTCTCGAAAACCGAGTCGGCGATGCCTGTCAACGTCCGGAACGGCTACAACGCGTGGCACCCCAAAGACCCGAATATTATGTATGGTCTGGGCGGCGACTTCGTGACACGCTCCACGGACGGGGGGAGAACGTTAGTCTGGTACAACAACGGCTACAACGGGGTGATGCTAGGCGGCATGATGAATTTTTCCGCTCACGCACCGAAGGCCGTTTTCCTTGCGTTTCAGGATTACAACGCGGCGGCGACGCGGGACGGCGGCGCGACGTGGGAATACCTTGACGCTTCGGGTAAGGGCTGGGGCGGATACTGCTACGGCGGGCATGCCGTGGATGACCGGACGTTTTTTTACGGCGACGCCGAATCATGGGTGGCACCGCGCCTCCTGCGCATCACTCACGACGGCGGCAAGACATGGGTATTTCCTAAAGGAGAGGATGGGAAGCCGATCACGCTCGGCGGCGCGAACATCTCGCTCTCCGACCCGACCGACGTGAACGTCCTGTTTTGCTTTGACCACCGCTCCACGGATAAGGGAAAGACGTGGCAGAAAATGTCGGATTGCGAGGGAGTTTTTACTTACTCGCCCGCCACGAAGGTGCTCTTCGGATGCTCCGGTAGCTTCGTAGTTCGCTCGAAAGACAAAGGCGCGACGTGGGAAAAGATCGCGCAAACCACTGGCACCATTGAGGATATCGCCGTTGACCACAGGACGGGACGCATCTATGTCGCCTCCGAGGAGAAGATGAAGGTCTATCAGGCTGGGAACTGGACGGTTCTGGAGACGCCAGCGGATCAATGGGGCAACCCGGTGCGTTGCATGACGGTGGCGACCGACCCGCGAAATCCGTCCGTCATCTATGCGGGTGGCCCGCGCAACATCTACGCGACTCACGCAACAGCGGTTCGTAGCACGGACGGCGGCAAGACGTGGCGTAACCTCACGGTGACCGCGCCGCTCAAGCCAGGCATCGGCAACGGCCCGCATGAAGTTTCCTGTATCCGCGTCAACCCGGTGACGGGCGACGCGTGGGTCGCGGGTCAGTGCTACGGGATGTGGCGCATAGCGGCACCCGCGCCGGGCGAATTGGGCACTACGGCACTCCTAGCGTCCGCGCCCAAATCACCCCGCCCCGCCCTTGTGCCCACCTCGCCCGTGTTCCTCGCGGCGCAACAGGTCGCGAACGCCGGGTTCAAGATCACGATCCAGAACGGCGATATGGAAGCCGGCGGTGACGTGCCCGACGGCTGGGGCGAGAAATGGGAGGGTCGCGCAAAGGTTGTTACATCGCGTGACACGACGCAGAGCAAATCCGGCAAGGCGTCGCTCAAAATCAAGACCATAGGCGACGCGCAGGGGCAGGGGGCGCAATCCGTGTGGGATGCACCGGCGGGCGCGACATTCACGATCAGCGGTTCTATGAAAACGAAGGGCAACATTAAAGCAAACTTCGCGGTGCAACCGCGCACGGCGACATGGACCCCGATAGGGTTTCTGCAGATCGGGTACGCGCAGAACAACACGGATTGGCAAACATTCTCTAAGACCGTCACTCTCCCGGCAGGCTCCGTACATGCGGCGATCATCCTGTATGTCGAAGGGGACGGCGAGGCATGGCTTGACGACGTAAAGGTTACGGACGCCAAACCGGACGGCGCGAAGGTCACGCTACGAGCCACGGCCCAACAGGCGATTCGGGTATCGGCACGCGAATGACAGGCTCAAATCAGGGTGTGCCGATGCCGCCCCCGTGGGAGGAGCAGGACCCACTCCTCCCCTACCCCGGCTACTTCCCCGATCTCCCGGAGGGCTGGCTTAAGCACCGTCATCGCGTGGACAAAGCGCGGGCGCGGGCAAAGCGAGCCAGCATCCGCTCCGTATTCCTCGGCGATTCGATCACGGAGGGCTGGGACACTACGCTATGGAACATGCACTTCCTTCCCTACGGGGCCATCAACCTCGCCATCGGCGGCGACAAGACGTGTCAGATATTATGGCGGATTGCCGACGGACTGCTCGAAGGGTTGGCACCCGAGGTCGTTTACCTCGCTATCGGTGTAAACAACATCTGGTCGGGCGTGTATTCCCCCGAGCGAATCGGGGACGGCGTGCTAGCCTGCGTCGCCTCAATACAAGCCGCCTGCCCCGCCGCGAAGGTGCTGGTTAGCGACGTCCTGCCCTGCAACGAATCGCCGGGGCACCCCTACCGCACCGTCATCCGGGGGATCAACGCCCGCATCGCGCCGGTAGCGGATGGAAAGGTGGTGCGATTCGTGGATGCTGGCGCGGCACTCCTGGAGCCGGACGGGAGACTCCCACCCTCCGTCGCTCCGGACGGGGTGCATCTGTCCTTCGAGGGGTACATACGGATCGCGACTGTGATCGCCCCCGCCTTCAAGGACTGTTTCGTTACACCGCCCTGATGACTCAGTTTATCTTCACGAGGTGCAGAGGAGAGACATTGTTTATGCTCTCATCATGGCACATCTAACGCCCGACCAGGCGTCCACGGTTGACATGTCCTGCGCGCCCCCCTTATAGTAGACCCATGTGCGCCGCGCAATCCACCAACACTGATCTACCTGTTGTAGTTCGGATTGCCGAAGCCTTCGATGCGCCCGCCATCCGCATCGTCCACGAGCGTGCCTTCGGGGACCGCCCGAACGAGGCAGATCTGGCGGAGTCGCTGACGAAAGTAGGCAAGGCAACTATATCCCTAGTTCCTATTAAAGAAGGTCAAATCATCGGCCACATTTTCTTTTCGCCTGTGACGCTGAAGGCAAACGCACCCGACCTCCGTGCAGTCGGACTAGACCCACTCGCCGTGTTGCCTGGTTGCCAGCGGTGGGGCGGCGGTCGTTCTCCGACACACCTACTAAAAATTTCCGACCGCGAACGGACGAATACAAATCGGCCATCGTATCCCCACTTGATCACGGTGGTCACAACGTGATGGTGACGGAGGTTCCCAAGCCGACGGTGCTTTCTATCTTCATCGTGCCGCCTAAAGAGGTGACAATCCCCCGGCAGAGCGACAAGCCCAGGCCGGAGCCGCCCGATTCGCGGCCGCGGGCGGTGTCCGGGCGATAAAAAGGCTCGCCGAGACGCGGCAGAACGTCCGGCGCGATGCCCTCTCCTGTGTCTTGTACCGCGACCCGTAGCCGCCCGCAGACAACGCCCGCAGACACGGTTACCCGCCCCTGCCTCGTGTGCCGGAGCGCGTTCGCGAGCAGGTTTTGGAGGAGACGGCGCAGATGATCGGGGTCAGTTCGGAACGTCATCCCCTCGGGCATTTCCACGACAACCGGCACCACGCTGTCCCCCAGTTCTTCGACTACCTCACGGGTGAGCGCGGCGATGTTGACCAAGGACAGCCGCGCCGGGAGCGTGCCGTTCTCGGTGCGCGTCAGCGTCAGAAGATCGGTTATGAGACGGTTCGCGCGGTCGGCAGACTGGTCGGCGCGATCCAGCGCACGCTGTTGGAGCGGCGTCAGTGACTCGGGATCCTCAAGTAGTAGGCTCGTCGCGCCCTTGATGACGGCGAGTGGGGTGCGTAGTTCATGGGATGCGGACGCGCTGAAACGCTTCTGCCGCTCGAAGGCCCCCTCAAGACGACGCAAGAGGGCGTTCATCAGGCGGGCTAGCATATCGAAGGAGTCGCCTCCGCCTGGCTCCGGTAGCCGCGCGGACAGATCACCCGGCTCGATCCCGCCCACGGCTTGCGCCAGACGTCGGACTGGCCGAAGCGCGAGTTCGGTTAAAAAGGCACCCAGCACGACGGCGAAGATGACCAGCGGAAGTAGCAACCCATATAAAGTGGCGGTGATCTCGCGCAGGGTGGCGTCCGTCGGCTCCAGAAGCGCGGCGGTCTGGATCACACCCCCGCCCTCAGACGACGAAGTGGGAAGACGTAGCGAAACCACGCGGATGTGCCTCCCGTCTTGCGTCACCTCGTCGCGCTGATCGGTGTCCCCGCGAATGCTGGCGTCGTAGCCCCCTTGAGACCAGAGCCGCTCGCGGTTCGCGCCGCCCGGAGACACGAAGCGTGGGTGTAACAAGGAGATCATCCCGAAACGGAGCGGGCGTTGGCCACGGGGGGGGCCCCCACCATGTGGTTCTTCTCCGAAAGGCGGCGCGCCGTCGGACCGAGTCCGCAGTGCGGGCCCCCCTCCATCGCCGAAATCATCAGGGGGCAGTCCGTAGTGATCCGGGGGAGGCGCGTACGGCGGGTAGTCGGGCGGGCGGTGATCAAACCCTCGCGCCTGCTCGTATAATGTGCGGTCCAGAGCCGCGTACAGCACCACGCGGATGCGCACCTGCGCCAGCACCACGAGCGCGGTCAGCACCCCGGCGGTGAGCAGTCCGTTCAGTACACGGGTTTGCCAGGTGATCGAAAGGCGGAGCGGAGGTTTCACGCGGGCATCTCCTCCCGCTCCCGCGCGGGGTCGCGCAGCACATACCCGAAGCCGTACACGGTGTGTATCAGTTTGCGGTCCGTGGGGCGGTCCGCGTCGAGCTTGCGGCGTAGCGCAGCGAGGTGAACTTCGACCGTGTTCGGTAGACTTTCGGTGTCACCCCAGAGCGCGAGGATCATCTCTTTGGCGACGGCGTGCCCCTCGCGACTCGCGAGGGCAGACAGGAGGTCAAACTCACGGGCGGTTAGGGAAATGAGTTTCCCATCACGGGTAACCTCCCGCGCGTCGGTATCAATCGCGAGGTCTGCTATGCGCAAGATGCGCCGCCGTTGCGCACGCGCGCGCCGGAGTAGCACCGATATACGCGCCTTGAGCTCCGCGAACGCGAACGGCTTCGGCAGGTAATCGTCCGCGCCCATTTCGAGGCCGCGCACGCGATCTTCTACTTCGTCGCGGGCGGTGAGCATCAGTATTGGGGTGGTGTCTCGGCGGTCCCGCAAACGCCGACAGATCGCCCAGCCGTCCATACCAGGAACCATTAAGTCAAGCAGGATGACCCCGTACTCTCCGGCGCAAGCCTCCGTAAAACCCTCGGTGCCGTTCTGAAACCAGGTCACTTCGTAACGGGCGGCTTGCAGGCCATCCACGATCATCTGCCCGAGTAGCGTCTCGTCTTCAATCAGCAACAGGCGATTCATGCCCGCATTGTACCGCCGAACGCTGAAGAGATACTGAAGCGGTCGCTGGTGTCACGAAAAAAGCGGCGGGATTAATCCCGCCGCTTTCAGGACCACCCATAATGCCTGGCTACGCGTCGCGCAGATCCTGGAACAGGATCGTGGACAGGTACCGCTCAGCGTTCGATGGGATGATCACCACGATCATCTTGCCCGCGTTTTCCGGCCGCTTCCCGACCTCCACGGCGGCGTAAACGGCACCGCCGGCGGAAAGTCCGATCGCGATTCCCTCCTCGCGCATAACCCGCCGTGCATACATCACCGACTCCTCATTGGTAACCTGGAATACTTCGTCCACGTTCTCCGTGTCGAGAATATCCGGGATGAAGCCGGCACCGATGCCCTGGATCTTGTGGGGTCCCGGATGCAACGGCTCATGGTTTTTGAACTGGGTGATCACAGGCGAGGCGGTAGGCTCCACGCCGACGGTTCGGAACGACGGCTTGCGCTGCTTGATGATCTGCGCGACGCCGCTGATCGTGCCTCCGGTCCCGATCCCCGAGACGAGGATGTCCACTTGTCCGTCAGTGTCTTTCCAGATCTCCTCGGCGGTCGTGTTGCGGTGTATCTCCGGGTTCGCCGGGTTCTTAAACTGTTGCGGCATGAACGTGTTTTCGGGGTCGCGGGCGACGATCTCCTCGGCGGAGGCGATGGCCCCCTTCATCCCTTTGGGCCCCTCGGTCAGAACGAGTTCCGCGCCGTAACCGCGTAAGAGTAGTCGCCGCTCCATGCTCATGGTCTCGGGCATGCAGAGGATCAGTTTGTAGCCCTTAGAGGCGCACACGAACGCCAGCGCGATGCCGGTGTTGCCTGATGTCGGCTCGACGATGGTGGTTTTACCGGGCGTGATCAGCCCCGCTTTCTCGGCGGCGTTGATCATACTGACGCCGATCCGGTCTTTGACAGACAGGCCGGGGTTCAGGTACTCCAGTTTGAGGACGATGTCGGCGACGACGCCCTCCGCCTTCGGGACGCGGTGAAGCCGCACGAGCGGCGTGTTACCAATCAACTCGGTCGGGTTATCGAAAATTCGCATTGTTTTCTCTTTCTGTCAGATGTGCATCATGAAGCCGATGTCACCCGCATGATGACTTCGACGCTCCAGTAAATCCTGCACGGTGGTCTCGTCACAGACGACGCGGAGCGCGGAGCGAACCGTCTCCCAGAAGTGGCGCACTACTTTCGTCTCCGGAAGATCCGCGATGACCCGCTCTTCACCCTCGCCAGTCACCAGTTCTGTCGGCACCAGCGGGCCGGATAGCGCGCGGAGCACCTGACCCACGGTAATCCGGTCCGCAGGCGCGGCGAGAGTGTAGCCCCCGCCCGCGCCCCGCGTCGAGCGAACGACTTCGGCGCGGCGTAACGAGGCGAGCAACTGTTCCAGAAACTGCTCCGGGATGTGCTGGCGCGAGGCGATCTCGCGGGTCTGCACCGGTCCGTTCCCGCCGTGCGCCGCGAGGTCCAGCACCGCGCGCATCCCATAGTCTTCTTTCGCCGTAAAATTCACGCCCGCTCCCACTAGACCCCGAATGGGTACTTAGCTTATCGAAAATGTAATGTATGGATTATACCGCTTGCGACGCTGGATTAAAAGCGGTTGTATCCACTTTTCAAATCGGCGCACACATGGTAGAATGCCGTTCGCCGGGGCCTGTAGCTCAGTGGTTAGAGCAGGGGACTCATAATCCCTTGGTCGCAGGTTCAAATCCTGCCGGGCCCATGACGGGAGAAGGCGGGCAAGTAGGACACCCCCCGAGTCCGCCTTCCTTCACGGAAACCTCTCCCCCGTCCCCATGCTACGCAGAAACGACTCGTATTCCGCGCGTAGGTCGCCGTCCGTCTCGTTCAGTAGCACCGCGCGGATGAGCGTGCTCGCCGCTTCGGCGGTCGCGTCGTTGACGAGCATTCGCAGTGCCAGAAACGCCTGCCGCCGCACAATCGCCTCGCTATCGCCGAACGATTCCCCGAGTTGATCCCAGTCGAGTTCGTCACCCAATCCAGCCCGCCCGTAAACGCACCACACCCGGACCATTGAGGAAGGGTCAGTGTCCTGCGCATCGCGAAGTGCTGTTAGCGCGTCGCTCCCTTGCCCGACGTCGCCGAGCGATTCCGCCGCGTAGCAACGCACCACTTCGTCCTCGTCGTTCAGGAGCAACAGGAGTGCCCGCGTGACTTCCGGCGAGCGTACCCCTATCCAGCCCAGTGCCTCGGCAACGTTCGCGCGTACCAGTTCGTCCCCGTGACAGTCGAGCTCGATCAGGGCGGGCACGGCGTCCCGCGCCCGGAGAACGCCCAGCGTCTCCACGACCTCGGCGAGCACTTCGTCGTCCGTCTCGTCTTTGAGCCGGGCGATCAGTACCGGAACGGCTTTAGACGAGGGCAGTTTCCGCACCATCTGCGCGGCGAGCAGGCGCACCTCCGCCTCCGGCGCGACCAGCGTCGCCAGCAGATGCGGCGTTGGGTCCGAGTAAGGGTCGGTGAAAGTGAAAAACTCGTTCATACGGCACCCCATAATTCCCGCGCCTTGTCCAGCGAGTAGCGAAGTAGGTCCGCGTCCCCATAAAACACCTCGAGCGTGATCGTGTCATCGTAGCCCGTCGCCTTCAGGAGGCGTAGTTCCCGCTTCCAGTCAATCGTCCCGGCACCGATGGCGAGGTGATCATCTGATTTGCCTTTGTTATCCGAAAGATGCACATGTAAGAGGCGATCCGCGTACCGCTCTAAAAGATTCGCCGTGCTGGATTTGCGGCCGCGAACCCCGATGTTGGCGTGACCGATGTCAAGGTGCAACCCGACGCCGGGAAGCGCGTCTAACACGGGGGCGAGCGATTCGGCGGTATCACCTTCGACGTTCTCGACCATCAGGCGGATGCCGTGTTCGGAGGCGACTCCCTGTAATGCGTTTATCGCGCCGATATTGCGGTCATTGATATAAGGCGGCCCGTAGCCGGGGACGTGGCAGTCGAGGTGCAGGTTCATGCGGTCGGCACCGACAGCGGCGAAGACTTCCAGACACCGCGACGCCTCCGCGACCGCAGCCTGGTGAATGGCGTCGAAAGCCGACGCGAAAGGCAGGTAATACGCGGTGTGCCCCACGACGCCGAGGTTCCGACTCAGGAGTGCGGCTTTAATGCGATCCGCCTGGACGTCCGACGCACGACACGCGGGCGGTTCCAGCGTCAGGTCTAAGAAATCGAACCCGAGATCCGCCGCGCGGGCGATCTCTTTGAGCGGGTCGCGGGCGGGGTTGTTCATCATGCCGAGGCGCATGGATTTATTATACGGCGTAATGCCGGATGTCGGAGGCAACGCGTAGTATTGACGACAACTGCCCCGGATGGGTAGAATATCGCGGGGAGATAGTAATGAACGAAAAATACATGATCGAATCCAATGGGCAGACTTACGGCCCGGCGGATGTTGACCAGCTGATCCAATGGATCGCGGAGGGCCGCGTCGTCGTGACGACTACGCTCATCAACTCGCAAACGTCGGAGCGGATTCCGGCGGGGCAACACGCCGGGTTACGCTCCTGGTTCCCGGCCCCGGACACGCCGACCATGGCGCAGATGTCCAATCCGTCGGCGCAACCGCCCGCCTCCACGTCTTATCAGCCCACCCCCTACAGCCCGCCGCAGGGTGCCGGGTACCAATCAACTCCTGGATATCAGCAGGCATACCGTCAACCCGACACGCCACAGTTCTACGGAGGTGCCCCAACCCCAGTGCTCGGCGGCGGGCTGTACGGCGACATGCAGAACGACAGCGGCACGGGATCTATGGCGCAACTCCCGGCGCAACTCAAAGGCCTTAGTTTCGGCGCATTCGCACTGTCCTTCTGGTGGTCTATTTTCAACAAGTCGTACATCGGACTTCTCTGTCTAGTACCCTATGTGGGCTCGGTTATGCCGTTCGTTCTTTTATTCAAAGGCAACGAGTGGGCGTGGCAGAACCGGCGTTTCGATAGCATCGAGCACTTCCAAGCAGTCCAAAAGTCGTGGAACACATGGGGCATCGTGGTGTTTTCGATCAGTGCCGTTTTCTTCGTTATCGCGCTCATCGCCGGGTTGTTGGGAGGCGGCGGTTCGCAGCCCTGATCACTGCGGGTGATCTGAGCGACCAGATCACCAGTCTCCATCAGGATCATAATTTGGCGCACGATAGGCGCGGTTCCAGACCCGCGCCTGTCACAAGCCGCCACCCAACCCGAACTCCTGATGGAGTGCTCGCACCGCTGTCGTGGCGTCGGCTTCGGGGATCAGCGCGGAGATGGAGTACGCCGAATCGGCCGTCTGATACACCGGTACCCGTACCCGAGCCAGTGCCGCCAGCAACCGCGCCATGACGCCGGGTAGTGCTTGGAAGCGCGAGGCGATCACCGACACCACGGTGCAGTTTTCGGTCATTTCGGCTTCCAGCGTATGTAACTCGAAAAGCGGCGTTGCCTCCAGGATTTTTTTCTGGGCCTGATACCCTGCCCACGAGCCTAAACCGATCAGATAAACGCGCCCGAGAGGAAGCGCGACTCGGGCTAAGTCCGGCTCCACCGGCACCATTAAGCCGTCCAGCAAAACACGCACGCGCGGCAAATGATCCTTGGTGATGGCAAACGCAAAGTCCGTTGTGCTGGTGACATTCAGGTAGAGAGGGATCTCCTCCCCCTGTAGCATCCGGTAGATCTGCCGCTCGATCCGCTGTTTGTCGCCCGCGAGTGCTGATTCGAGGGCGAACCGCAGGTAAACTATTTTCCCGGTATGCGTGACCCCGGTGACGCGCATCCCCGTCTCTTGTTCGGCGTCCTCATGCCCGGTGATCAACGTGCCCGGCGCGTCGTCGAACGTTGACTTGACCCATAGCGCGATGTTGTGCAGGTGGGCGATTTCGGCGGCGCGGGGGTGGACAACCTTCGCCCCCTGGTGCGCCATCTCCGCTACCTCCTGGTAAGAGGCGACTCGTAGCGTCTTCGCGCCTTCCACCATGCGCGGGTCGGCGGTCTTGACGCCGTTCACGTCGGTGTAGATTTCGACCGCGATGTCGGAGACGTGCGGCGCGAGCGCGGCACCCAGGGCGGCCGCGGTGGTATCCGAACCGCCACGCCCGAGGGTCGTGATCGCGCCATCGCCCGTGACTCCCTGGAACCCGGCGACGACCGCGATGCGACCGCTCTTAAGGATTTCCAGTATCGGACCGGGGTCAATACTGCGGATGCGGGCGTTGCCGTACTCCGTGTCGGTGTATATTCCCGCCTGCCCCCCGGTTAGCGCGACGGACTCGTGCCCGCGCGTGCGCAGCGTGTGCGCGAAGACGGCGGTGGAGATGATCTCGCCGCACGCCATCATGAGGTCGAGATCCCGGTCCGCTGGCGTCACCGATTTGTCCACGCCCCGGAGCATGTCAATCAGCGTGTCGGTCGCATACGGCGCACCTTTGCGTCCGATAGCGGACACGACCACGACCACGTGCCACCCGGCCTGCACCGCACGGATTACCTTGCCTACCGCTGCCTGACGCGCCTCTTCCTCTGCGACCGATGTTCCCCCGAACTTTTGTACCAGCACTTTCAACACACCGGTTCCTCCGATAAGCCGAACGTCCGCCGTAGGAGTGCCGCGCCCCGCGCCGCGTCCGCGCCCGAGATCAGCGCGAACAGCGCGTCGTGTGCGTCGCCAGTCTGCGCGACGCGGATCCCCGCCTCGTCCATCGTATCGTAGAGTCCCGCCATCACCCCCGACAAATCGCGCATGGCCCCGGCGCGGATCGAGATCAGAGCGAGGTCGCGCTCCATCGTGTAGACATAGCCGCGTTCTCTGAGTAGCTCCTCAGCCCCGTCGGCGATGGCGGCGTCCGGGAGCGCGAACGATACTGTAGAGCGGTGCAGTTTTATCAGCAGTATCGGCATCCCGGCCTCGGCGACTGTTTGCAAGAGCACCAGCCGTTCGGCTTCGGGATCAACACCAGGGAGCCGCGTTTCGACATGCGCGAGACCTGTCTGGACGCGCACTTCGGTGATTCCTCGCTCCCGCTCGAACGAAAGCGGGCGCGTCGGGGCGAGTTCATAGGGATGGGACATGGGAAATTTCGCGGGCGGTTCGCCCTGCGGGAAGGTTCCGTCGTTGTCCGTTTTCGGCGCGGACGGCGTTTCCTAAACGGGAGTATAACACGGTGCCGAGACGAGCGTCAACGCGCGGGCGGGGCGCGTCCAGCGTAAAACCGGTATAATCAACACCGTGAAACGCCTTCGCTTTGCCAAATTGTGTCTGCCTTTTTTCTGCGCCGCATCCTGTATAACCGCTTCCATAGCCGCGCCTCCAGTACCGACGACCGACGCGAAGGGGCTGTATGACGCCGCGATAGTCGCGGCAAAGGCGCGGGATTATCCCCGCGCGGTTCGCCTCTGCCGGACTATTTTGCGGACCAACCCCGCGTCAGCACCGGTCTGGGCGACACTCGCCCGCATACTGTCAGAACAGGGGAACCAGCCCGAAGCGATAACTGCCGCACGGAAGTCGGTCGCGCTCGCGCCGAAGTTCGCTGCCTTTCAGGCGGACCTCGGGGACTACTACCTGCGTGCCGGGAAGCGGGGCGGCGCGGTCAGTGCCGCGCAGGCGGCACTCGCGCTCGATCCCCGAAGTGATGTCGCCCTCACCACGCTGGCGTCGTGCAGGCTTGCGGAGGGGAACAACGCGGAGGCGGCGCGACTTTTGGAACGGCTTCAGGTTGTCCGGGGTGGCAAGGACCACCCGGTTACCCTGAACCTCGTCGCGGCTTACCTGCGCACGGGAGACAAGGGCGCGGCACTCCGCGCTCTGAAATCGTACGCCACGAAAGTGCCGGGCGACGCGGATGCGGTGCTCGATGTGGTTGACATGGCGGTGCCGATGGGCGATGTCGCCACGGCGACTATCTACATCAATCGCATGGAAAAACTCGCGCCCGCATCCCCCTTGCCCGCTTTGTATCGGGGCCGCCTAGCCCTCGGGGACGTGAAAAAGTTACCCACGCGGTTTCACACCGCCGAAAAGTTTTTCCAGAAGGCGGTGGATAAGGCACCTACCGTTTCGCTACTACGGACGCAGCTCGCATTCAGCCAACTCGCCCAACTCCCGACCGGGATGGGTACGAACTCTCTCTCCTCCCTTCTGTCGGAGTCCGCGCGCACGAACTTTGTTGCCGCGCTTATCAACGACAATCACAACAGCGAGGCGAGGCGTGGTCTCGCGCTCCTCTCGGAGCGGGAGCGGTTTTGGGAGGACGCCGCGACGCAGTATCAGGCGCATCTCCGGATCACGCCGGAGGACAACACGTCGCGCCGACGCTACGCCGGGGTGCTACTCACCATGGGGCGCAAGGACGAGGCGTACAGTCAGTTCTACGAGCTGATAACACATCTGCCCAAAGATACCCAGTACCTCAAAGAGCTGGCGGTATTTTTCATGCTCGATAAATCGTTCGCGCGCGCGCGGGGTGCCTACGAACAGGTGCTGGTGATTACGCCGGATGACGCCGATGCACTCCTGGGGATCGCGCAATGCTTCGTCGGCGAGAATAATCCCAAGGAAGCCCGCGACGCTTACGCGAAGGTCATCCTCGTCAGTCCCAAGGAGGAGACACCATACCTCCTCCTCGCGCAGTCGTATGCCGACGCGGGACAGGCGAATGAAGCCACGAG
>JAYUUO010000306.1:0-20465 GCA_043754515.1 Armatimonadota bacterium
CCACGAAAACGGCGTTCGTCGGCTCGCCAGTCACTGGGCTGTGTAGCGGGCGGCGGATGGCGTAGAACGCCCGAAAAATCTCGGCATAGCCGTCTATGAGATAAAAGGTTTCTGGGGGAAGGGGCGACACTGTATCCATGTCAGACGGCGTCCCGTAAGTAGTTCAGTAATTCGGCGGCGCGGCGTCCCGCCGTATGCGACGGCAGGATCCTCGCACGCGCCGCGAGCGCGACGGCGTCACGTTCCTCATCCGAGATGCGCGTCAGCACCTGGAACACCTCCTCAGCCGTGTCCGCGAGCAGGATCTCCTTGCCCGGCGTAAGAAACGAGTCAATCCCCTCCCACCGATCCGAGATGATCGGAACGCCGCACGCCGCCGCTTCAAACAGCCGCACGCTCGGCGACCAGCCCACGCGCCGCATATCTTCGCGGGTGACATTCAGCGTCCACCGCTGGCGGTTATAAAAGGCATTATGCACAGTGGGGGACAGATGCCCTACCCGCTCGATATTCGCCGACCAGGCGATGTCGTCCGGGTACTGGGGTCCTGCCACCACGAAACTACGCTCCGGGAGGCGGGAGGCGGGCACTATCAACAACTCGTCCAGGATCGGCTGACGGTCCGTGCTATAGGTTCCCATGTAGCCGAGTTCGTAGCCGATGCCACCCTCATGGGAGTAGCGGCGTCGGCTTTCGTCATCCAGCAGGGCGTTAGGGCGACTCGCGCTTTCAGACGGGTTACGGCGTCTGCTCTCGGCGACCGCGAGTTCGCGCGTATACCTATGCGGCTCCGGGTAATACAAATCGGGGTCAACCGCGCAGTAGAATGGCAAGGCGCGGCGCGAACCCCACCGGTCCTCGAGCCGCGCGAGCGTCGGCCCGCCCGCGAATGATAGGTAAAGATGATAGCGCGGGATCAGGTCCGGCGACAGGTACTCGAAGTCTCCTCGCTCCATTTTGGCGAGCGTAATAGGGGTGTCAATGTCGTAGAACGCCGTGATGCCCCGCGCGGTTCGTGTCACCCACTCACCGACCGCAACCCCGTCCGGCACGTACGAGCCGACGATCACGGCGTCGGCGTCGCGCACTTCGTCCCCCAGCCGCTCCCGTAGATCGGCGAGATCCTGGTGCAGTACCATCCGGCAGTACGGCGGGTTTGGCAGGTCGCGATTGTCACGGTACCATGACACATCGTGTTCGGCGAATACGACGTTTACGTCCCGTGCCACCAGTTCCCGAGCGAGACCCCTGTAGGTCGTCGCGTGTCCGTTCCCCCACGACGACGTTATGGAAAGCCCTATTATTACTACACGCATGAGAACAACACCTCCTCCGCGACTTCCGCGCGGCGGGCGTACGTATGCTCGGCGAGTACCCTCCGCAACGCCACCTGTCCGATTTCAACCGATCGTTCTGGCGTCAGGGCCGCGAGATGCGCGGCGACTTCCGCGCCGTCGCGCGCCGCGAGCACTTCGGCTCCAGGTTCGAGAAACGTCTCCAGTCCCGTCCACCAATCGGTGATCAGGCAGGCACCCGCGCCCGCCGCCTCGAAGACACGGGTAGCGGGCGAGAAGCCGTACCGCGCCATCGAGTCGCGGGACACGTTCAGCACCGCGAGCGGCGAGGAGTTGAACGCGTTGTGCTCCCCCGTCCCGACGTGTCCAACATAACCTACGTTCGCGGGGAGCGGCTTGCCGTGCCAGCCGCTCCCGCCGAGTAGAAACCGTCTCCCCGGTAGCGCGGTGGCTGGCGTTAAAAAGAACGCTTCGACACGGGCTTCGCGGTCGGGTAGGCGGTTCCCCAGAAACGCCAGGTCACGAGCAAAACGCGGCTCGGGAGCGACGGGGTGATGCGTTTCCGGGTCGAGCGCGTTGTAGATAGGCACGCACCGCTTCGCGCCGAGCGCGGCGTACGCCGACGTGACCGGCTCGCCCCCGCCGTAGGTCAACACCGCGTCGTAGAGCGGGATCAGTGGGAGGAACGGGTCGGACGAGTCGGAATGAACGCGGTCCAGGGTCGCGGGCGCGTCAACGTCCCAAAAGACGACGTGAAGCCCCGGTCGCCGCGCTTCGAGCACCAACCGCTCCAGAAGCGCGTCATACACGCCTACTCCACTGGCTTTGATTAGCACGTCGGCGTCCGTCGCGGCCTCTCCGACCAGCGTGGAGACCGATGACTCGGGGGCGTCGCCCGGATAAACGACGACGCGGGCGTAAGGCGGGTCGGACGGCAGATCGCGATTTGCTTGCCGTTCGTAGGCGTCCGGCTCGTAGTGGCCCCGTGCGTGTAGTGCCTTCAGGATGCCCCGGTAGTAGGTCGCCGCGCCATTCCAGTACGCGGACACGAGCGACGATCCGAAAAAGGCGATGCGCAGACTCCGGGCATTACGGGTCAACACGAAGTGGCTACCTCCTCGTGAATCGCTAGTAATCCGTCCACGCGGTGGGAGCAGGTGTGCCGCGCGAGTACCGTTTCGCGCCCGCGTTCGGCGAGTTCCGCCGCGAATTCTGGCTCCGCGAGCACGCGCCTCAGTTGCGTCCGCATCTCGCCGCCGTCACGTGCGGTCAGGAAATCAGTCCCCGGAGTGAACAGGTTCTCCGCGTCACGCCAGGGCGCGCAAACAAGCGGGATACCACACGCTAGTGCCTCGAACACACGAATTGTCGGTATGCCGAGTAACGCTTCGACATACGGGCGGCGCGGCACATGCGTGGTCACCCGCGCCGCCGCGAACGCCGCCGGTGCCTGGTAGTTAGGAAGCCAGCCGGCGTACTCGATCCCGGCGTCCGCGAGTGCGACTTTCGCTTCGTCCGGGTAGCGAACTCCGTGTACCTGCGCCGTCAGCCGTAGTGCCTTCACCGGCTCCAGGAGGAACTCGCGCAGTTCGGCGGCGCGCTCGCCATCGCCCCAGTTGCCGACCCAGACCAGATCCCGCTCCCTGGGGACGTCCGGCAAGGGGTGGAAGACACGGGTGTCGGCGGCCTCATGCCACGTCCATGCCCGACGTGCCCAGCCGTTCCCCAGGTACCGCTCGCGTAGCACCGCGCCGAATGCCAGCACGCCGTCGTAATTCCCGAGGTCGTATGCCGCCATCGCCTCCGGCTCGCTCACGGCGCGGTGGTGCGTGTCGTGGAATAGGAGCGCGAAGTCGGCCTGTTCCACGACACGCGCCCCGATCCGCGCCACCAATTTGGGCGGGTTCCATTCGTGAACGATCACCAGATTCGCATAATGACTGTTGGCACTAAAGATGAGGCGTCCCGCTTGCTGCGCGGAATCCGCGCGTACTTGTTGGTATTTATCGTCGGCCTCGTGCTGAGCGGCGTCACTGGGTTCCCACTCACGCCGGAGGTTAGCCTACTAGCACGGATCACAGACGCCTCGGGGCTGGCAGGCGCGTCTCCCACGCTAGCCACGTGGCTCGGCACGGTGCAGGTCGCGTTATCCGATACCGAAGTGCGCCACCCGTTCTTGTTTTACGGCACCGACTGGCTGGCGTTCGGGCATATCATAATCGCGCTGTTCTTCGTCGGCCCGCTCCTCGACCCCGTGCGGAACGTGTTCGTGCTACGAGCGGGCGTCGTCGCCTGCGCTCTCGTCCTCCCACTCGCCTTTGTGTGCGGGCCGATTCGCGGCATCCCATTCTGGTGGCAACTCATAGACTGCTCATTCGGCGTCCTCGGCGCGATCCCACTCCTGCTCTGTATCAAAAGCGTGCGACGCCTCGAAGCAATCGCATAGAAACTACTACTCGAAGAAGTAACTGTCAGGTATTCTCATCCGCAAACATCACGGTACGAAGCGAAGGTCGCCCCAGCGTCGTGGAGCCGTTCCACCAAACTGGGGTCGCACAGGAGGTTCGTCTCGGCGGCACGCTCCCGCGCTACCGAGCCATCCGCAGGGGCACCGTGGAAGTGAAACCGGCTCATCACGCCCCCCTCCTCGAAGTAACCGGGATGCGTGACTATCAGGTAGTCGCCGGGCGGCGCGGCGTGTACGCGTGCTACCCAGTCGTGTCCGCTTCCGGGCAATGGGGGCAGATCCCGCGTGACGAACAGCAACCCTTCGCGCCGCGCGAAGTCGGCGAGCGCGGCGAGCAGTTCACCGGACACCCAGCCGATGTGGCAGTGCTCGTCGAGGTAAACCGGGTCGAGACCAACGGAGCGCAACCGGGCTAGTTGCGCGGCGACTTCCGCCATCGCCTCCCCGATCACAAACCCATTTCGTTTCAGGTCGCCGGGGAGTGTAGTGAAAAATCCGTCGGCGTCAACCAGCGAAGGGACGCGATCCGCCCCCAGTAGCGGCCCCCATTTGACTAATTCCCATTCGGAATTCAGCGTGACGTGCAGGCCGATATCGATGCTCCCGTCGCGTGATAACAGAGCCGCCGCCTCTTCCAAATAGCCGCCGGGTGTCATCACGGACACGCACTTTATAGTGCCGGCGGCGACGCACGCGGCGATTGCCCGGTTCGCTTCAGGGCTGTTGCCGACGTCGTCCGCTCGCATTATGATTCGTTTCATCTAGTTTTAGCGGCGGTCAGGGCGAGTAGCACCGGGATCCCGCGCCGATCCTTGCCATACTCCAGGTCTACCGAGGCTATGACCGCGTCGGGGCGCGGGTTCGTCCACTGCTTCTGGTACGCGACGGCCGTATACTTAGTGTCGGGGTAGGCTCGAGTCCATGCGATTTGCGCCCCCGGCAATAAGAGCGGCTCACCCTCTTGTCTGTAATCGTCCATGTCAATTTCCGCGAGAAGGGGCACGATAGCCGTCCCGCCATCCGCGTAGTGTACAACATAACGCGCCATTTCGTACGCTCTATTTCCGCGCCGCTCGCCGTCATCGCGGCGGATGTCGAGGCGTGCCGCTTGCAAGAAGAACAGCGCGTCGGCCTTCAGGTTAACCGGGATTCCGCGCACGGCGTCGGGCAGATTGCCTGGCACGCCGCTCCCGCCGAGCATAACGGCGGTCGGCACGGGCGACGTCGGGAAATCGTAGATCTTGTACGTCACTCCGGCGAAGGTCTGTGTGCCCGTCGGCAACGCGCCGAACGTGAAGGACTTATCGCCGAACCAGCCTTGCTCGTTCCGATACTGTGTCGCCTGCTTCCCGATGTTCACCGGCGTGTACTGGAGATTCGCTCCCGCGAGCACCGTTTTCGCACCACCGAACGGGGCATTCAAGTTGCGCAGGATCGTGCCGAGAATGCGCTGTTTCTTCACCGCGTTCTCCGGCACCTCCTCCCTATCTTTGTAAAGCACGTCGCAAAGTACGATGCCGCCCGTGCCGCGCGGGTACTCCACCAGCGTCCCAACGGAGAGTAGCGGGCGCACCTTTTTGTAGAAATCCGGAGAACGCCGCGCATAAAGTCGGATGTTATCTACACCAACGATCGCGGTCGGCGACCGCCTCTCCCAGGCGGCGATTCGCACCCCTATCTCCTTCGCGGGACCGGGAGCCTTCACCGCGAACAGTCGCGGCTCGTTGTCCGGGGGCGTGTCGAACAGTCGCGGTGATTTGCCGTCGAAGGTCAACTCGACCTTCGTCGTCGGCCAATAGAACGCGTTACCCGCCCATTCCATCCGCGTGATCGTCTGCGGCACCGCGAAGCGAAACGGGATCGCCTTCGGATCTCCGCTCCCCGCCCAGATGCTGAAGATGTACTGCCAGCCGTCCGACGAGTAGAAGCCGTTCACCATATTGTACGGGTCGTGATCGTTATCCGCGTTGGGGTTGTTCCAAAACGATGGGGCGGGAAGTGTCGCGAACGGGGCGACTTCGTCGTAGTCAACCGCGTAGGTGAACACGTCGGACGCGAGGAACGTGTCCGACGTGAAGTTGTTGATGCGTTGCCCGGACTGCATGACTACGTCACCGAGCGTGAGGCCCGAAGTGAGCGGGTTCTTCATCGCCGGGAACGTCACGCGCTCGCGGCGGAAGGGCCGGATCATGTGGTTTATTCCGACCAGCCGGTTGTAGTCGGCTAAGCCCTGCGGTGTGAGGTTGCACAGGAGCAGATACCCACCGCCTTTCGCGAACGCTTCCACGGTCGCCTTGCCGTCCGCTAGCGTTTTTAGGTGGGCGGGGGTCGCTTCGACGACCGCCAGCCTCGTCACCCCATCCCGGAGCGGCGCGAGAACATCCGTCGCCGGGGTGAACGTAACCCCGGTCGCACCGAGAGCCTTCGCGATGGGCGAACCGGGAGCGATGGCGGCGACCACCGGGCGGAACCGTTGCCGGTAGTTCGCGCCGTAGGCGATCAGGTTTGTCAACAATCGCCGCGCCACGGCGTTGGTCGAGAGCGTTCCGGCGACGCGTAGTTGAGAAAGTAGAAGCAGTCCTTTACCCGAAGGCAGTTCCGCAAGCGCGGTGTCTTCCAGCCGGTTATGGCACTGAATCAGAGATCTGCCCCCGGTTGAGGGCTTCTTATACGCGCCGTGGTATATGACCTGATCGCCGCCCCAGGTGAAAAAGTCTTTCTGCTGGAGTCCGAGTAGCGCGGGATGATTCAAGTCGTCGGCGAACGCGATTCGCCCTTCGTCTCCCGTCGCATCCATCGCCGCGGGCAACCC
Organism: Armatimonadota bacterium; assembly: GCA_043754515.1. Classification (GTDB taxonomy): domain Bacteria; phylum Armatimonadota; class Armatimonadia; order Armatimonadales; family Armatimonadaceae; genus JACMIU01. Next base: position 6,575 of record JAYUUO010000306.1, read on the forward strand.
CTGATAACGGAGCGGGTTCCGCTGCTCCAGCACGATCACCGCGCGACCCGCCGACGCCCATGCGGCGAGCGCGGACGACGTGGATTCGGCGGGCGTCAGCGCGTCCCTCCCGACGAGTAGCACCGTTCCCACCGGGGCATTTGTTGGCAACGCGGACAGTGCGGCGATAGGTTTCGTGACGATCCCAAGCGTCGGTAATAGCTTCGACACGCTCGCGCGGGGATCATAGAGAAGCACCGATTTGCCGATACTGTCGCCGAGAATGCTCCACGGCTTGATGTCGGTGAACACCGTTTTGCCGCCCACGGTGACGCTCAGATTCCAGGAGGCTTCGAGGCGCGACCCGGCGGGTACGGCGGGAAGTGCTACGGTGACGGGGAACTTGACCGACTCCCCCGGCGCGACGGCCTCGGTGACGCTGTTATGGGCGAGCGTTTTGCCACTTGCGGTCAGTGTCCAGACGAACGTCAACGGGCGCGTCTCACGGTATGAATCGTTGAACAGCCCGATGGACCGGATCACCTTCGCGCCGCTGGCGAACGTGGTGTCCCACTCCTTGCAGAAGGCAGCGATCGGCGCGAATGATTTGTATTGATCCGTCGCCGACTCGCTTCCCAGCCAAAAATGGAACGCGCCGAACCCCGCCCATCGGTAGCCCTCTGTTAGCATCCGCTGGATCACGCCCGCCGCACGGCGCGTGCTCGACTTGCCCTGGAACGTCTCCTCGCCGCCTAAAAACGCATAGTCCGCCGGATTGATGCCGGTCGCGAAGTAGTCCTCGCCGAGATAGCGAGGGCGTTTCTGATCCCACGTCCACCGCCCCCGCCCGCCCCCGTCCGGGTTCGCCTCATAGGCGAGCGCAGGGTATTTGGCGGGATCGCCGGAATAGACATAATGGTCGCCGTGTACCGGCAGTATACTGTTTTTTCCCGCGCCGCCGCCGTCGGTCATCGCCAGGCGGGTCGGGTCTGCCGCCATCACGGCGTCCGTCACCTCTCTCGCCCGCCGCTCGAACTCGTCCATCTTGTCGCCGTACAGGTTGATTGTGTTGATGTACAGCCACTCGTTCTCGACGCTCCAAAGATGGATGGACGGATGGTTCCGCTCGCCCTTCACCTGTTGCACCATCTGGTCGCGCCAGTTGTTTTGCAGTTCAACTTTGGTTTCCGAGCCGTACAGTTTTTTGAGTTCGGGATCGTTCTCCAGCGCGTTGTAGCCGATTGCCTCGCCGTCCAGGATGCCGGACCGGCGCACGACGACGCCTTCGCGGTCGAATAATTCCAGAGCGTCCGCGACATCCACCCCGTTCCACAGTTGCCCGCCCTGCGCGTATCCGGCGAGACGCATGAACCGCTGGTTTGTGGCGCGGTAGTTCTTCAACCACCGCGCCGGGGTGTCGCCGCTATTCAAATCCGCCCACCCATGCCATACCCGACCGTTCAGGGTGAAATCCTTGCCGCGACTGCCCCACTCCCGGAAGCCGAATGGCGTTTCGGAAACATCTTCCAGCGTACCGACTGATCTAACAGTAGTTCGGAGGCGGTAGAGATGCGGCGCGTCGGGCCACCAGAGCGTGGGATTCGCCCACGGCCCGGACACCTCCACGGTTTTGAGGGCGTCATTTGGGAGCGGGACGGTCAACAGTGGGAGCGCGTGGACTACCGCCCCGGTTTTCGGGTCAATCACTTCGCACAACACGTGAACATCGTGATTTTTGCCGGACACGTTCGACAGTGTCACCTCGACGGATAACGCCTTTTTGGCAACGCTCGGCTTGACGAACACGTCCCTCGCGTAAGCGGGTGCCGAAGCGGTGAGCGTCGGCGCGACGAGGATCCCGCTCTGCCAGGCGTGCCAGATAGGGTATGACAAGTCCTGAAAACCGTTGCCGACCACCGATAGCGGGATGTTGAACATCTTGCGAAGCTTCAGCGGGTTCGTCGGCGACGCGCTGTATCCGTACCACGCGTCCCGTATCCCGACGCGGATCTCGTTCACGCTATCAGCTCTAACCGCTTTCGTGATGTCAACGTCGAACGGCGCGTGTGGGTTTTTGTTGAACCCGCAGAACACCCCGTTCACGACAACCGTGGTGTTCAGGTTATTCTGCGGGAAGTGAAGGAAGTAGGACCTTTGTTGGAGACCAGCCGCCGAAGCGGAGCGCGGATCTCCTACCGCGACCCGAGTGCGGTACCACAAACGGTGCGCGAAAACGAGATCGGGACGCGAGACATTTTTGTCGGACGGCACCGGAATAGCCGTCCAATAAGGGTGCTCTGGCATCTCCTCGAACGGCTCGGCAACCGGCTTCGGCAACTGCTCGTCGGCGCGGCATACCTCCCATAGCCCCGCGAGTTTGACACTGAACCTGTCGCCGGGCATCCGGTACCGCGCACTTTCGGTCGGCGCGGACGCGGTGCTTCCACCAGGGAAACCCGGCGCACCGGGTTTCTCTGGATTATTACTTATGGGGCCGAGCCCGGGTGGTTGTTGAAGCCGAAACACCATCTCTCGCGCCGCTTTATCTTCCGGTGCGTCCCGCTCCTCGCCCGGCTTGTACTTGCCGTTCGGGTGAAACGTGCCGTTCGTCAGGCAAAGGGCGTCCGAGGCATAGATCATCCTGTCCGGCTTGCTGTCGGCCTTCGTCCGGCGAGTCAGGCGAATTTCGAGCGCGTGGCTCCCAGCAACGAGATTCGGCGCGTCCCCCATCTGGAGCCACGCGACTTCGTTCCATGTCTCGATGGTTTGTAGGTCCGTGGTCAGCATGTCCGGCGTGATCGTCTTCCATCCACCGCCGTCAATGCGCCACTCGAAAGGCGAACGCACGAATTCATAGCCGACCCGGTTCCAGACCTGGTACGCGCCGGGGGTCGTCACATCAAACACGTAGCGCACGACAATCCCATCCGCCGCGACGTCGGACGCGGTTTTGTCCTCGGCGACGTTGATCTGAAGCCACTTTTCGCCGGAGAGCAGTTCCTTGCGCCCCCAACCTACCGCCTCCCACTTCGGGATGCCGGTCACGGACGCGGGCTTCTCTCCTTCGATCCAGACGTAAGCGGGCGTCGCATCGGCGGCGAGGGCGCGAGCACAAAGTAGCATGGCGAGCGCGAGGCTTGCAAGTAAAAATGGGGATTTCATAGTAGGTTGGATAACAACGGGTGGACACAATCAACGATACCCGGATCAGAGAACCTCGCCCGCTAACCGTAGCCGGGGTTGGATCAGAGTCTCGCTTTTGACAGACGCGTCTCCGCGCATCCGCGATTCAATGTTGTCGAACAGTGCCGAAACCATCTCCGCCGGATCAATCTCCAGACGCGTTACGCGGTCCTCCCAGCCTAACAAAGCCAGCGAACCAACATTCGCGTGAGAGGCGACGGACAATTCCTCGCCGACGCGCACTCCGAGACGCTGGAGCGCGGTCAGTAAGCCCTGCGTCAGCATATCGTCGGTGGAGAGGATGCCGTCAGGCCAGTCGGCGCGATCCGTGTGCGGACCGAACGCCTCCATCGCCGCGTGGTACCCCTGCTCCTGATGCGAAAGCGTGTGTAGCCCCCCTCCTTCCGGAATCAGGTGCTGGTTGTCCCAGACGAGGTCACTCTCGAACAGGCGGCCGCTCTCGGCGAGTATACCGGCGAAAAGCTTAGCCCCTTCGGACGGGATCCCAGGTTGAGTATACCGATAAGGGGGAACCGCGCTCCAAAAACCGATGCGCTGACAACCCGCGTCACACAGCACCTTGAGGCCAAGACGCGCTATCTGCTCCGCGTCGGTCAGGACGCGGTAGGGACCGGGTCCGCCCAGTGCTAAGTAAGGTATGTCGTGTCGCTCGATCCACCTGGCTGTCGCGAGCGGCAACCCAATGCCCAGCACTCCGTCCACACGCCCGTTGCTTATATCCCCGATTATGCTATCGGCCAAGTAAAAAGACGTACTATTTAAGTCGGGCGTCCGCTTACCCCCCGCTCGCCCCTCGGTAGCGTCCAGCGCGAAGTGGAGTGAGAACACCCCCTTACCCATTTCGGCGCGGCGGCGGGACTCCTCTATTAGTAGTCCCCAGAACAGCGATGTTCCCGTGGTACGGAAGAAGGAGGGGTCGCAGATCAGCCAGACGCGATACTTTTGGATGTCGGACGCTACATAAATGCCCACCCCGTGGAGGCGTCGCACCACTTGTTGGGACTCGAGTTCCGATAACACCGAATTCAGCGTGGCGAGGGACACCCCGAGACGATCCCGCATCTGCAGAACCGTCGGCATTTTGGCGTCGGGCCCGAGTTCGTGCGCGAGATCGGTCAGCCGACCGCATACCTCTTGGAACTTGGTTTGCTTACCGGGTCGCCCCCCGCCGACTCCCCGCCGACCGGCCACCCGGCCTTCAGCCGATTGAAGTGTCACCACCGCTTGCTATCTGCCCTTTTGCGTGTCTCAGTGTTTCAGAACACCGTTAGCATAATATACTTCGCGGTTCCTGTCAATAGCTAGGATGATTGGACCAGGGGCATGATCCGTTCGTCCTAGACTCTGTGCTTGTCACATCGCCGTGTCAGTCGAGCCATACAGAGAACCCTATAATGTTCCGGCGAGGACTGATACAATGCCGTCACATGACACCGCCCAAAACAAAACGTACGAAACGCTCTTTCTCAGGGCTGTCGGCGCGAGAAGCCTTCACGCTCGTCGGGCGCGAACGACTCGGGGCGTGGGCGATTGATGCTCCCCCCCGCGACCCTACCCCGACGCTTATCGAAAATCTGCGGCGGCTCAACTCGTTCGTGATAATGGCGTCCGAGGCGGGTAAGGAGATGCTGATTGACGCGCTCCTCGCGGAGATAGTACCCCTACACGCCGATATACGAGTGTGGAAAGATGAGCCCCTCGAATCCGATACGCTAATCGGATCCGCCGACTATCTCATCGCCCCGTTCCGCGACTACCTTTCCGAGCCGATATTATGCGCGGTGGAAGCGAAGCGGGATGACTTCGAAGCTGGCGAGATCCAGTGCATCGCGGAGATGTCCGCCTGTCGTCAGAGGAACGAGAACGCGGGGCTTCGCACCGACGTATACGGGATCGTCTCAAACGGCCAGGGCTGGGTTTTCTACCGGTGGGACGCTGACGACACGGCGTTCGAGCGCACCGCGCTAATGAGCGTGGATAGCTTGCCCCGATTGCTCGGGGCGATGAACACGCTGTGCGCGGCATGTGCCGCGCAAGTGGCAGTGATACGCGCTACCCTCTGATCGGCTTTACCGAACTCCCGAGCTGTTAGCCGTCAACAAATCACCTCGAATGGCTTTATGCTCGCCGCCACGAGAGCGTCACCACTGTCATCCTCAAGGAGTAGCAGATGGACCCCTTTTCGCTCGGCTACCGCTTTCACTGTCTGCAAACCGCCGCCCTTCGACACGACGGATGTCAGTTTGCGCTGGCTCATCGTGATGGTGCCATCCGCAACTCTCGCAAGCCATTCCTCGGCCCATTGTGTGTCGGGTGCGGATTCGTTAGACTCTGGCATAGTGTTCTTTCTCCCAAAACCCATCGGAGATGATTTGCCCTGCTTGTAGTTGTCGTTCGGCAGGGTGAGTTTCGTGTGACGATTCTACCCCGCTGTCGCGGACGATCGCTACGATGATGCGACCTGGTAGCCTCGTGAAGGTACCAATACGTAAGTCATTGGAAGCCCCCGACACTCACGGCATTTTCGCGACTCGGGATCATTTCGCCGCTCCCGGCGGTATGATACATCGTCAGCAAAGCCGCTCCCCGCGCCGTCCGCCCGGAGCAACTACCCACTTCTTAAGGAGCAAGAGATGATATACGAACAGCCGAACCGACCTGGAAGCCTCGTGACCTTCCGTCCCCGCTACGACAACTATATCGGCGGGGAGTTTGTCCCCCCGGTCAAGGGCATGTACTTCGAGAACCCGTCCCCCGTCACCGGCAAGACGTTCAGCGAGATAGCCCGTTCCACATCCGAGGACATCGAAAAGGCACTCGACGCTGCCCACGCCGCGAAGGACGCCTGGGGGAAGACCGCGCCGGGGCACCGCGCTGGGATCCTCAACAAGATCGCGGATCGGATGGAAGCCAACCTCGAAATGCTCGCGGTCGCGGAGACATGGGACAATGGCAAAGCGGTCCGCGAGACGTTGAACGCCGACATCCCGCTCGCCATTGAGCACTTCCGCTACTTCGCGGGTTGCATCCTCGCGCAGGAGGGCGCGCTCAGTCAGATCAACGAGACCACCGTCGCCTACCACTATCATGAGCCGCTCGGAGTCGTCGCGCAGATCATCCCGTGGAACTTCCCGATTCTGATGGCGATCTGGAAGCTGGCACCGGCCCTCGCGGCGGGCAACTGCGTGGTGCTCAAGCCCGCCGAACAAACCCCCGCGAGTATCATGCTCCTGATCGAACTGATCGGCGACCTGTTGCCCCCCGGCGTGCTCAACATCGTGAACGGCTTTGGGGTCGAGGCGGGTAAGCCGCTGGCGAGTAGCAACCGTGTGGCCAAAGTTGCGTTCACCGGAGAGACTACAACGGGCCGTTTGATTATGCAGTACGCGTCAGAAAACCTGATCCCCGTGACGCTGGAGCTGGGCGGCAAATCGCCGAACGTTTTCTTCGCCGACGTCGCCGACAAAGACGACGACTTCGCGAGCAAGGCACTGGAAGGGTTCACACTGTTCGCGCTCAACCAGGGCGAGGTGTGTACCTGCCCGTCCCGCGCTCTCATTCAAGGGTCCATTTACAACACCTTCCTGGAGCGAGCCATAGAGCGAACCCGCGCCATCGTGCAGGGCAATCCGCTCGATACGGGCACGATGATGGGCGCGCAGGCGTCGAACGATCAACTGGAAAAGATCCTGTCCTACTTCGACATCGGGGCGAAGGAGGGCGCGAAGACTGCCATCGGCGGCGAACGCGCGGATCTGGGCGGCGAGTTTAAGGATGGCTACTACGTGCGCCCGACCATCCTGCTAGGAGACAACCGGATGCGCGTCTTTCAGGAGGAGATTTTCGGGCCGGTCGTCTCCGTGACCTCGTTCACGGACGAGGCGGACGCGCTCCGCATCGCGAACGACACGCTCTACGGGCTGGGCGCGGGCGTCTGGACGCGGGATGGGAGCGTGGCGTACCGGATGGGCCGGGGGATTCAGGCGGGCCGTGTCTGGACGAACTGCTACCACCTCTACCCGGCGGGCGCGGCGTTCGGCGGCTATAAGCAGTCCGGCATCGGGCGCGAGAACCACAAAATGATGCTCGACCATTATCAGCAAACGAAGAACCTGCTGGTCAGCTATGACCCGAAGCCGATGGGCTTCTTTTAAGGATGACACTATGTCGGCACGAACCGTCGAGCGCGTGACTTACACGCCTAAGGCTGCCGCGCTACTCGATACGCTGAAGGCGCGGCATGGCGACCTGCTGTTCCATCAGTCCGGGGGCTGTTGTGACGGCAGTTCGCCGATGTGCTACCCACGCGGCGAGTTCCGCGTCGGGCAACGCGACGTATACCTAGGTGACGTAGCTGGTTGCCCGTTTTATATGAGCGGGCCGCAGTTCGAGTTGTGGAAACACACCCACCTGACAGTGGACGTGGTGCCGGGGCGCGGCGGCGGATTCTCCTGCGAGTCGCCCGAAGGGGTGCGCTTCCTTATCCGCTCCCGCCTGTTCGACAACGGCGAGCAGGTAGCACTTCAAGAGGCGGGCGGCCCACTACTCGGGCCACAGTAAACGAGACTGGAAGAATCGCGCCGCCCGAAAAGGCGGCGCGTTTTTTACACCCCGTCGCTGGCGACTGATACCTGGCGCATGGTGCCGCCCATGCTCATCGCACCGTCCATGCCCATCGTCTGTATGTCGGCCTCGGATTCGTGCGACGGCTTGATCGTGCTGCAGGACGGGTCAATACCACGGAGCATCGTTCTAATCTTTATACACCTGTCGTATTCTCGGTCGCAGTGTAAGGTCAGGCCATCATAAATGCTGCTCTACTTGTAAGCGGTGAGCGGCAGGCGCGACTCGCCCATCAGGAACGCGTCCACGCCGTGCGCCGCCTCCCGACCCTCCGCGATCGCCCACACGATCAACGACTGGCCCCGCCGCGCGTCCCCCGCCGCGAACACGCCGGGAACCGTGGTCTGGTACCCCGCGTCGGTCTGCACCGAGCCGCGCTCCGTGAAGGCGACGCCCAGCCCCGCGAGCAGGCCCTCCTTCTCCGGCGACTCGTAGCCGATAGCGATCAGCACCAGATCCGCCGGAAACACGACCTCGCCGCCCGGCACCGCGACCATCCCGCGCCGCCCGCCCACCATGCCATCACCCTTTTGTACGCGCACGGCGTGGAGTTGCTTGACAACACCCGCCTCGCCGGTGAAGCGGTCGGTGTGGATGCCCCACTCGCGGCTACCGCCCTCCTCGTGCGCGGGACCTGTCTTCAGCACCATCGCGGGTTCCGGCCACCACGGGTTCAATTCGGGTCGGTCTTTGGGCGGCTCCGGGTGGATCTGGAACTGCGTAACGCTTGCCGCCCCCTGCCGTATCGCCGTGCCGTAGCAGTCCGCGCCCGTATCGCCGCCGCCGATGATGATCACGTGCTTACCCCGCGCGTCAATCACCGGCACCTGCCATGACTCTGTGTTCTCGCCCGCGATACGTCGGTTCGCCTGCGTCAGGTAGTCCATCGCGTAGTGGATGCCGCCAAGTTCACGCCCGGCGACCCCGGTCATGTCGCGCGGCTTGAGCGCGCCGACACACAGGACCACGGCGTCGAACGATCCGCGCAGTTCATCAGCCGTGATGTCCGTGCCGATATGAACTCCGGTCCGGAACGCTATCCCCTCTTCGGCGAGGAGCGCGACACGGCGGTCAATGTACTTCGTCTTGTCCATCTTGAAATCAGGAATGCCGTAGCGCAGTAGCCCGCCGACCCTGTCGTCCCGCTCGAAAACGGTGACGTAATGTCCGGCGCGGTTCAGCTGTTGCGCCGCCGCTAGCCCGGCGGGTCCCGACCCGATGACGGCGACGGTTTTCCCGGTGCGCTTCGTCGGCGTCTCCGCCTGTATCCAGCCCTCCTCGAAGCCACGGTCAATGATCGTCATCTCGATCTGCTTGATCGTCACCGCGTCGTCGTTGATTGACAGAACGCACGCCTCCTCGCACGGCGCGGGGCATAGTTTGCCGGTAAACTCGGGGAAGTTATTGGTCGCGTGCAGTGCCGCGAGCGCGGTCTTCCACTTGCCCCGGTAGACCAGATCGTTCCAGTCGGGGATCAGGTTGCCGAGCGGACAACCACCGTGGCAGAACGGGATGCCGCAGTCCATGCAACGCGACGCCTGCGCCCGCAGTTTCTCAGGAGCCATCGGCAGGTAAACCTCTTTGAAATCGCCGACTCGCTCGCCGACCGGTCGCTTCTTGGGCATCTCGCGCCCGACTGTGATGAATGCTTTGCTGTCGCCCATAGTCCTCGTGAACCTGTCTAAATAATCCGGTAGTGCCCCGCATTATACAGCACTCGCGGACGAACATGGCCCCCGCCCCCGCGACCGGTGAAGGTAAGTTCGATGAGTCGCCCCATTGAGTTGGCGTTAGGATTAAGAGTCCGCGTGCGCGTGTGGTAAAATGGGCGTATGAAGCGGGTGGCAGTCTTGGGCGGTGGTATCGCGGGCGTTGTGGTGGCGAATCAACTCGCGCAACGCGGCATCGGGGTAGATCTTTACGAGAAAGATACCAGGCTCGGCGGGTTGCACCGCACGGTCGAGGCGGACGGTTTCTTGTTCGACATCGGGGCATTCCTCTATCCGCCCGACCACGAACTGTTCAAAAACTTCCCCTTTCTGTTACCACACTGCCCCCGAGCGTTACCGCGATTTATGGCACTCCGCCCGTCAGGGCAGGTGGATCATTACCCGATCAGCCTCGGCGGGTTCATCAAGGGCAACGGCCTCTGGACGCTGTGCCGCGCCGCCGTTGACATAGCAGTAGCCCGCTATCGTTACCGCAAGCGTGACAGTGTCCCGGCCTATGCGAAGTACTACATGGGCGACACGGTTTATGAGCGCACCGGGCTGAAACGCTACATCGAGCGTTTGTATCAGATCCCCGACTCCCAGGTCGGGATCGAATTTGCCGAACAGCGGCTCTCCGAACTCCAGTACCACACCCCGGCGCACCTGGTACGGCGGTTCTTCGTCGAGCAGCAGACCGCGCGGGAGCGCAAGCGTGTTCACGACGAGGGCGACCACCGCCCCTGGGTTCATGTGCGGCACGAGGACGGGTTCGACGCACAGTACGGTGCAATCGGCGACTACATCCGCGCACAGGGTGTCGGCGTCCATTTGGGGGCGAGCGTACAAAAAGTGGAGCGCGACGCGGATAACGGTTTCCTGCTCCGGGTTGCCGGAGCGGGCGAGCCGCGCCGCTACGAGCGCGTCGTGTCCACGATTCCGATCCCGGTCATGCTCCGTCTGATCGGCGAGACGCCGCGCGAGAATCTGGACCACGTGCACCTACTCTCGCTGTTTTATCGGGGCGGCTTGCAGACCGACGCGGCGTTCTTCTACAACTTTACTGAGAGCGGGCAGTGGAAGCGCATCACGAACTTCGCGACCCTGTACCCGGAGCAGTTCAAGGCACACGGCGAGGCGTGGCTGACGGTTGAGATAACGACACGGGACGCGTCGGAGGCGACTCTCGAAGGATTGCGAACCGACTTCGAGGCGCACGCGGCCCGGTTCGGGTTTCTGACGGGGCAACCGTGCTTCGTCGGGCAACAGGTCACGCCGTTCGCGTATCCGGTCTTCCACCGGGGCGACAGCGAGCGCGTGCAGAGCGAGCGCGAACGGTTGACCGCCTGGGGGATAGACTCGGTAGGGCGGCAGGGGCGTTTCGAGTACCTGTCCTCGCATCAGGCCGCGCTACAAGCGCGTGATCTCATCGAGCTTTCGGACTGACGGCACATGTCACCGCGATGCAGGGAAAGCACGAACGATAAGGAAAGTGGGTAGTCAGTTGCCGGTGACGACATGGCCATTGCCGTAATCACAGGTCGGCTCCTGGAGGCCGTCACCTATGAAGTAGACGCCGCCCGCGTTACACTTCGGCTCGAACTTGAGGTAGCCAGACCCATCAGAGGGATATAGATCAGTCGTGGTCATCACGGTGGACTGAGACTTGTTCTTGTCCATTAAGAATGCGTCTTTTGCCCATTCGATCTTGCGAAGGTTGGCCACGCACTGCTTGCGGCGTGCTTGCTCGCGTACCTTGACGAAGTTCGGGATCGCTATGACGAGCAGAATGCCTATTATGAGAATCACGAACATGATCTCCACCAGGGTAAAACCGGAGATCTGGCGAAAGTATCTGGGGCAATTCGGGTTGTTCATCGGATTTGTTTCTGGGGAACAGTCGGTAGATTCTTGGATTGTGAACAGGTTGTGCCATGTTTAGATCCGGATCTTCTGTAATCTTTGGCAGTGGCGTACTTGAAGCTACATTCTGTCAATGACCAAGTGATCCCCGTGCTGTGCAGGATTCGGAAAAACTCCCTCAATAGAAAATCGCTCCGATGCGGCTAGTTGCCGACTGCCGTGTGGAAGTATTTCTGTGCCACATTGTTGTTAGCGCAGGTCGGGGCGGTGTTTATCGCGCCGTAGGTGTAGTCGGAGGGGTTGTTAGTGCTCGGGCAGGACGGTGCCACCCTTATGTAGGAAGAAGGCCCCACAAGATCGGTGGAGGACGGGACGACGCTGCTATTGCTGTACAGATTGTTGTCCATCGCGTACTGTTGCTTCGCCAGGTCTATTTGGGACAAGTTCGCCGAGCAGGACTTGGCGCGGGACTGCTCGCGCGCCTTGATGAAGTTCGGGATCGCGATCGCCAGTAGGATGCCGATGATGACAACGGTGATCATGATCTCGACTAACGTGAACGCACTCTTCGCGATCTTGGGGGAGAAGTTTTTCATGTGTGTTTAAGCTCGCGCGGTATCATTGTTTTGTCTTGAAGCGGCAACAATCTTCCGTCGTCTCGCGGACGCCCCCGGAGCCACCCGTCAACTGAAAAAACCCCTGCGTACTGTCGGACGCAGGGGGGGCCGTGAGGCGGAGCGATCCACCGATGAGTTAACTTACGGTAGCCCGTTGACAGTGTGCGGGTAAGTGGTTGTGTTGTTCGCGCAGCTCGGGTTGACGTTAATTGTGCCGATGGCCGCGGTGTACGTGTCGGTGTTGGTAGACGGGCACAGCGGGGAGGCTTTAATGTACGAGGACGGTCCGATCAACGCGGATAGGGTGACGGCACCACCGTCCTTGATGCCGCTGTCCATCGCGTAGAGTTGCTTGGCGGCGTCGATCTGCTTCAGGTTCTCCGAGCAGGACTTGGCGCGGGACTGCTCACGAGCCTTGATGAAGTTCGGGATCGCGATGGCGAGCAGGATGCCGATGATCAGGACTACGATCATGATCTCAACGAGCGTAAAGGCGCGCTTGGCGCTCTTCAGAGAAAGGTTCTTCATGGGTTTAACAGGTTCCTTCGGGACTAGGAGGGGTTGGGCTTGTTTCCCGCCCCCTGGGTTTGTGATTTCTACACAATCATGTTGCCGCGTTGTTCATGCCTTTTCACTAACTTTTTTTTACAAACACATATTTTTTTTCGTACGCGTTCTCGGGGACATGTTCGTCGCGTCGGGCGGGGCGGGTAACGGTCTCCGACACCAGGGTACGCGAGGGAGCCGGGGCTTCTCGGAGCACGTGGAGGATTCGACCGAGGACGGCGCGAAATAGAGCCTGTGTCTTAGATCTCATACATATCAGTAAAGGGTTGAACCATGATTCTTATCTCACGTCGCCGGGTGCTGACCGCACTAGTATCGCTCACGTTCGTCGCTGGTGCCGCCGTTTCCGCGTCCGCCCGCCCTATTAATCGCGTCGTCGCCTTCGGGGACAGCCTATCCGATAACGGCAACCTGTCCGCCCTGACCGGGGGCCAGTTCCCGTCTATAAAAGACACGGGCGGCAAACCGGCGTATGCCGCCGGTCGCCTGACCAACGGCCCCGTGTGGGTCGAAGGTCTCGCCTCCGCGCTCGGCGTCCCACTCGACGACAGGGCGTTCGCCGGTGCGCTCACTAACACGCAAAACACCGCCAACCCTGTTCTTACGTCGCTCGGCCTCGGCGCGAACGCGCTGGGAATGCAGACGCAGGTCTCCAGCTATCTGACGGCCAACCCGTCCGTAAACGCGACCAGCCTGTTCGTGCTCTGGGGCGGCGCGAACGACTACTTTACTGGAAGCACTGGCAACCCGGTCGCGAACCTTTCCGGCGAGATCAACTCGCTGGCGACAGCCGGGGCAACCCAGTTCCTCGTGCTGAACCTGCCCGACCTCGGTAGCACGCCGGGCGGCTTCGCGAGCGGGAATGGCGCGGCATTGAACACCGCTACCGCGCTCCATAACGCCGGTCTGAACACCGCGCTCGGCGCGATCCGCCAGGCGCGGCCGACGGTGGACGTCAAACTCCTCGATATAAACGCGCTCTATAAACAGGTCATTGCTAACCCTGCCGGGTTCGGCCTCGCTAACGTCGCCACGCCGTATGTACAAAGCGGCTCGATTCCTGGCGTCGGGCTGACGCAAGGCTACAACCCGACCATCGTGGACCCGAAGCAGAACGCCAACGGCTATCTGTACTACGACGAGATTCATCCCACCGCCGCGACACACAACCTGATCGCGCAACGGGCACTCGCGACGGTTGTGCCCGAAGGCGGCACGGCTGGTTTGCTCGGATTCGGCGGGCCGCTACTCGGAATGGGCACACTCGTGCGCCGCCGACGCAAGGCGGCCGCATAAAGTCACCGAATCGTCGGGCGAGGCCGTCATCGG
>JAYUUO010000307.1:0-6817 GCA_043754515.1 Armatimonadota bacterium
GGGTTGCAGTTATGTACCTACCGTTACTACGACCCGAGCACCGGACGATGGCTCAACCGCGACCCGATCGGGTGGAGGGGCGGGATCAACCTTCATGCCTACTGCGTAAATAATCCGGTTGGCGCGCTCGATCCGTCCGGGTTGAAGTTATGGGAACCATTCACTCAATGGGGTATGAGGGGAATCGGATGGTTCTATGATAGGTGTGGTAAGCCAGTCATAGACTGGTGGAATGACATATCTGATAATGCGAAGAAAGGACTGAAACTAGGAGGCGCGGCAGTAGTCGGTTTGATCGGGGGCACAAACCTGTGGGAGAAATACACGATCGCCCAAATTGATGGCGACTGCGTCAACAAAATGAATCTGCAGATGCGCGACTGGGATAAAGTCCCCTCGCACACCAAAGGGGATGCTGATTCGAATCCTCGGAGTGATGCCGCGATACAGCATATGTGGGACCTGATCAAAAATCAGAGAAGTTCCGCGCTTAATTCGACGAGGGACGCAACGGTCACGGCACACAACACGATATGGAAATGCGCCAAATAGAGCAGTAATCGTAACGGAACCACAGGTTCGTGGCTTCGTGAAGTAGAACCCATCGGCGCGGAAGCGGAACAGGGCAAGGTTTCGATGGGTTCTATTCCGCTTCCCACCAACAAGCGAAAGGGCGAAAGATGCGAAGAATGTCTGTCATCCTGTTTCTGATCTCAGGTGTCATCCTTGCGGGATGCGCGCCGCGTTCAGATCCTTACGAGGATTCGCTACGCGCGGCCATAAAAAATCCCCCGCAAAGGTTGCGATCCGCGCTGGAGTTGGCTATTGAACTACGCGCGAATAACAGAACGAAGGAGGCTAAGGAGTTGTATCAACGGATACGCTTGCAGCACCCCGAGTCCTTATCAGCAATCAACGGATTAGCGAAAGTGAACATACAGCAGAATAACAAGGCGGAAGCGATCCGGCTGTGGGAGTCAATCGTTGAAAAGACGGACGGGAAATCTGACAAGTACAACTCAGAATGGCGGGCGGAAGCACTGGCTCGGTTGCGGCAGTATAGATGATGGGGTCATCCGTCCCACCGGACTAACCGGAGGGTTATGAGAATCTTCCAGGAAGGCGACGTAAATGAGCGTGGGGATTTCATTGTCGGTAAGGCGAACGGCACCTTCCGCGTCGTCGAGCGGAAGGAGAACGATGTCTGGATTATCATCTCACCCGCACACGGAGCCGGGGTTATCGAGATCCCGGACTTCACCATGACGATTGAAGGCCGGTTCATCGGACTCGAATACGCGGAGAACCAGCCTGTCAATGTCTATCTATCTCCGAAAGACGAGTTCATCGTGGTGGACAAACATCTCGACTCGACGATGGAGGTCTGCAATGTTTATCGCAGAAGGGGTAACCGGGCGGAGATGATCCTTGTTGATAACCTCCGCTTCGACGAGGCATGCGTCCGGTTCTACTGCAAACTCAAGAACATCCCGTTGCACCAGGTGAACCCTGGCGGCAGGTACTGCTTCCTGATGGGGTGGCAAAAACCCCACACCGCCATCTTCGACGTCGCCTCGTCGGGGTGGGGATTTTCCATCCGTCACCCGGACCGCTCGATCTTTTTCCGCGTGCAGTTCGACTTCGCACGCGGGCACTTCACGCACGCCGCCCCGATTTGGCCCTTTTAAGAGGGTGTCGTAGGTTTGCCAGAGGGTGACTGGGACGGAAGTCTGATCGAGATACCGAAGGCGTCAACGGATCGTGAGAAGTGTTCTTGCCACGCCAGCACTTATGATCCGCCCGATTGTATGAGCCGGTAGCGCGTGGTGTCGGTGTTCGCGCCCGCTAGTCATGCCTCCGGGATAGTCTCGCCGCCCCCCCGGAGACCTGCGGTGAACATACTCCGAACCCCGACCGAATCGGCTACACTACCCCCATGCACAAACACGAAGCCATCCACCGGCTCCTCAACCCCGGCGTGGTCGCAGTCATCCGCGCCGACGACCCGGCACAGCTCCTGGGTGCCGCCCGCGCCCTGCTCGCCGGGGGCGTGACCGCCATGGAGGTGACGATGACCACGCCGGACGCGCTGGGCGTGATCCGGTCCGTCTCCGACGCGCTCGGCGACGCCGTGCTGATGGGCGTCGGCACAGTGCTGGACCCCGAGACCTGCCGCATGGCACTGCTCGCCGGGGCACGGTTCGTTGTCACCCCGGTAATGAAGCCCGACGTGATCGCGCTCTGTCTTCGCTACTCCGTGCCGATCATCGCGGGCGCGTACACGCCGACCGAGGCACTCGCCGCGCACGAGGCGGGCGCGGACTTCATCAAGATATTCCCCGCCGACGGTTTAGGGCCGGGCTACATCCGCGCCCTGCTCGCGCCGCTCCCCCAGCTGCGCGTCATTCCGACCGGCGGCGTGGACATCCATACGGCGGGCGATTTCATCCGCGCGGGTTGCGTCGCGGTCGCGGCGGGCGGCTCGCTGGTCGGCAAAGCGGTGCTACAGAGCGGCGATTGGGAAACCCTGACGCGCGCGGCGCGGGCGATGGTGGACGCGGTGCGGGCAGCGCGGGAAGGAAAGTAGCGGCCCTCTGGCGAAATCTTCCCTGTCTTGAAGATCGAACGCATCCGTACTTATCGCCTCTCCTGCCCGCTCCCGGAGTTCCTCGGCTACGCGCAAGGTCGGTTCGAGTCCCGCCAGGCATTGCTAGTCGAGATACTCACCGACGACGGCGTGACCGGCTGGGGCGAGGCTGCCGGCCCCGCCGCGATGGCGCAGTGCGCCATCTCGACGTTCTACGCGCCGCGACTGATCGGCAAAAACCCGCTCCAAATCGAGCTGTTGTGGAACCAGATGTGGCGGGCGTCGCGCGACTGGGCGCGCGGGCCGATGCTCGCGGCGATGTCGGCGGTTGACATGGCACTCTGGGATCTCAAAGGCAAATACCTCCAAACGCCGCTGTGCGAAATGCTCGGCGGCAAAATGCGGGAGCGGATCCCGTGCTACGCGATCGGCTGTTATTTCCGTGACCTACCCGAAGCCGATCTGATCCCCGCTCTGGTGGACGAGGCGGGGGGCTACCTCGCCAGCGGGTTCCGCGCCGTGAAGGTGCAGATCGGTCGCAACCTGCCCTTCGACCGCGCCCTGATCCGCGCCCTGCGCAATGCATTCCCCGACGCGGCCCTGCTCGCGAACGCGCACTATGCCTACGATCTACCGGAGGCGACCAGCATCGGGAAGGTGCTGGAGGAGAACGGGTTCGCCGCGTTCGAGGACCCGCTGACACTCGACGTCCCCGCCGCGTACCGGCTCCTGAGCGAGCGGCTTCACATCCCGATCGCGCTGGGAAAGCGGGAGCAGACGCGCTGGGGGTTTCAGACCCTGCTCGACACCGGCGCGGCACATATTTTGATGCCCGACTTCGGCTACTGTGGCGGCATCAGCGAGCTACTACAGATCCGTGCGGCGGCGTCCGCGCGAGGCGTGAATATCGTGCCGCATGTGTCTGGCACGATGTTCAGCATGGCATGTGCGATCCACTTTTTGGCGTCCGACTCGCGCCAGCCGGGCCGGGCGGAAGCGGGTGTCGGCTGGCTGGAATGCGAGGCACCGGACGCGAACCCGCTCCGCGACGCGATGTACAAGCCGACGATGCCGATCGAGGGCGGCTCGGCGAAGGTGCCCACGGGAGGTGGCCTCGGCGTCGAACTAGACTTCGAGTTGCTCCGTATCTTCACGATGGAGCGGCAGGAAGTTGACACGGCGGGGTAAGGCGGGTGATTGGCCGGGGGGTGAGGTCACGACGCGGCCAATCACCCGCCTTACCAGCCACTCTACCGGGGGGATCAGCGGTCGGCGGCGAGTTTGCGCGCCCGCCACCGCCACTCGCCGAAATTTGTAGCCTGGCCTTGCTACCTCCGTGACGTGAACAGGGTTGCTTCCCGGTAGCGGCGGTGCGAATCGCCAGCCCTGGATGCACGATGATCGGCAGGTGATTATACCGCGAAACGATCTGTTCCACTTAAACCCAGCGTCACGGCGGCCAAGGCGACTGCATCATCGTCCTCTTAAGTCTTATAGGAGTCATCCACGGGGGAGGCGGTCACGCGCCCGGTGGTCGCCACTCCTTATCCTGTCAATGTGTCAATGCACGGTGCGCAGGATGACAAGCAGTGTTCCCGCGCTGATCACAAGCCATAGTAGCACACCCTGCGCGAGCGGCCGGACGCCGACTGCGCGTAGCGTACCCGCCGAGATCCCTGCGCCGATCAGGAACAAGGTCAGCGTCAAGCCGACCGTGGCGAGATGCGTGATGGCGGGCGCGGCGGCCGCGACCTGTGCCAGAAACTCGCGGGCGACCGACGCGAGCAGGAACAGCCCGATGAACCAGGGGACTTGTACCCGCCCCGGCGTCGTCTGCTCCGCCGTGAATCCGACCGTGCTTCCCACGACACCGCGAGACCCGCCTATCCGAAACGCCGCCGATGCCAGTAGCGCGACGGGAACGATCCACAGGGCGCGGGACAGTTTGACGGCGGTCGCGACGCGCAACGCTTGCGGCCCATAATGCGAGGCCGCGCCGACCACGCTCGAAATGTCGTGGATCGCGACACCCGCCCAGGTCCCGAACTGCGTCTGCGAGAGATGGAGCGCGTGCCCGACCGCCGGGAAAAGATACAGCGCGACCGCGTTCAGCAGAAATACGGTGCCCATCGCGACTGTTATCTCGCCCTCGCCCGCGCCGGTGACGCTACCGACGGCGGCTATCGCCGACCCGCCGCAGATAGCAGTGCCCGCCGAGATCAGTCCGCCCGTTCGCGGCGCGACACCGAGTAGCCTACCCAGCAACGCCCCCAGCCCTAGTGTCAGCACGATGCTCGCGGCGGCAAATACGAAGCCGGTACGCCCCGCCTCCCAGACCACGGAAAGGTTCAGGCCAAAGCCGAGCGCGACGACACAGGATTGCAGGAGCCACTTCGCGGCGTTCTTGGTGAAAGACGCGAACGGGTTTCCGATCGTTAGCGCGAACGCAATGCCGGCCGCCAGCGCGAGTGGTGGCGTCACCCACGGCGTCAGGCAGGCTACCGCCGCTGCGATGAACACGACCTGGCGCGTGAGCAGGAACGGGAGGGATAAGACTAGCGATGTGAAGAAGGGGCGGGTCATCTTTTCGTTTTTCCACGCTCACGGTATCGCGTCGCGCGGTAGAATAAAAAGACATATTAGATATGCGGAGCATAACTTGGCATTATGCCAGTGGGTTGCGCGGATGGGGGGCACGCGGGGGGCGTTTATCACGGACACCGTGCGCGGGCTGTTTCGGCGGGGCGAGTCGTTTCGGCGGGGAGGGGCGACGCGCTCGCGGCGGAGGGGAGCGCGTCGACACGCTCTCCGCTCCCCCTGCCTACTCCCGGACCGCGTTCATCGGGATGAGTTGCACCCGGTACTTTTCTTGCATCGTAGGCGGCGTCATGTCGGTGCGGATCACGAAGACGTTCGGCACGCCGGGGGCGAACGCTACGTTGCATCGTAGCGCACGCTCCGATTCGATGGTGCGTCGCTTGCCGGACTCTATCTCGGCGACGTTGATCAGAAACGCCAGCCGCCCGGAAATCGGCTTGTCCCCCTTCACCGTCGCGACCCCACACAGGTAACCGCGTGGGCCGAACTCGATCCGCGTGAGCGAAACGCGGGCGAGATCCGCCTCCGATACCGTCGGCGCGTACGGCGCGTTGTTCAGCGCGTACTGCCACCCGTCGCCGACTTTGACCCGCACTCGCTCCGTAAGCCGGTTGCGCTCTACCTCGTAACCGCGAAACGAGAAATGCTCCCACGGGTTTGCGAGCCGGTAGCCCAGGAACATCAATAGCGCGGCGACCGCCCCGCCGCAACCCCAGCCTAATGTTCGCACGGTCATCGGTTCGCCTCCTGTTTCCAATTTTTCGGGCGATACTCGCGCACTTCCGGCCCGTTACGGCTGTATTTCTGTTTATAACGCCACTGCGATACCGCGCCGAATAGCATCAGGTTAACGCCCGTGAACACGAGTAGCGGGTGCCACTTCCCGAGCAGGCCAGACGGCAGCCCGAAGTACACCGCCGTGATCCCAAGCCCGACCAGGGCGCAGACGCTCGCCCCCCACGTCTCCGGGAGCCGCGCCCCGCGCCGCACGTTTTTGTATGCTTCTACGCCGCGCCGGACGAGTTGCGGGAGGATGGCAACGACGGCGAAAGCGGCGAGGATGGTCAGGGGTGTCATCTATGCTTATATACGTTCACGGGCGCGTTTCGTTTCGCCTGCGTCCCACACGCTTGACACCGCGCGTGAAGCGTACCGCCGTTACCCGGTGGTTTGGTGGAGTATGGTCTCGGTCGTCTATTCGCGTGCTTCCCCGTCTCCGCGTCCGTGTAGTAGCCGTACTCGCGCAAAACGCCGCGTTTTCGCTGTCCCCCCGAAGCCCGCGTACGGGTCGCCATTCGCCGCGCCGATGAACGGCGTGCCGTCTGGGGCGAACGTGCTCGCGCTCCCGTACGCGCCCGTGACGTGCCGCGTCCCGAGTTGCCCGCCCCCGCCGATCACCTCGCTCGCGTTCCCCAGCCCGTCGTAGGCGTAATACGACGGCACGAACTGCACCGGCTGGCCGTACCCGTACCCGCCCCGGTACGCGGCCCGCGACACCAGCCCGCCCGCGCCCCACGTGTTCACCGCCTCCGCGCGCCACGAGACGGTGGACGGCTGTTGCCCGGTGTCCGGGTCCACCAATCCGCTGTA
Organism: Armatimonadota bacterium; assembly: GCA_043754515.1. GTDB lineage: Bacteria > Armatimonadota > Armatimonadia > Armatimonadales > Armatimonadaceae > JACMIU01. The sequence goes on from JAYUUO010000307.1 coordinate 6,776, forward strand.
CGTGACCTGCCTCGCCAGTTCCAGCACCGGGGCCGCGCCGTC
>JAYUUO010000308.1:0-20362 GCA_043754515.1 Armatimonadota bacterium
GACGCCCTCGGGGAGTGTTGCCTCGCCTGCGTACACGTTGCTCCTACCCAGCCGTTTTAGCGGGAGCCGGTAGGTGCCGTCGTCGGAGACGAACGTCACCGGGGTGTTCTTCGCGAGGTCGGGCACTGTCTCGATGGCGGCGGCGAGGCGCAGGTTGTCCTGCTTCGGATACGGCCCCTTGCGCAGGTTGTCCGCGCCGAACCATTGGCGCACGCGTCCGGCGAGTTCGTCCCTATCCCCGTCGCGCTTGTTCATAGCGTCGGCGAACGACGCCACATTCAGCTCAGGGAGTTCGCCAGGTGCCACTACTGCCGGTCGCGCGGGGGCGGGGATCGGGGCGGCACCGAGGAGACACAAAAGAAGGCAACTGTATAAAGATATCATAGTGAGACATTATTCGCCGGCGAACCCCCGACTTCCTGCCGGAACAAGTATCGGGCACGAAATGCGCCGGTTGAGCGTTGTGACGGCTGTAGAAACAATAGCCGATGCCAATAAGGCGCGGTGGGTTTCCTTGAAAGGTATTAAAAGTTGATGCGAAGGTCTTTTCTGTTAGCCGGGCTTGTTGCGGTAGCCGCCCTGATCGCCCCCGCCGCGCATGCCGCGGATGTCGTCGGTGTCGCTATGTCCAACCCACAGTTCACCACTCTGGTAAAGGCGATTAAAGCCGCCGGTCTTGTCGGCACGCTCAAGAAAGCGAAGAACATCACCGTGTTCGCGCCCACCAACGCCGCGTTCGCCAAGTTGCCGAAGGGCACGCTCGCGATGCTCCTGAAGCCGGAGAACAAAGCCAAGCTCGCCTCCCTTCTTGAGTATCATGTCGTCGGCAAGAAGATCATGGCCGCCGACGTGATGGCCATGACGGCAGCCGCCGATGTCCCGTCGCTCGCTGGCCCGACGATCCATGTCGGCATCAAGCCGCCGATGGTGAACAACGCGAAGATCATCAAGACCGATATCATCGCCGATAACGGCGTGATCCACGTCATCGACACCGTGATCATGCCCGGCAAGTCCGGTACATCGGGCGGCAAGGTGACCCCAAAAATGGGCGGCAAGATGACACCGACGCCCAAAATGTAGGTGCGCCGGATCTGGTAATAGGGGCCGGGTGGGGCGTAGTAGATCGCCCCACCCGGTCTTTTTTGTGTCTCATGATTGCACCGTCGGGTTCGGAATTTATTTAGGACGCGATAAAATCCGCCCATGCCACTCGACGAACTACTGACTTACGACGCCCTTAGTGCGCTGACCGACCCCCAATCGCTGTCACTGGGGGAGGATTACTTCCGCTCCGGCGCGGCGCGGGATGTCACTGTTGGCGAGGACAGTATCCGCGCCCAGGTGATGGGGGAGGAACTCTACAGCGTCGCGATTTCCGCGTCCCAAAAGGGCGGCTTGAACTACTCGTGTATCTGCCCCTACTATGAAGATGAGGGCGTCTTCTGCAAACACTGTGTCGCCGTCGCGCTGACCTATATCCGGGACTACGCCGGTTTCCGCACGGTCGGGGTGGATGACGATTACGTCGCGCCCAAACGCACCCCCACCCGACGCGTCGGAAAAAGTGTGACGGCGGATCACCTGCGCGACTGGCTCTCAAATCAGTCCACGGACGCGCTCGCCGCCCTGATCTGGGAACAGTCGAAACTGGACGCGGACTGGCGAAAGCGGCTGTTCCTGCGCGTCGCCTCCGACACCGCGCGGGGGGTGAATGTCGCCGCGCTCCGCAAAACGATCGAGGGTGCGACCAAAGCCCGTGCCTACCCCGATGCCCGTCAACTCAAGGCGTTCGTGCAGAATGTCGAGGAGGTCGCGGTCACGCTTAAGGAGCTACTGGCGATAGGCGAGGGGCAACCAGTGCAAGAACTCGCCCTGTTCGCGTCCGACCGCGTGATAGAGGTGTACGGCCGTAGCCGGGGTGCCGCGGACGCTGTTCGGGAGATAGCCGCCCGCCTCATTGAGATATACCGGGAAGCCGTGCAGGTCGCGCCGCCCGATCCGATCGAGCTTGCCGCAGTGCTGTATGAGCGGGTAGTCGGCGGTGAGTACAGCTTCTGGAAGGACGCACTCCAGACCTATGCGAAGCGGCTCGGCGACGAGGGGATCCGCGAGTTCCGAAGCCTCCTGCAAGCCGACTGGGCGAAGATCGCACCGCTGACACACGAGAACCGCCGGTACAACAGTTACGACCCGCGCCGCGCCCGCATCGCGACGTTGCTAGAGTCTTTCGCCCGCGCGGACAACGACACGGATGCGCTGATAGTGGTTTGGGACAAAGATCTTACAACCCCCGATCGCTACAACATGATCGTCAAAGCCCTCCGCGACGCGAGCCGCGACGAGGAGGCGTGTAAGTGGGCGGAGCGGGCGTTGGCGGCGTTCGGTAATCAGACGAACCAGGCGGTACGTGAATTCCTGATCGAGCAGTACAGGGATGGGGGGGAGAATGAGCGGGCGTTACTGGTACTATGGCGACTCTTCGAGGCACTCCCGAACGTCGAGAACTACCAGTCGTTACGCGATTTTGCCCTGCCGCTCGGCACTTGGGATGAATGGCGGGAACGTGCGATACAACTTCTGCGCGAACGGCTCACGGCGCAACCGGCGCGGAGCACCGTGGCCAGCTACCACCAGGAGGTGACCGCCGCCGACCGCCTGATCGCTCTATATCTGTCCGAAGGGGACGGTGACACGGCGTGGGCACTCGCGCAAGCGCACGGCACGGATGACGAAAGCTGGAAGCAACTCGCGCCTCTGCGCGAGGCGACGCATCCGGACGAGGCACTCACCGTCTACCGCCGCTTGCTTACCAAAGCCATCGCGGCGGGCACCACCCACGAGATCGTCGAACTACTGAACGACCTGAAGACGGCGCACCGGCGAACGGGCAAGGAGGGCGACTTCGCGGAGTACGTGACGAAACTAAAGGGCGATCACCTGCGCAAGCGTGCGTTCTCGGCCGCCATCAAAACGAGCGGCCTTTAACGCCATGGGCATCCGCCACCGCGACCCGTTACCTCTTTTGGAACCGGGCGACGAGCGCGAGGGGTACGCCGCTCTGGTCGCGCAAACCGGCATAGGTGTTCGCGATGTGCCGCTCGGGGACCGGTTCGGCGAGGTGGTCGAGCGCGAGGCCCGCCTCGAAACCGGTGCTAAACAAGGTGCTCACGGTGTGGACATACTGACCGATCCGGTAATCATCCCCGCCTGCCGAAGTGAAGCGCAAGAAAGGTGCCCTCTCCGTGTTGCCGTCGCGCGACACGGCGTCCGCCCGCGTCTGTGCCAGCGGGTGCGGGTGGTAGTCGCTGACGATAAGCGAGCCGCCGGACGCGAGCACGCGCGACATTTCGCGTAACGCCCCGCCCACCTCCAGCAGAAACGAGAGGGTCAACGCGCAAATGACGACGTCTACCGCGCCGTCCGCGAGCGGCAACCGCTCCAGCAAATCGCCGCGCCGCCAGGTGATCACGTCGTCGAGTTCGCCGCGCTCCGCCTTGCGCCGCGCGACCGCGAGCATTTCAGGCGACAGGTCAATGCCAACCACGCGTGCCGCGCCCATCCGCGCGACCTGAAGTGCGTACCGGCCCGTGCCACAACCGACGTCGGCGACGCTCTTCCCGGATAACTCCGGCAGGGCGGACAGTGCCTCACCGCTTTCCAATGCGAGCAGGGGGTTGCCCGCGAGCCGCCGGTCGTAGGTCGGCGCGAGCGCGTCGAACCCCTCGGCGGGCGACAGGTAGTAGGTGCCCAGCAGGCCCGAAAGCGCGGGCGAGTCGCGGCGGCTCAGTCGGCTTTCCGTGTTCGTTGGCTGGTCGTTCGGACTTTGACTCATGGGAAAAAGGGCTTCTACTCCATCGCGCCTATGACCGCTTCCACGAACTCCGCCGTGCCCGCCGTGCCGCCCAGATCGCGCGTGAAGTGCTTGCCGTCTGTGAACACCTTGAAGAGCGCGGTTTCCGTGCGCACCGCCGCCTCCGTCTCGCCGAGGGCGCGGAGCATCAGGATGCCGCTCATGAGGAGCGCGGTTGGGTTCGCGAGTCCTTTCCCCGCGATGTCGGGAGCCGTGCCGTGAACCGCCTCGTATATCGTAGCGTCCTCGCCGATGTTCGCGGAGCCGGTGACGCCCAGCCCGCCGACGAGCCCCGAAACAAGGTCGGAGATGATGTCGCCGTACAGGTTCTCCATCACCATGACGTCGAACTGACCGGGTTTGGTTACCAGTTGCATACAGCAGTTGTCCACGATCATCTCGGTGTACTCGATCTCCGGGTAGTCGCGAGAGGCACGTTTGCAACACTCCAGAAACAAGCCGTCTGAAAGTTTCATGATGTTCGCTTTGTGAACGGCGGTCACCTTTTTGCGCCCATGGGCGCGGGCGTGGTCGAAGGCGTGACGCGCGATGCGCGACGACGCCTTTTCGGTGATGATCTTCAGCGACTCGACCACGCCCGGCACGACGACGTGCTCGATACCGCTGTACAGATCCTCGCTGTTCTCGCGCACGACCACGATATCAACATCCCGGAAGGGGGTAATGACACCGGGGAGGCTACGGGCGGGCCGCACATTCGCGTACAGACCGAGCCGTTGCCGCAGGGTGACGTTGACGGAAGTGAACCCGCCACCGACCGGGGTGCCGATGGGACCTTTGAGCGCGAGTCCCGATTTCACGACGGCGTTCACGACATGCTCCGGTAGGGGCGTGCCGTGCATCGGGATCACCTCCGCACCGGCCTGCTGGTAGTCCCATAGGAACGGGACGCCGGTCGCTTCCAGCATCTGCACGGTCGCGTCCATGACCTCGGGGCCGATGCCGTCGCCGGGTATCAGGGTTACAAAGTAGGGGCGGGTTCGGGCGGCTGTGGGCGTCGCCGGGTTGGTCGCGGGCATGGTCATTTAGTTAGGGAATCCTTGAAACAGTCGGCGGGTTCGGGAACGAGAACGCCGCCCTGATTGTAGCCGAAGAAAGGTGCCGTCGGCAACCGGAAACAATCAGGCCGAACATTTTTGACGGGAAGGTTGCAACGCCGAACCGACGCGATACACTGCTCTTGTTCCTTCCAAACGCGACACCCGTGGAACCGTGTGTACCCATTCAATTTTTGCGCTGACGCTGTTTTCGGTTCCCCTTGCCGCTCCAATCTAATAGAGTGACGCTGTCAATAGTTGTAAGTCACTTCCTTATCCTGGCGTTGTCCAGAGAGGGTGTATGGTGTGCAATATGGTCTCTTTAACCCCCCCGCGTGCGAACCGGCTACACGGTTTGCCTGTCATTGACCTGTCCGGCGATCTCGACTGTTACAACGCCCCCGCGCTTCGCGAGCGGCTGTTCAAGATGATCGAGAATGGCGAGCATGACCTGGTGCTGGATCTGAGCGGCGTGTCCTACCTGGACTCCGTCGGCGTCGCCACCTTGGTCGCGGTACACGAGAACGTGTCCGCCCGAAATGGCTCGCTCCGAGTGCTGTGCGCAAACCGTGCCATCTGGCGCGTGTTCGAGATAACGGGGCTTCAGCGCGTCTTCCCGATCTTCCAGGAGCGGACCGCTCTGGTGTCATCGCTCGACGCGAAGTAGTGCGCTACGCGCCCCGTCGCTCAGCGGCGCGGTGACTTGCCAGTCAGTCGGTGGATGCGCGCCTCAACGGCATGTATTCCGTCGTTGTAGGGCAGTGCGTACAGGAGCGCGAGGGCACCGAGCACACACAGTGTTGCCGGCACGCTGACGAAGCCGAGCGCGAAACACGCGGCGTAGATCAGCGGCCCGAACCGGTACCGCTGATGCACGCGCTCGAAAAGGCGCGGGTCGAGCGACGTGTCTAGCAGGCGGTTGCCCCGCGAGGAGTGGTTCCAGATCAGGTTAAACGCCACCGCCATCAGAAAGCTGGTGTCAGCGTAGATCAGCACCGCCGCCTTCGGCATAGGGCGCGGGATGCGTGAGGTAATCGGCGAGCACTGCCGTCGCGAACGGAATGAAGGCGACGACGAGCAACAGGAGCGAGCTGAGCACCGTGAGCAGATGGTCGTTGCGCCTGATGTAGCGGAACAGCACGCAGTGATTCGCCCACATGATCCCGACGGTGACGAACGACAACACGTACCCGAAAAGCGAGGGCCAGATCGCGCCGAAATGACGCAAAACATCCCAGAGCGTCTGGCCCGGTTGCTCCACGGGACGCAACACCTTGATTTCGAGGATCAGCAGCGTGATCACGATGGCGGAGACGCCGTCGGACAGGTACAGGAGCCGCTCGTTGTTGCTCCCCTCGACCGCCGTCTCTTCTGCCTCCAGTTGGTCAGGTGCCGGTGACTCGCCCCCCGCGCTCACTCGCGGACGTGGCGAAGCCCCGGTGCCAGGAGGATCGCCTACCACTCAGGCGAGTTCCCGCACATAAGTCAGAACGGCGTCGCCGTGGCCATCTACTTTCACGCGCGGGAAGACACGGGCTATGGTCCCATCTCTCGCGATCACGAACGTGGTACGCTCGATCCCCATGCTCTTCTTGCCGTAGAAGTTCTTCTCTTTGTATACGCCGTACGCCGTTGAAACGGCCGTATCCGTGTCCGCGAGGAGCGGGAATGGTAATGTGTACTTCTCCGCGAATGCCTTGTGGGAGTCAACGTCATCGAGTGAGACACCCAGAATGACCGCGCCCGCCGCCGCGTAGTCACCGTTCAGATCGCGGAACGCGCAGGACTCCTTGGTGCATCCGGGGGTGTCGTCCTTGGGATAGAAATAGAGCACCACGACTTTGCCGCGAAAATCCGACAGGGTGACGGGCTTATCGCTCGCGTGGGACGGTAATGAAAACAGAGGAGCGGGTTGCCCCTCTTCGGGTCTCTCATGTGCCATACGGCTATTTTACCGCACGTGACTTATTTTCACTTCGCCGGGGGCGGCGCGGGCGCGGTCTGGGGCGGGACTGGCACTGTTCCGGGATTCGTGGGCGTAGCGGGGACGGTTTGCGGGGCGGTACCCGGTAGCGCGGGTACCATCCCCGGCGCGGTGACCGGAGCCGTCGGTTGGGCGGCGGGAGCCTGTGCCCCGGTCGGCGTTTGTTCGGGGATCAGCCCCGTTGGGATCGGCGACGGTGGGGCGAACGGCTTGCCGCCGATGCTATTCCCGTTCGGTGCCGCTGACGGTGGCACGGTCGCCACCAGAGACTGGCCGAACCCGCCGCCTTTGCGTGCTTTGCCGATGTTCTGGCACGCGGCGTTCACGCGGGCGATCACGTCGGTGTCCTTTACGGTGCCGCCGAGGGCGATCCGGTTCGCCTGGTACTGGAAGCCGTCCCGATCCCAGCCGCCGGTACAGCGCAGTGTATAACCGGCATGGATGTTGCCGAGAGACGTGAGTTGGTATCCGCGAGCGATGCGCGTCCCCATCCCGGCGACCACGGTCGCGAACTCGTTGGCCTCCGTCACGACCGAGATAGTGCCTTCCTGGGTATTTGGTTCGTCAATCACCACCGCTTTCATGCTGACTGGCGCGGCGGGTTTGGGCTTGTTGTGGGCGTCGCGACCGTGCTTAGGATGCCTCTTCGATAACTTCTTGGCGGGCGTGACGGTCAGTCGCGTCCGCTGTGGCCTGGCGACCTGAGGCGAATCCGGCGAGGAAGCCGGGGACGCGATCAAGGGGGCCGTGACACCGACTGAAACGGCGGCGAGGGCGGCGAGGATAAATTTTATGGTGTGGGACATCGCTTGGTATGGTCGGACGAAAACGCCGCTCCTCATGAATGCTTTAGTGCTTGGAAAGGTTTCCTGTTTGGCGACAGTTTACCCCGTCGAGCCGATTCTCCTTCTTTTATCGGTGATTCCACGTCCCTGGCGTAGGGTAAAGGGTCCTTCTACTTCTTCTTATACACAAACACCACCCAGAGTGAGAACAAAACCGTGACCGCCACGAGAGCCGCGAGCGCGGGGACTCCCCAGTGCCCGGTTTGTATCGGGTCGTTCGCCGTATCCCAGAGTAGCTTCATATTAAGTAGCGCGATGGTCACGCAGACCGCGTAAGCGAGCACGGTGAGCCACGGCGGGCTGACGAACTCGCCCATCCGCTTGCGGTCCGATGTGAACATCGTCAGTGGGAAGATGGCGAACGACAACTGGAGCGAAAGCACGACCTGCGACAGGACCAGCAGACCCACCGTGTTTTTACCGCCGGTGACCACGATCATGATCACCGCCGGGATGATCGCGAGGCCCCGGGTGATCAGGCGGCGGAGCCAGGGCTGGATGCGAATTCTCAGGAAACCCTCCATCACGATCTGGCCCGCGAGGGTTCCGGTGATCGTGGAGGACTGCCCCGAGGCGAGCAGGGCTACCGCGAACAGGGTCGCCGCCGCGCCGTTCAGGAGCGGCGTCAGGAGCCTGTGCGCGTCCCCTAGCTCCTCGACCGGTTTTCCGCCCTTGTGGAACACCGCCGCCGCCAGCACCAGGATCGCCGCGTTCACGAAAAACGCGGCACCGAGCGCGAGGAACGTGTCCAGGGTGTTGTAGCGGATCGCCTGACGGATGCCGTCCGGCGTCTGATCGTTAGCCCGCGTTTGCACGATGGAAGAGTGCAGGTACAGGTTGTGCGGCATCACTGTCGCGCCCAGGATACCGAGCGCGATAAACAGCGCGTCTTTTCCGGGCAGGGCGGGCGTCACCAGCCCGATCCCGACCGCGTGCCAGTCGGGTTTCGCAAAGAACATCTCGACTGCGAAGCAACCGGCGACGGTGGCGACGAGCGTGATCACAACCGCCTCCAGTTTGCGGAAGCCGAAGTGCGACAGACCGAGGATCGCCAGCACGTCCAGACTGGTTAGCACCACGCCCCACAAGAGCGGTAGGTGGAACAGCAGATTTAGCGCGACCGCCGATCCGATCACTTCCGCCAGATCACAGGCGATGATGGCGATCTCGCACAATATCCAGAGCGCGATCGCCGCCGGCTTCTGGTAGAAGTCGCGGCAGGCCTGGGCTAGATCCTTGCCCGTCGCCAGCCCAAGTCGGGCGCAGAGAGTTTGTAGCAGAATCGCCATCAGGTTCGAGGCAAGGATCACCCAAAGCAAAGCGTAGCCGAACCGCGAGCCGCCCGCGAGGTCCGTCGCCCAGTTGCCGGGGTCCATGTAGCCGACGCTGATCAGAAAGCCGGGACCCGCGAACGCCAGGAACCGCTTCCAACGCGGCACCCGCGTCGCGCCTCCTGTTCCGGGAACCGGGACGGATCGGTGAGATTCCGGTAGCGATACCATCTCGTCGCCCGGATCGGATACGCGTCGTGTGGTCATAATCATAGTTTCTACCAGCGGCGGGAGATCCCGCCCCCCACGAACCAGGAGTCCCGGGTGCCCAGTATGCCCACGCCCCCGCTGATGTCCAGCATTGTGTTAGCGGCGACTCGGTACGACGCTCCGGTGTCGAAAAAGTTCTGATGGATCTCTCCGACTCCTGTGTCGGAGACGCGGTACACCTCGCCGAACGACTGCCAGAGCGGCGAGATGTTGATGTTCAAACATAAGCCCGTGCCCCATTCGTCATAGCGCGCCCCGCCCTGCCGGATCCCCGCGTAGGTCACGTTGCCGCCCAAACTGAAGCGTTCGCCCAGGTCCCAACCTGCTTCGAGTGCCAGAGACGGCTGGTAGTCATCCTCACGGAGGTCGCGTGTGCCGGTCGGTAGTTCTACCCCGCCGATGAAGGCGAGGGCGGGCAGAAACTTTTGTTTCGGGTTCGTCTCCAGAAAGCGGTACTTGAGGCTCACCGAGGCATCGCCCAGCCCCTTCGCGTCCGCGCTACCGGTCTGCCGCAGGTAAGAGGGCAGACCTAGTCGGGCTTCCAGATTATCGCGCAGGGGGAAGCGCAGTTGTGCGCTGTCGCCGAACGACGACTGCTGGTCGCTGCCGCTCCGGTGTACGCTGAGGCCCGCCTCCAACTGAATCCGCCCAGGAGTTACCGTATCGGTGCCGCTCGTGAATCCGGGGCGTTCCGCCGGAATGGGTGTCACGTCACCCTGCGCCAGTGCGATCCCTCCAAAGAGGGGACAGAAAACCAGGGAGCATACAAAAAATAGCGATGATATTCGGCGCATTAGGTTCATTTCGTTGTTTCTTGTGCCGGAGTCGCGGCAACCGATTGCGGCACGGTGCCGTCGGGGCGTGGTATCGGAGCACCGTGCGGACACGTCTCGGGGAACCCGAGAAAGGCATCGAGGCGGGTCTCGAACTCTTCCGATATCACGTGTTCGAGCCGTTCCGCCTCCTCGTGCGCCGCGTCCGGCGAGAACCCCAAACAGTCGGCGAGAAACCGCTCCAGCAGGCGGTGGTGGCGGGACAGTTCTACCGCGCTCTGCATTCCGATCCCCGTTAGGCGCACCCCGCGATAGGGGGCGTAATCTACTAGGCCGTCGCCCCGCATGGTTTTGAGCATCTTGGTGACAAACGCCCGCGAGGTGCCGGTGCGCCCGGCGATGTCGGATGGCAGGGCGACCCCGCCGACGTCGGGGACGTCCTGTAGCGAGTAGATCGCCTTCAGCACATCGCCGGTCGCCTTTGTCAGGGAGCGGTTCATCTGAGATTTAACCACGGTTAACTTAACCACGGTTAACTTTATACCCCGGCCCACGCCCGATGTCAACACTGCGGGAACCACGGAATGAAAAGTAGGTATAATGGAACAAAATAAGCCTCGCGGTAGCCAAACAAAGCAGGGTTCGTAAACTAATTCCGTCCGAAATTCGGACGGAACCCATCTAGAGAACGGGAAATCTAAAGCAACAATGAGTTTTGCGGTAACGAACGAGGTGACGACGTCGGCCGAAACGGCCGCTCCCAAGCGCACCGTGCTGGTGGTGGAAGACGATCCGGGCATTCTCCGGCAGATCGCCTTCAATCTGGAGTCGCACGGCTACGCCGTCGAGACGGCGATCACAGGGCTACAGGCACTGCGCCTGCTGATGCGAAAGCGCCCCGACCTGTTGATCACTGATGTCATGATGCCGGAGATGGACGGCAACGAACTGGTGTCTAGCGTCCGCGCGGACGCCGATCTCGCGGATTTGCCGGTCATCATGTTGACCGCGCGTACCCAGGACGAGGACATGATAACCGGCTACCACAGCGGCACCGATCTGTACCTGACCAAGCCGTTCAACCCCGCCGAACTGGTCACCTTCGTGAAGCGGATCTTAGGCTGATCCCATGCTGAAGCTTGAAGCGAACCAGAAACTACTTTTTATCGGTGACTCTGTTACGGACGGGGAACGCAAGCGTCCCGACGGCGAGGGGCTTTTCGACGCGCTCGGGAAGTCCTACCCGTCGCTCGTGGACGCGCTACTCGAAGCGTCGTACCCCGCCCGCGCGATCCGCGTCGTCAACCAGGGCAACGGGGGCAACACCGTGCGCGATCTCGCCGCCCGCTGGGAAACCGACGTGCTCGCGCAACGCCCGGATTGGCTCTCGATCTGCATTGGCATCAACGACGTCTGGCGGCAGTTCGATCAGCCGCGCCGCCCCGAGGTCGCCGTGCCGCTCGACGAGTACAAGGCGACGCTTATGCGCCTTTGCCGCGCGACGCGCCCGACTCTCCCAGGCGGTCTCATCCTCATGACGCCCTTTTACGTGGAAGACAACCCTGCCGACGCCATGCGCAAGCGGATGGATGCCTACGGCTCGGTGGTAAGAACCATCGCCTCCGAGTATGACGCTGTGTTCGTTGACACACAAGCGGCGTTCAACGAGGCGTTGCGGCACCGACACTCCGCCGCGCTCGCGTGGGACCGCGTACACCCGAACCTGGCGGGACATATGATCCTCGCGAAGGCGGTCCTGGACGCGCTCGGCTTCGAGTGGAACGGCGGGGCGTAACCTGTCACTCGCCGACCGGGAAGATAAATCGTGAGTACTATCGTCTGCTACGGCGATTCCAACACGCGGGGAACCGACCCCGCTACATACAGCCGCTTCCCGCTCCCCGCGCACTGGACGGGCGTGTTCGCCCGCGAGCTAGGCGACGCATGGCACGTGGCCGAGGAGGGGCTGCGGAATCGGACCACGGACGTAGACGACCCGTCGCTCCCGCACCACGATGGCTCGCGGTTCCTGCCCATGGTTCTCGAAACGCACGCCCCCGTCGCCGTTCTGATCATCGCGCTCGGCACGAGCGACCTCAAAGCGCGTTACGGCCGCGACGCGTTCGATGCCGCCGCAGGGGGGAACGCCTCGTGGAGCAGACGCGATCCGCCGGAGCCGCGCGGGAGATACTGATTCTCGTGCCCGCGCCGATGCGGGAGGTCGGGGGACTCACCGTGGAGTTCAAGGGCGCGCGGGAAAAATCGCTAGCCTTCGCCGAAGCCTACAAAAAAGTCGCGGAACGTCGGGGTTGCGTGTGTCTTGACACCGGAACGATCTAGACGCCCAGCCCGATTGACGGGGTTCACTTCGCGGGCGAGGAACACGCCAGGCTTGGGCAGGCGGTCGCGAGATGCCTCATGGCATTCCTCGAAATACCCCTCTGATGTGACCGAGCATGTCCGCCATCCAGGTCTAACAGTTCGCCGCGTCGTACATGCTTCACATCTCATATGTAGCCGAATATAGCCCTTATGCTGGACTCATCCTGTGTCTCCTTTAGCAAATAATTCATGCAAAGTAATAACAACTGTGAGTTGATATCTAGGTCTAAAGCATGAAGACTATACTCTTCAAAGGCAATATTGATCTCTTGCAAAGTGAGCCAATTCGTGGCAAGGTACAAGGTGTCGAAGCCATTGTATAAAATGTTTCTCGGCCACTCGCGCCTTGGTACGAGTGGCAAGATATTGTCGTACCGGACGTCGAAAACGCATGAGATAAAGCGGCGGTCGTCAAGCCCATTGTTCTGAAACTCTAACGAGGAACAACTCGACCACTTCGGCTTGTCTTTGCTAAAAAGCGGAATATACTCTATGTAAGCAAAGATTTGTATAGACATTATGCTACTATATCTACCCCTCAATTCAGTGGCTCGGGACTGCGTTTCAATCCGCCTCTTCGCCTGAATCTGTCAAACGGCGATCTGCCCTCTCCCAGCGGCACTGCGAATGCTCCCACGGCTCAAGTTCGTCCTCCGTCAGGTTCCCAAGCACGGCTGATAGCGGGTACTCCATGGTTCTGCCATCTTCAACCCTTCTCATCCTTCTATCACCAACAACTCCGCACGGTTACTAAAACTAGAAGGTTATTCACTAGCGACACTGTCATCCATGAATTAGGAGCACCCGGTTAAATCATCAACGAAATCTCGGTTGGTGAATTTATTGCAAACCAAAATCAGGCCGACCGATTCCGTACCAATATCGCCGATAATGCGGTCGTACAATTCGTCGAAAAGGATGCCATGATGACTCTCCAGTTGCTTGAGGACACCACTAGAAACGAGTGCTTCACTGAACTGGTAAAGGTTCCTGACGTCTGAAGTATTCACGCAGTACACGACGGGATGTCGTTTTTCAAGTCTGCAACTACGGAGCATAAAGGGCTGATGTTTACTTTCCATTTTCATCTGGTCCTGGCTAAAGGAGGAACACATGTAGCGGCTACAGCATCCGGACTAACGGCGGTTAGCCTATAGTAATGAGTCTCAATCTAGCATACCGAGCCAGTACTGAGAGTAGTCACTCTATCACTCCGTCTATACTATCCAGCACGTCCGACATCGAGTACTCGATGCTCGTTCTCCCGCACAATTTGTCAGCGCGGGTCGCCTCGCCGACCCCGAGGTTGTACGCCTCCAGCACGAGCGTGGTGTTGCGGCGTCAAATAACTCAGCGGATCCGGGTACACTTTGTCTCGATGCACGACACCATTCCCGCGCGAAAGCGCGTTCTTCTCACCGGCGCGAGCGGGCGTATCGGGCGGATTGTGGCCCCGCCACTCGCCGAGATGTTCGACCTCCGGCTTTTTGACCGGCATGACCCCGGCGACATACCCGGCTTGATGACCGGTGACCTGGCGGACCCGGAAGGGTTGATGCCCGCGCTTGAAGGTGTTAACACCCTGATCCACCTCGCGGCGCAGTCCACCGAAGCCGACTTCGTCTCCGTGCTGGTGCCGAGCAACGTGGTCGGGCTGTATCACACTTTCGAGAACGCCGTGCGTGCCGGAGTGAAGCGGATCATCTTCGCGTCCACGATCCAGGCGTTCGACGCCTACCCCATGGATCACCAGATCACCGAAACCGACCTACCGCGCCCGGTCACGCTCTACGGCGCGACCAAGGCGTTCGGCGAGACGATGGGACGTTGGTACCACGACCGGCACGGCATCGAGTTTCTGGCAATGCGGATCGGCTGGTTTTTAGTGCCGGAAGACGTGCACGACCGCGAACTGCTCCGAACGCATGGGGGCGCGACGCGCATCTGGCTTTCGCCGCGCGACATGGTGCAGATACTCACCAAAGCCGTCACGGTGCCCACCATCGGCCCGGATGGCTACGGGATTGTCCACGCTGTTTCGCGACCCATCATGGAGCGTATGTCGCTCAAACCGGCGCGGGAACTGCTCGGTTACGAGCCGCTCGACGACATCCGCGAGTACACGGGACGGTCCGGCTAGCGTCACCTGCCTCTACGCCCTTTTTACTTGTTCGGGTACTGCGCGAGGAACGGCTCCAGTAACTCCTTCACGGCGTTCCCGACCGAGTTAATCTGCCGGTTGTTGCCCTCGTTTTTCGATGAGCAACGAAAATATGGTGATTTCAAGGTTCATTGCTACTCATGCGAGCAGAGGGTTCTGACCGGAAGTCACGCGTTCACTGTAGTCGAACACTACTTCCGCGCCACCTTCGTCGCTACCCCCGCGCCCGACGCTACGATCTCGCGCCCGCCGCGCAGGAACCGGGCGAACTCCTCCGGCGTGTCCGTCTTGCCGACCGGCTTCGTCACCGGCTTGCCGTCTGTGTCAAGCACGGCGTAGAGCGGCAACTCCACCGTGCCGAATGTCTTCTCCTGATAGGACTGCAACGCGGGCCCGGCGGCGCGGTCGTCGGTGTACAGGCGCACGCGCACGAACTTCGTCAATTCCTCGTTCACTGGCGGCTTCGGGAAGATGTTACGCTCCATCCAACGGCAGTTCGTGCAGGTGTAGCCGGTGAAGTCAACGAAGATCGGCTTGTGTTCCGCCTTCGCCCGCGCCAGCCCTTCTTCGAGCGTCGGAAGGTAGGACAGCTCGTCCGCTTCTGCCCTCGCGCCCACTCCGTAGTCGGCGGGCGGCAGGTACGCCACGGTGAAGGAGTCTAGCGGCCGTCCCGTCAACCCGTACACGCAGTACAAACCGACACCGATGAACAGCACGGCGAAGCCAGCCCGCGCGCGTGTCGGCGGCGCGTCCGGACTGCTCCACCCGATGCGGAGCATCCCGAGTAGCCAGAGCCCGGCGGCGATAAATACCATCGCCCAGAGCGCGAGAATGGTCGGCGTATTGAGTAGCCGCCACTGGAACACCTGGTCCGCGCCGGACAGGAACTTCACGGCGGCGGCGAGCTCGATCCAGCCCATCGCGCCCTTCACAGTCGAGAGCCACGAGCCGGATTTCGGCATCCGGGCGAGGAGCGCGGGGAACAGCGCGAGCACGAAAAACGGCAGGGCGAGTGCCAGCGCGAAGGTGGTCATGCCCAGGATCGGGCGCACCCATTGCCCGCCGGTTTGCGCGGACGCAGCGGCGACCAGCACCGTGCCGATGAACGGCGCGGTGCAGGTGAACGCGGCGATCACGAATGTCAGCCCCATGCCGAGCACGCCCCACGCGCCCACATTCCCGCCCGCGCCGGAACGGTTGGTCAACTTTTGCAGGAACGCGGGCGGCTTGAGTTCCAGCACTTCGAGTAGCGACAGCGCGAACACGATGAACAGCACCCCGAAGCCGAGGTTGACGTACGGGTTGGACGCGAGCCGGTTCGCCCCCGCCGCGCCCACGGTCGCCGCGAGTACTGCGCCGATGGCGGTGAAGGCGAACACGATACCGAGGCAGTAGAGCGCGGCAAGTTTGACAACCCCGCCCGCCTTCGTCTCGCCCGTTTCAGTCGTCACCTGCTTGGTGAAGAACGCCAGCGTGACCGGGATCAGCGGGAACACGCAGGGTGTTACCAGCGCGACCAGTCCCGCCCCGAACGCGGTGGCGAGGAACGCCCCGATGCCTGATTGCCCTTGCTCCGTTCTCGTGAGGGTGGGGGCGGCTTCGGTCGCGGTGGTCGCGACGCCACCCGCGACTTGTCCCTCCGGAGGAGTGGCGTCACCGGCCCCGGACTCTCCTCTCTCGCTCCCGTTGGGGAGAGACGCGGAGGGGGAGAGGGCACCCGCGCTAGCCAAAAACTCTTTGCGCGCCGCGCCCGCCTGGATCTTGATCGCGGGGATGGCCACTGTTACCGTCTTCGGCGGCAGGCAGGAGCGGTCGTTGCACGCCATATACAGCACCGACGCCGAGACGGGCGCGGAACCCGGCTTTGCGGCTTTAGGCACGGACAGAGTCTGCGTGAACGTCGCGGTGCCTTCGTGCATCCCGATCCGCATGTTGAAATTCTTGTCGTCAATGATCTCCGGCTTGGTCTCTGTTGGCTTACCGACGGGGGAAACCCCTTTCGCGGTTACCGTGACCACGGTCGCCTGCGGGCCCATTGCTGCGCCGGGCACGGCACTGTAAATGTGATATCCCATCTTAATGGCGGCGGTGACACGCACCGCGATCCGCTCGCCGGGGCGGGCGGCGGGGCGTGAGAGTGTTCCGCTCCAAGTGACGACCGGCGTCTGCGCGCGCGCCCCCGTTACACCTGACAGGATGGGTAGTAGCGCGAGCAGGAACGCTCGGAGGAGAGCGGGGAGGGGGCTTAGTTTAGACATTATGTTTTCGTGGGGCGGAAATACACAGTTCGGCTAGCCCCCCTTAATATACCAGCGGGGGGCGGTGAAAGTTCACTCCCTTTGTCAGTGCGGCAGGATAAAACCGGGAGCGGAGCGAACTAACCGGGAAATAGTATCATCGGTGGTTCAAATTGGTGCCGATTCGACCGATACTATAAATGCCACATCCCATGTCCAACACACGCTTTTATGCCCGCGCCGCTCTCGGGGTCGCCGTCGGCGTCCTCTCGATCGCCTTTCTGCCGCTCTCCGGCGTCCTGACCGTCCGCGCGGAGGGAGCCGAACTGCTACCCGATGTCGCAGCGCGGGGTGACGTCGCCGGGGTACGTCGCCTACTCGATGGCGGCACCCCCGCCGACACGCGGCAACCGTCTACGGGCTGGACCGCCCTGATCGCGGCGTGCCGGGCGAACAGAGCGGGGGTCGCCACCCTTCTCCTGGAGCGGGGAGCGAACCCGAATGCGGCGGGGGGTAACGGGTACACGCCCTTGATGGCGGCTGCGCAGGCAGGGAACGTTCCGCTACTGCGTACCCTTCTCCTGCGCGGGGCGGACCCGAATCGCGCGACACGAAAGGGATTGACTCCACTGATGGTTGCCGCCGGGAACGCGAACGATGTAAAGACCGCGCCGGTTAATCTGGAATGCGTGAAACTGCTGTTGCGCGGCGGCGCGGACCCGGACAAGCAGTACGGGGACGGCGTGACCGCGCTTTCGGTCGCGGAGTCGCGTGGCGCGACACTGATCGCGGTGTACCTGCGGCGCGTCGGCGCGGCGCGTAACGGGGCGGGGGATCGAGAAACTGCCCTGGTCGGAAACGGCGTCCTCGCCGGGAGCGTCCTCTATCGGGAGCGTATCGCGGTCTCGCCCGCCGCGTTCTCGCTGGTACGACTGCTCGATGTCTCTCCGAAGGTTCCCGTCGTGCTCTCGCGGGCCGTTACTCCGTTCGCGGGGAAGCAGGTGCCCGTCGCGTTCTCGCTCCCATATGCCGGTGCCCGACTCGCCGCCCGCCCGAACGCCCGGCTCGCGATGGACGCACGTATCATCCTGGGATGCGCCACTGAGTTCGCATCCGCGAAGCCAGTCCCGGTGCCGGGGGACGTGACGAAGAACAAGAACATCATACTGGCGGTGACGCGCACCGGGGGTGCGCAACGCGCCCTGCTCGCCGGGGAAGCCATCAATGCGACCGACTTGGCTATCAGAAAAGCGGGTGTTAGCGTCAGCGGGCGTCGGAACACCGGTGATCTGCGCACGAAATACACCGCTTCCTTCTTGGGTGGGCGGCTGGTTCGCATCACGGCCAACTCGACCCAGGGCGACTACGGCAACCGAACGGACCGCTTCTACTTCGGCGAGGGTGCCGACAGCGAAGGGTTCCTGCCGTTGCGGGCGGCTTTCCTTCACGCGCGCCGCGTCTCGCGGACGCAACCCTCGCTGGGCGGCGGCGTATCCGCCATCATCCTTGGATCGTTCGACCAGGTCGAGCAGAAGATCATTCTCGGGGACGGCGGGGAGATCCTGTCCTCGGGCAAGACGGTGAACCGGCGACAGCAGTCGGTGACGGGTTCGGACACGAGCGCGGCACGCAACTTCGCGCGCCTACTCGCCAGCGACGCGACGCGCGCGGCGGCGGGGAGGCGAGGCCGCTAGCGGTGCCCGTGCCCAGTGCCCTACGGCGCGGGCGTCGGATCGGGCTGGTGTGATCCGACCGGTGGGAACGTGATGTCTCTCGGGGCGGGCCGGTCCCCGCTTTTGATCGAGAGGGTGATCCCGTTCCGAGCCGCGTCGCGCAGAGTCTTCGCGTATTTCTGGGAGTCACGCGCCAGTGTTTCTATCGCGACGCCGTTGATCGCCCGCACAACATCCCCGCTTCGTAAGCCCGCCTTCGCCGCCCGCGAGTCCGGCAAGACCAGATTAATCACGTAGGCTTTGCTCATCGGTATGAAACTGATGCGGAACCCGATCTGCTTCTTCTGCTCCGTCGCCGCCCGTGCCCGCTCCTGCCGAGCGTAGTCCTGCGCCTTATAGACGATGAACGTCGCGCAGAGGAGCGCGAACGCGGTGCCGATAAGCAGGTCCCGCCTCTCCTGCTTCGTGAACGCCGCGTGGCGGGCGTTGGCGATGATCACCGCGACACCCATTGGGGCCAGTGCCGGGAGCGGGAACCCCACCCACTCGACCTCCAGGAGCGCGACGAAGAGCAGGGCGAACATCCAGCGGAAGCTAGCCGTGCTTTCCAGACGGAGTAGAAAAATGGAGGCGAAGAAGACGGACAGGAATAGTACGTCTGCCGGCCCGATGGTGACGCCCGAAATCACTGTCCATGTTTTATGGGCGGCTTGCGGCAGCGTGCTCCCCACCCCGACCGATACCATGGAGATGAGTTGCGATCCGGTCGCGGTCAGCGCGGCGACGGTGCCCATGGTCACGATCACGATGTCGAAAAAGATGGCGAACCCGGCGGCGGCGAGCAGGGTGTTCGGGTGCCGAATGATCCGCCCGACGGCGGTGCCCAGTAGCGCGACCCCCACCGGCAGGAACAGGTTGTTCGCGGTCAGGATCAGCCACGTGGGCGGCGAGACGTTCAGGTACTGCAAGAGCAACACCGTACCCATCGGTGCGGCGAGCGACAGACCGGCGATAATTAGCGGCGGCGTGGTCACCGGTAGTAACGCGGCGGCGCGGGTCATGCGCATCAGGGAGTAGAGAAGTCCGGCGAAGTACAGACTCGCGACCAGGTGTTGCCCCCACACCGGGAACTTGTCCAGCGGCACGACCGCGCCCAGGAAGCGGTTGACCAGGGTCAGGACGCAGGCGAGCAGGGCGAACGTCGCGAGTTGTAGCGCGGGCGGCACGGACTCGCCCGGCACCTCCAGGGCTGGGGAGGTACCCGGTGACCGTGCCATAATATCCGGCAACCCGGCTGAGTTAGCAACATCGGTGCTCATAGTTATTCAGAACGGTAAAGGGGGGTGGGTAGTTCCGCCCGGTAATAAAAATAGGGAAGCGGGCTCGCCTCCTCCGAGGGGGGATCCGCAGGCAAACTTCGCCTTGCCACGGTAGACGCGGAACCGGAAGGGGAGCCACCTCGCGTTCATGCGTCATTTGACGAAGTCGCTACCGCCGTTATACAATAGACCGCTTGCATAAGTCTATTTGCAGATCTCCAGGTTGTGAATCGCTGCTATCAGATTGAATCGCAACCCGAAACGCTTGCGACGGTTTCGATACCGCTCCGACAAAATGCGGAACACCTTCAGGCACCCCATGATGTGTTCGCAACCGATGCGTTTTTGCGCGAGACCACGATTCCTCTTTTTATCGTCAACCGTCAAGGGGTGATGCTTGGACTTTCTCTTGGGGCGCGCTGTTCGCATGGCTCTGACGAATCCCCTGATAGCCGCCGTCCGCCACCATCCGAATCCGCGACAAGATTGCCGTCTGGCTGGCGTGGTACAAGGCTAGGCCGTGCCTCTTACCGGCG
>JAYUUO010000309.1:0-6762 GCA_043754515.1 Armatimonadota bacterium
CATCCCCGGAGACAACACAAAGAGGATCCAGATTCACACTTGACAAAATCATGTCGCCATATTATAATATGGCGACATGGAAAAACAGGGCAATACCGAAAATAATGACACGTTCGTGCTTTCCAGCCCCATGCAGTGGAAGGCGTTCTCGCACCCCACCCGCCGCGCCATTCTGACGCAACTCAACGTGGCGGGTGCGCAGACGAACGAGGAGTTAGCATCCGCCCTCGGCATGGCATCCGGTAAGTTATACTTTCACACCAAACGGCTCCTCGACGCGGCTCTGATAGAACCCGCCGGGACACGTCAAAAAGGCCCGATCACGGAGAAGTTATATAAGGCGAAGGTGGCGCGGTTCGTCGTTCCGCCGCCGCAAAAGGGAGGGACTACTCCCCCGCTCGCCGACGTTGTCGCGGCGGGGCTTGCATTATATGAGGCTACATGGGAGAGAACCAGCGGGCTACCAGGCGCGTTAGAACTCGGGTTCCATATGGTGCTTCCGCAGTCGCCGGAGCGGCGGCGCGATTTCGCGAGGCGTCTGCGTTCGTTGTTCGACGATTTTCGCGAGGGGAGCGGCGGCATGGACGGCATGCCGCTTGCCGTGACCGTTCTGATCCACGATGTCGCCGTCCCCCGTCAGGCCGAAGAGGGAAAAAGATGAAAGCCATCACCGTTGTTCTTATTATATTCGTCACTATTGCAATCAGGGTCGCCGCTACCGTGATCCACGCACGTTCCGTAGAGACGGAGAAACTGACCGGCCTCACGTTCGACCCGACAACCATCAGCCGGGGGCACGCTATCGCCGCGCTGGTCGCTCGCGGCGATTCGGCCGCGATCTACGCCCGCTTATCGCCCGAACTCACGCGAATCGTCAGCCCGGAGCAGTTGAAGGCGATCATACGCGCGACGGTGCCGCCCGAAACCACGCCCGGCGAGCCGGTCACCGAAACAGTTACCCTTCAAAAAGGCGTCAACATCTATACCGCGCGTTTCTCGGCAGCGTCTCGCCCCCACGACACGTTGCTCCACCTGTCTTTCGTCGGCGATCAGATCACCTACATCCTCCTCAAGGACGCGAGCCGGGTGGCGTCCGCCGACCGGGACGCCGCGCTCAAGAACGGGCGTGATGCCCTCGCGCTCCTGGAGAAGCGGGACACGGGGGCGTTGTTTTCCCGGTTCTCGCCGCGACTCGCCGCCGACGTCCCCCGCGCGAAACTGGAAGACCTTCTCGCACAATCCTTCGGAGCGACGCCGACACCGGAAGGGCGTGTCACCGACGCCGCCGTTCGTAGCGAGGACGGGACCTGGGCAGTGGCCGCGATCTACCTGTGGAAGCCGGGGATAAACCTTTCGGTGTTCCTGATCCTGCGCGACGCCCGGAGCAAGCAGATCGTCGGGATGTTGATGACAGGAACCCCGTCGGCGACACTCCCGCCCGACCCGTACGCGGGCTACCAGACGAAGACCACGCTCCATCTGCCGTTCGCGGCGGGGGACGAGTGGACGATTTTCTGGGGCGGAGACAACCGCGAACAGAACCATCACGTGGACTACCCGGAACAGCGGCACGCCTACGATATACTGATCTGCCGCGACGGTG
Source organism: Armatimonadota bacterium (assembly GCA_043754515.1). Lineage (GTDB taxonomy): Bacteria > Armatimonadota > Armatimonadia > Armatimonadales > Armatimonadaceae > JACMIU01. The sequence goes on from JAYUUO010000309.1 coordinate 1,604, forward strand.
CCACGCACACGGGCGACGGCAAAACTCTCACACAGTATTTCGCGTGGGGTCGCCCCATCGTAGCACCTGCGCCGGGCACAGTGATCGAGGTTGAAGGCGATATGCCGGACAACGCGCCGGGGGTGATGGACCGGAAGCACCCGTTCGGCAACCATGTCGTCCTCGACTGCGGGAACCATGAGTACGCGGTGTTCGCCCACCTGAAGCGCGGGAGCGTGTCGCTCAAGGCGGGAGCGCGTGTCAACACGGGCGAACAGATCGGCTTGTGCGGCAACAGCGGCAACACGAGCCAGCCGCACCTCCACTTCCACTTGCAGGACAAGCCGCACCTGCTCGGCGACTCCCAGGGACTGCCCGCGCCGTTCACTGACTACCTGGCGAATGGGAACCCGGTGGTACTCGGCATGCCGGTTCGCGGGGAGGTCGTGCGCACGGTAGCACCAGGAGCGTGAGTCAGGGGCATGTCCATCGGGCGGTGCAATCCGGTTAATTTCCGCCCCCTCCCGTGCCCTATCGCGCCACGCGCCGCACCAGTGGCGGCGCGTGGTGCAGATAAACGAGCAACGTCGAGTCGGGGTCGTTAATGTGCTTGATCCTGACATCCGGTTCGGTGATCTCGTTCAGCGTGCCATCGCGCACGCCGGGGGCAAGCGTCGCACCATCAAGCGTCCAGCGCGTGCCGGTCAGCGTCACGCCGCGAACGGTGCCGAAGGCGAGGAGCGACAGGGTACGTCCGACGCGGCTCTTTGCCGAGAACGATGTTTCACATTCATCCTTTATAGGGCTACACCTCAACGGTGTCAGAGTACCGGTGCCGTCAATGAACTCGATCAACTCGTCAAATCCGCCGAATTTGCCGTACTTGATGAGGACTGAGAGCGCCGAATAGGCGTGGTCAATCCGCCCGCCGGTCGCGCCGAACACGCTTACGGCACCGACATCCGGGCGGGCGAGCACGTAAGCCATCGCTTTATCCAGGTCATTCAAGTCCTGATCGGGCGTCGGTACAATAGTCGCGCCCCGCCGTTCGAGCTCGTCGAGATCGTCCGCGGTAAGGGAGTCAAAGTCCCCTGTCACAACGTCCGGCGTTATGCCGAGCGAGGTTAAGCGCGCCGCGCCTCCGTCCACGCCGACCAGGAGCGGTCGCGGCAGATGCGACAGGGGCGGGGGCGGTTTGCGCAAACGGCGGCGGAGAATGGTTTCCGCCTCCGCGTCGAGCGGCGCGTTACAGACCAACACCACGGGGCGGAGCGGCCCGGTCTTTTCTATCCACTTGTTACTCACACCCGTACCAACAGCCATTATTCAAATAATCCTTGCCGTCCGGCGTCGCGCGGGTGCGCTGGAACGCCCCTTCGCTGACGATGAACTTCGCATGTCCGTCGGCGAACACCATACCGCCGCCGTTCGGGTGCCACTGCTCGTAGTAGCCGGGAGTGTAGCCGTACTTCGCACCGTCGGGATCGTGCGTCGGGTCGAAGAACGGGAACATCTCGTCGCGCATAATGCGCGTCTCGGACGGGTACACATAATCGGCGTCCGCGACCGTCTTCTCCTTGTACGCCGTGGTGTCAATCGGGGCGTTGTTTTGGTACGAGCCGTCCGCGCCGAACACCACGGTAAAGCACGCCGCCATGAACCGGTACGACGAGCCGTACGCGCCCGCATAACTCTCCGAGGCGGGCAAGTCGGAGCGCGAACCCGGTCCCCCGCTATCATCCGGGCAATGGAACACCGCCGCGCTTTTCGTGTACGGTTCAAGCTCAGACTCGACGCCCCTATGACCGGGGGTTCCGGGGGCGGGTGAAAAGTTGTAGGCGTGGAAGATGGGGAACGTTTCGTCGGCGTCGCTTACATACATGCGAACCGCCATGCCGATCTGCCGCAGGTTCGAGACGCACGTCGTTTCCCGCGCCTTCTCCCGCGCACGCGCGAACACAGGAAATAAAATCGCGGCGAGCAGGGCGATGATGGCGATCACAACGAGTAACTCGATCAGCGTGAATGCGGCCGCATTCGTAAACGCGCTGTGTTTGACGCGGGTGAACCCGCCCGTTAACCTGGCCGACGGATACCACGCCGCGAAGTCCGCCCGCGTGGTGGAACGCTTTCTATACATTGGAAACAGCCTCGGCGTCCGGGACGAAGCGGCGGCAATATGAAAAAGCCGTCCTTTCCCCGGACGCGGGAAAGAACGGCTTGAATTACGATGGGTACACGAAGCGCGGCGGGGACGCCGGTTTCGCACCGTCTCGCTCCGCTTTCCTACGCCGGTACAAACCGGTTCAGGTTCCGGGGTCGGCTCTAAGCCCTCTCAGCCGCACCACGCCGTTGTCAGCGGCGCTCGCGGTCCCCCCAGCAGAAACGTAAACATTTATAGGCGACGTGTCCAACCGAATCCGCCGCCTTCGCTATTCTACCGCGCCCGCGAGCGGGTTGTCAACCGTCGCTTTGAGGCGATCCGCGAACGGACCGCGCATGCCATACGCGGCGAGTGATTCGAGGTACACGTCCGGCATCCCGATGTCCCACCGCTCCGCGTCAACGAAGAGCGCGCTGTAAGGCGGTGCCGCGCCGGAGAGACTACGCTCCAGTAGCAGTTCTTGCCCGCTCGTCAACTGGAACTCGTTCTTCACGCGGATGTCGTTCTTTATCAGGTGCCCGAGGCAGTCAAATATCTCGGGCGTGAAGAGATGAATCCCGAAATGGCACAGGTAGTAGCCATTCCGAACCCCTTCCGAACGGAGCGTCGCGCGGGCTTCAACGGGCGTCGGCTTTTCCTTCAGGGCGAGGATGTTGTACGACTGGCCGGGCGAGTCGGCGGCGAGCGTAGAGACACGCGCCGCGCACCGCAACACCCCGGTGACAGCCACATCGGACTCGGGATCGAGTCGCACTCCGGTCACGCTCCCTCCCGTTTCGTAGGCGGTAGCCATCAACTGGGTGACGGGGGACGTGACGCCGCGGCGCGTCGTGTAGACATGGTCGCCCAGCAGTAGCACGAACGGTTCGTCGCCGACCCAATCCTTCGCCTGGTAGACCGCGTGCCCGAAGCCTTCTGGAGACGGCTGCTCGACGTACGAGATGCGCTTGCTGATTTCGCCCAGCCGTTCGCCCGCCAGATATAATTCCGGCTTCCTCGCGAACAAAGGGTGTTCGGCATCAGTGAACTCACGGAAGTGTTCGCGGAAGGGACCACTCCCCCCGCGCTCGACCACGATACAAACCTCTTCGATCCCCGACGAGAGGCACTCCTCGACGATGATCTGGATGGTGGGCTTGGCGAGGCCGTCGAGATCCACCAGCGGCAACATCTCTTTCTGAATGGCGCGGGTCGCCGGGAACATCCGGGTGCCGCGTCCCGCCGCGGTGATAACCGCTTTGCGCGTAAACATGAGAAAAGGATCGGCTTTCTTAGAGGAGTTTTTCGATGCGCTCGCCGAGATCGGCGGGGTTGATGGGACCGACCGTAGAATAGACGACGTTACCCTGTTTGTCAATTAGGAACGATGTCGGGAAGGCTTCCAGGCCGTACGCGGCTTTGGCACCCTCTGGAACCGGGACGTTTGGGTAGGTAATACCGGTCTGCGTCATGAAGCCCTGCAACGCCGCGCGGTATTGCGGTTCGGTGAAACTGGGATCGTGGTTCTCGGCCATGCCAATGATGGTGAAGCCGCGCCCCTCATATTTCTTCTGGACCGCGATCAGGTCCGGCAATTCCTGGCGGCACGGCGGGCACCAGGTACCCCAGAAGTTTATGAGAACGACCTTGCCTTTGTAGTCGGACAGGCGGAAGTGGGCGCCCGTGGTAAGGGTTCCTTCGATGGCGGGCGCGGGCCGGTTGAGGCCGCGCTCTTCGGGGGGTGTGGTGGAGATGTTGAGTAAATAAACCGCCCCTACCGCGACGAGCGCGACAAGGGTGGCGGATAACCAACCGGGTAGTTGTTGCTTCATGGCGTCGGGTTCCTATCGGATCGCGGAAGCATGCCGAAGGCGGGACTCGAACCCGCACGGGTTTCCCCACACGCTTTTGAGGCGCGCATGTCTACCATTCCATCACTTCGGCGCGTTGCATTAAATGCGCCGCTATTCACGGCCACGACGGTTAGTATACGGCGCGTGTTCCCCGCCGTCAAGGTGACTCTCTGGCGGTCTGGCGGCCGCCGCCCGCGAGGGGACCCCGGTTTTCGATGATGTCGCCTTTGGTGCGCCCCAAGCCCCAAGCAAGTGTCACGCGGTCACCGACTTTAGGTGTCCATGCAATGTGTACATTGTCGGTAGTTGCCATAATACGCCTATTTTAACACGGGGCATTGCCGGTCACGACACGCAGAGGCTCCCGCATAACCCGGTCGAACGACAGTGCAAGACCGCTACACGCGGCACGCCATTCGCGTACGGTGGCAAGTCGCAAAGTGGGAGACACGCCGTTTATCGCGAGCCGTGAAAAGTCCTGATGTGCAACGGCATTGCGCCATGCGTTCATCGTTTGGAGGCGGCGGTAGCGGGCGATATTGCGCCGGTCAGCGGCAAGAACCAGCGGGTTCAAATCTATTCCGAACCGATTGAAGTCGGTGGTGATACCATCGCGGGTAGTGCTGCCTTTGTCGAGTTGTCGGTTCCGCAATAGTTCGGCGCGAAAAATCGGCTGAATAAATACGGGGTTCGTTGCGTTTACCAACATCCGAACGCACTCGCCGTGCAGGTCGCGGCAGAAGCATTGAAACTGCGAGGCGAGCAAAACGGTGTAGGCGTGGTTGATCTGCGCGGTCGCGTGCCGCCGCCCGCGCCCCGGACCGCCGAGGGAACTGTGCGCCGCCTCTATCTCATTCAGCGAGACGGCGCGGGTGGTGTTAAATGTTCAGGGACGCGGATGACATGGATGGGATCCCGCAGGACTACGCGCCAACGATTTTGGCGATGATCGCGTCCGCCATCTGCGACGTACCGACCGCCGACGGGTCATTGCGGTCGGCCTTCATGTCGTACGTGACGTTCTTGCCCTCGGCGAACACCGCTTCGACTGCCGCTTCGAGTGTCTTGGCGGCGTCGGTCTCCTTCAGGTACTTCAGCATCAGCAGACCGGACAAGATCATTGCGGCGGGGTTAACCTTGTTCTGATTCTTGTACTTCGGAGCCGATCCGTGTGTCGCCTCGAA
>JAYUUO010000310.1:0-20272 GCA_043754515.1 Armatimonadota bacterium
TCGGCAAAACACGTTTTGCCTGTCTAGGCGCGTCCCGCGCCGGACGTCCTTCGGACGGACAAGTTCGGGCGACAATTGACGCCAACCGCGTAACTCCTAAAGTATATTGATGGGCTTCCTCGCTACGCCATACGGAATCCGAGTCTTCTGGCGTTGGTTATAGCGGTTTCGGTGGGCATGGGTGGTATGGATTCGGGTTGCAACCGCCCCGGCGCGGTCGGCGGCGCGGGGCAACGGGCCGCCGCCCCGTCACCCGTCCCATCGGTACCGGCTCCCGCCGTCGTCGGCGACTGGACTGGCACCCAGACCGGGCTTGTGGACGTCAATAGAACCCCGTTTCGATTCGCCGACCGATTTCTGCCGACCGGGACCTACACGCTAAACGGAAGCTGGCAGGGCGTGAACGGCCCAGCCGGACAGACGATGTCCGGTACCTACACCCAGAGCGGGGCGGGTCTCACGCTGGTCGTCACGCGGGATGCTTTCCTCGCCGCCGGTCGGACGACCGAAATGCCCGCTTCGGCACTGGCCGGGTTGATGCTCACCGGCACGATTTCGGCGGATGGCAAGTCGGTTCACGTCGGGAAGGGCGCGGCCGCCGACTACCAGCTGACGCGCAACTGAGAGGCGGCCACGGCTAGGGCAAGACGTAGGCCGTTGCACGTCCCGCGACCACGCTGTAAGGTTAACGTGATCACGGGGTAATACGCCGCGCGTGCGGCGCGGGATTACCCGTGCCCGTGTCGCATGAAGACAGCCCCATGTAGGAGTTACGCGATTCGTCAAGGAACGCGGGTTGAAACCCACGTCATCGGCGAAACAAGTACAGTCAAAACTTGTTTTGACGATTGCCTCTCTAGACGCGTTCCGCGCTGGACGTCGGGTACCCGCTTGCGGGTGGGACGAACAGATCCGGGCATCCGAAACCGCCAACCGCGTAACTCCTAACCAAATGGAAGCAGATCGCGACCACGGAGTTGCCCACGCTCTTCGAGCGTGGTGCCACCAAGGATGAGAAGGTCGAGGCCCAGGAAGGTAAGATCGCCGAGCTGTACCAGGAGATCGGGAAGTTAACCACCCAGGTCAACTGTCTGAAAAAAATCTGGTCAAGAAAATCCCCCGAGAGGATTTCTCTGTCTGCAACCTGACGCCTGAAGTGCTGTGGCTACCGCTGTTCGTGACGCGCCCGGACGCGCTGACGGGCGCGATTCGCAACCGTGCGTCGCCCGCGAACCCGCTCCGCCGCCATGCTGAAGGCGGGGCGGGGGGGCCGGAATGGGCGCGGGCGTAACACCGCGAAGACCTCGTGGCGTGGTAATTCTTTTACAAGTATGGTGCCAGAAACTCACGCGCCCGCGTCAGGCCGCGCTTCGCGCCGTCCGCCGTGCCGTTGTAGCGGAAGTCTTCTAGCTCTAGAGATACCATTCCCGTGTATCCGGCGCGGTGCAACCGCCCGCAAACAGCCGCCCAGTTGACCACGCCCTCGCCGGGGATGCAGTACCGCCAGTCGCCGCTCCCGAAGTCGGGTGCCCGGTCGAGGGTCGTGCCGAGCGTCCCGTAGCGATACCGTCCCTCGTCATCCATCGCGGTATCCTTGCCATGCGCGTGGACGATACGCCCGATGAACTCGTCCAGGAAACGCAGGTAGTCCACGCCGACACGCGCGAGGTGCGATGGGTCGTAGTTGAGGCCGAAGTGCGCGGACGGTACGGCGGCGAACATCACCCGCAACGTTTCCGGCGTGACCCCGAGCGCGGAGTTGTTCGGGCCGGGCCAGCCCTCTAAAGCGAGCCGGATGTTCAGCCGCTCCGCTTCCGCGACCACGGCGGGGAAGGATTGCTTCCAGTTCTCGAACGATTCGCGGCGGCTCTGCCCGGCGTTTTTGGGAAACAGTACCAGGAACGCCCGGTCGCCGCCGAGCGCGTGGATCACACCCAGGGTGTTGGCCACTGTTTCCACCGCGCGGCCCCGTTCGGCGGCGTCCGGCGACAGCAGGTCGGAGGTTCCCGATAGGTCAACGGTGCCGAGTTGCAAACCAGCGTCGCGGACCGTTTTCGCCGCGTCCGCGTTCGGCCCGCCCAGGTCAATCGCGTCAAATCCGGTGCTTTTACACCACGCGGCGAACTCTGGTAGCGACGTTTCGCGGACGGTTTCGCCTGGTATACGTAGTCCGATGGGTATGGTCATGTCTTGAATCCTTATGTATTAGCCCCGACGTTGTTCTCCACGATTTCTAAGCTTAGCGCCTGGTGACCAGGTACTGTTGATCACCGGGAGCACGCGAGGACTACCGTATCGAAAAGGGCTACAGCATCAGAATACCGTTTTCTAACGAGAATCGGTTCGCATCCCGATCAACCTTTCATCACCCGGACCCCCGCGTTCCCCGCCCGGCGATGCAAACCACCGGCCCCGTGCCCACCCATCCGCAACACTTGGCGCACCCGTCACGTCGCATCTGCGGATCAGAGAAGCACAAGCCAGCGGCCCGCTTCGCCTGCGGGCGGTACGTAATCACGACAGACTCAAAAAAAGGAGGTAGGCACTAAAGCTTCGACGGGAGCCGTTTTAGGCCGTAACCGATGTGCTACGGGGGCGTTATGAGGATAAGGGAGCGCGAGGACATCGCGCGCGTGCTGGCGCGGGCGGTGATTGACAAGTTTACTGGGCAGGATCGCATCAGCGCGATGGTCCACGGGACTCGCGCCGCTGGGTGTCAATCATGAGTAAAATGTATGGCGATCTTTCGTAGTCTGTGGTTCGATCCTGTCCTCAATAGGTTGCCAACGCCGCTCTGCGCTTGAGGAGAAGGAACTGCACGCCACCGCCTCCTCGCTCGAAGCGTACGAGGTGATGTCGGAGGCAGAATACAAGCGAGCCGTTGACGTAAACGACGGGATCCGATCGGGGGAAAAATTAAGCCTCCGGGACACTGACTGGCTGCTGGGAGTCGCGAACCGACCGACGAGTGACCCGTACATCCACGGGTTACGCATGGTACACGGGAGTAGGCCCTTCCGAAACTCGAAGCCCGCGCAGTGGCCTCCGGAAAGGAAACAAGCGGTTTTCGATCTACTTTTCGATCTACTTTCTTGTCAGTGTACTCGATCCTTTGCTACAACCGGTAGCTTTCGGACTGAGTTTGGGAGGCAGATTTCTCGGGCGAGTTTTTGAAGTATGTTCTCGCGCCACCCTAACTCCACCCTGTACCCCTTCTCGCGCTCCGTTGCGGCGCGGTTGCCGAACCCCGCGCGCGATCACAGCGCGTTCACGCCCGCCGCGAACGTTCGCGCGTCCACGATCACCGTATCCGGCTCCGGCGCGGCGACAACCCCAGTTGGCGTGTCTTCCTCGTCCTCGTCTTCCTCGTCCTTCGCTTGCGGCGGGACGAGGATCACCTTGACCCCGACGCCGGTGGAGCGGAGTAGTTCGACCAGTTTGCGGCGGCGTTCATCGTACTCCAGGAAGACACATACCACCGAGGTGAGGCGGTGGATCGCGCCGAGTAGCTCCGGCTCGATGGCGGAGATCGCCTCTTTGCCGGTGTCCTCTACGCCCGCGAGGATGTTTAATATCTCGTCGCGGTAGCCCGTGCCGCGCCCCACCGTCAGGTGATGGAGCGTCGGCCCCGCCGCGAAAATATCAATCACGTACTGCTCCCGTGCCATGTAATCGGAGATCGCGGCGGACAGCGAAACCGCCCGCTCCAGCGCGTCGCTCCACGCTTTGGGCGGGTCGTAGGCGCGCGGGCCGTACACCATTCCCAGCCATTTCGCGGAGGGGCGCGGCAGGTAGGTGTCGAGCACGATACCGACGCGGAAGAAGTACTCCTCGCGCCACTCGCGCACGATGGGCGCGTTCCCGCCGAGCCGCGCCGTCGCCCGCCAGTCAATATCGCGCGGGGAGTCGCCCTCGCGCCACTCCCGGTTGCCCCAGAACTCGAACGAGTCGCCCTGCTTGGCGAGCATGGCGACGCCGCCCTCCTGCCAGCCGGAGCCGGACGGGATCGTGAACTCGCGGAGCGGGGTGAACGATGGGTAAACCGTGAGGGCGGATGGTGCCTCGATGCGCCGGTAGGCGTTCATAAGGCCGAACGGGAAATCGGTCTCGACGCGGAATCCGGGCAGGGTGAACACGCCGCGCTTCTTCGCGCGGAGCGTCAGTTGCACGCGAGCCGTCGCGCCCGGATCGAGCGTGCCGACCACCGTGCCGGAGACCGGCACTGCGTCCACTTCGGCGGGGAGTCCTACCGGCACTAGGTTGATATCCTGAGCCGGGAACAGCCCACCGCGCCGTAGCGATGTCACCTCGACATTCACGAGGAGAGGTTCGCCCGCCGACACGGCAGACACATGCCGCGCTTTAAGGGCGACGCGGGGCGCCGAGATCAGCGCGAAAAACCCGGCAACCAGCCAGAAGCACACGGCGTACAGGAACGGGATGTAGGTTTGTATCTCCAGCGATATGGTAGAAAATATAGTCAGAAACAGGGTGGCATAGAAGAACCAGTGTCCAGCGCGGGTCAGGCGGTGCGTCGCGTACTTCCACCCCCAGCGCGCGAGCCAGCGTCCGCCGGGGGACGAGCCGGGGTAGCGCAAATAGATGCGGATGTCCTTGGTCCCGTCGGGCAGGAAGTTAGACACTTCGATGCTGTGCTTCACGGCGCGGACGGCTTTGCGCCACGCCCGAACCACGGGGTTGCGGGAGCGCGGTCTTTTCGGGGCGGTGTTGATTTGTGGCAGGGCGACGGACACGGTTCTTGGGGATTCTCCTGTTCATTCTAACGCACCGCGCGCCGTTTGGTTTCGCGCCCTCGCCGAATAACGTGTGGAGGGACTGGGTCGCGCGATTGCCCGGTTAGTGTTCCGATACAACCCTGAACAACATGCCGTTGTAGAAAGCCCGATACACTTCCCCTCCCGCCAGCGTCGCACACCTGTCTATGGCCTCGGTTTGGGAAACATCCCGCTTATATACATATCCAATCGCGTAACTGTACGCGCTTAAGAAATGCGCACTATCTTTCGCGCAGTGCGACAGCGTCCATCTAGTCCGCGAATGCGAATCTTCAATCTGAACTTCGCCGCTTTCTTTGTCTATTGTCAGGGGGTCACCTTCCTGTGTCCCCACTATCCAGAACTGCTCTGCGGCGACCGGTTTGGCGAGTGCAATTCCGTGGGGCAGTGACCGCGAGAACAGATAGTCGGTACATAACCGGAGGAGCGGGTCAGCCAAATCACCGGAATATCCTGTTTTCCTAGGCCGTAGTGATTCGACTTCTTCCGGTGCTAGCTCCTCGGGACATCCTTGGGCAGTCAACGCTTCAACCATTGGTGCGCGTGACGATATGTACTCTACAAACTCCAACGCTGTCATCGTAAATCCTCCGGGCAGGGTGGCGCCTAGTATTTGACGTCCCACGCCCCCGCTCGTTTCGGTCACGGCTTGTAAGCACCGCGATTCGGCGCGAGCGGCGCGGGTTGTGAACCGCCTGTGTTTCCGCCCCTGGTTCGCCGCTGGTACAGTTAACCGTGGGCCGACTTTTGACGAGCATCCCGGAACGCCGCCATGACCGGTTCGGGTTAGAGTCAACCCCGAGATGGTACAACCGGGCAAGGGAAGATTATATTATGACAACTGTTTCACAACGTACGAAACGCTTCGGTGTTGCGATCGCTACCGGCGCGGTGGCTTCATGCCTCTTGATCGGCGTCGTCACCGCCGCGCAAGCCCAAACGCAGGCTGAGATGAACATCGCCGCCGGCAAGCATAGCGCGGAGGCGGACGCGCGGTTGAACGTGATCTACCGACGGCTAATGAAGAAGCTACGCTCGCCGGACAGGATCAAGTTGCGTAACGCACAGCGAGCCTGGATTAAGTTCCGTGACGCCGAGGCGACTTTCCGCGCGGCGGTAGTCGAAGGCGGGACTATGTACCCGACGGTGTACGCGGATAACATCGCTCTCCTCACCGAGGCACGCATCGCGCAACTTCAGGCGGCGGAAAAATCGTTCATGTCCGACGGCGACTTGTAGCCGCGCCCTGATTTACGACACCTCTCCTACTCTGCCCTCCGAACGTGTCGGGCTTCATCGAGACCACGCGGCAGTGGTCGCCCCGTCTCAGTTCGCAGACCGCCTCGGCGGCAAATATGATCGTTCGCGTCGTGCCGTTCTCGTCCTTCTCCGCGTGATAGTAGCTCCCCGACCTGTGCGCGTCCGAGGTCGGGACGCCGCGCCATTCGTGACGCGCATTCAAAACAAACCGGGTCGCGCTCAGCCACCGGATGCTGTCGCTACCGCCCTTGTAGTAATCGTTCGACGGGGGCGAACCGCCACGCGGCTTGCCCTTCGCGATGTTTATGAGGCGCAGGAGGGGCACCGGGTGCGCCCGACGGTTGGCGATACGGTAGAGGAGTAATGCGCCGATGTGCCGGACGACCTGATACGACACGGCGACATGGCGTGAGTCAGGGGACCATCGGGCGACGAAATCAGCGGTACCGTACTCGAACGTGTCCGTCACCTCTGACAGCACACCGAGCTTCTTGTGACCCGGCTCCGCCAGCAGGTACAGGTGGAAATTCTCCTCGCCGCCCTCGCCGTCACCGTGCGCGGCGATAACGAACCGGTGGTCGGGCGAGGCACCACTGCCGATAGGCGCGTACTCGCCCGGTTTATAAAGATCCGTACGCCGCGCATCGGCGGCCAACGCGGCGAGGAGGATGAGGGCGAGGCCGAGACAGCGCGGGGCGAGACGCGAATAGGGGAGGCAGGATAGCATACGAGCAGGATACCACTGTCGGTGCTACCACCGCTTCACCACGCGGTAATAGTGCGGTTGCCTTATAGTTTGGCCGTTTGTCCGGCGAGCATCCAGTCGGTGGGCAGGTGGGAACGGTTCACCGTCCGTCGCGCGCCGACCCGCCCACCAACTGGATGCTCGCCGGACAAACGGCCAAACTATAAGGCAATCTCCCTACCGAACGATGCCGCATCCGAACGCCCGCGTCGCCTTCGGCGGCGCGTTCCCGGTCACGACCGCCTCTATCGCGTCCGCAAAATCGTGCGTCTTCGCCTCGCCGACCTCGCGGTGGTCGTCAATACGGCCCGCGTAGCGGAGCACGTGCGATGCGTCTATCACGAACGATTCGGGGGTGACGCTGGCACCGAAGTGCGTCGCGCACAAGCCGCGCTCGTCGCGCAGGATGGGGAACGTAAAACCGTTCTTACGGGTGTGCGCGGCGATCTCTTCCGTGGTCTCGTCCTTGTTGGCATACACGCCGACGAGCCGGACATCGCTCCGACCGGCGTACTTTTTGGCGAACCCGGCGATGCGCCCGTTATAGGCGTTGGAGCAGGGACACTTCGCCGATAGGAACAGGATCGCGGTCGCCTTCTGCGTGCCGTCACCATAAATCGTCGTCATCGCGCGGGACGGGGCGTTCGCGGCGGGCAGGGAGTAGTCCCCGACCGGCTTGCCGATGCCGTCCGCCCGCGACGCTTGAACCTCATCCACGCAACATTTGCTGACGCTAAGTAGCTGTTTACCGTGGTTCGCGACGTCCATCACCGAGCTATCTACTCGAAACTTGACCTGCCCCGCCGGTGACACCACGAACGTCCGTCGCATCCCGCTCATGACACCAAACCGCTTCGCCAGTAGGCCGTTCGCGTCGAGGAGTAGCGGGAACGGTAACGTGTTCGCGGCGGCGAGCCTTTTCGCCGCGTCCGCCGTATCCGGGGAGATCACCATCACCTTCGCGCCCGCCATGTCGAAATCGGACGCGGTGCGTGCGAGCGAGCGGACCTGCGTCACTGTGTCCGCGCTCCCGAAGTCTGGCACGAACGCCAGGAACACGGCGCGTCCCCGGTAGTCGGCGAGGTGCATCGCACGCCCGTCCTGCGTCGGGAGTACAAAGTCGGGTGCCTCGGAGCCGACAGAGACCACCGACAGCGCGGGACTGGTAGCCACCGGTCTGCCCGACCCCGAGAGCATGATGCCCGCGAACACCATGGGACCGGCGAGCGCGATCAGCCCGCCGAGGAGGTACGCGGCGATTCGGATCTTTGGAATGGTTGTCATGATGATTGTTCTCTCTAAGAAGTCACGCGGCGTTGGTCGAGCGTGTCCGGTGCGCCCGACGCCCTCGACCGACACGCGTTCCCTGCGCGGGTTGAAACCCGCGCTGTTAGTAGACCGTGCTACCCTCCCGAGCCATTCACCGCGCCGCGAACGACCCGCCGCGCCGCTTCGGGATCGGCCTGAGTCGCCGCGATCTCATCAACCGCGGACTCGACCTTTTCCGGGTGCCGCCGCGCGATGATCGCGAGGGAGTCGGCGAAGAACTTTTTCTGCGTCGCCTCGTCACCTAGCACCCAGTCGCACAAAACGATCAGCGCGGCGTCGTTCTCCGACTCGGCGACTCGGCGTAGCTCCCGGTACCGCGACTCTTCCTGCGTCTCGTACAAGATCGCGTCCACGAACAGCGCGACGGCATCAATCGCGGCAGGCTCGTAGCGGTTCGCCGCCAGCAACTCGTTGCCCCGATTTTGCAACTCTTCGTCTGTGAACACCCCGTGCCGCGTGAGCCACTCACCGAGTGCTAGCAGGTGCTTCCCCTCCTCGTAGCACCAGTGTGTGACGTACCAGGCCCGCCCCCGAGACGAGCGCGTGTGCATCAACATCACCGTCATGTAGTCAGGGAGGAACAGTTCGGCACCGTAGCAGGACAGAACCGCGTCGGTCAGAGCGTCGCTCGGAGCCTCCGGGTATGCTTCCTGCCAGGGGATCGTGTCCCAGACATTCCAGAAACGCGCCTCGGCATCCAGGAAGTAAGCGCGATAAAGGGCGTATAATGCTGCCTCGGTCTCGTTGTCGAGCCGCGCGGCGGCGGGGTTGAATGGTCTAGGTTCGCTCACAAAATGCCTGTGTTCCGGATGCGTCTCGCCGCATCCACTGCTCTTTATGGTACCCCCGCGTTACGCGACACGCAACGCGCGGTCGGCACTTCATGGTTGCGCCACGAACCGATTTCGTGATAACGGTTATCCGATGTTCCGCCTGTCCCAACTCCTCACTCCGTCACTGATGGTCCGGCACGTATCCGAAGTCCCGGCGTCGCTACTCGCGGCGCGGGGGATTCGCGCCGTGGTCACGGATCTTGACAACACGCTCCTGCCCTGGCACGGGGATGATAACGCCGCGCCAGAGGTGCTGGCGTGGCTCGGGGATCTGCGTGGCGCGGGGATCGGGGTCTGCCTCGCGTCGAACACGCGGCGGCTGGAACGGCTCGCGCGCCTCGCGCTCCGCTGGGATATCGCGCACGTGCCCGGCAGCGCGAACAAGCCGGGTACGCGGGGCTTGCGCCACGCGCTGTCGTTGCTCGGCGCGACGCCCGGCGAATCGGCGATGGTGGGTGACCAGTTGTTCACTGACATACTGGGCGGCAACCGACTCGGCATGTTCACCGTGCTGGTCAACCCGCTATCCGACCGCGAGTTCGTCGGCACCCGCTACATCTCGCGCAACTTAGAGCGGCTGGTGTTGCGCGACGAACGGGCGCGACCGTTGTAGCGGGGGCATATTTTAGATTATCCCGTCGGACGGCTCCGGTTTCGGCGTTTCTTTGGCGTCGGCCTTCGCCTTCGCGGATGATTTCGTTGCGGCTCCCTTCGTCGCGTCACCCGTGCTGACACCGTCTTTGTCGTCCTTCGCCGGTTTGTCCGCCTTCTTAGCGACTTCCTTCACCGGCGCGGGCCGCAGTTCCAGGCGGCTGGCGGTGATCGCGCCGCCCGCGTAGGTGCCGACGACACGCACCGCGTACGCGTCCGGATCTTTCGCCGCCGTGAGCAGGTCCGTTAGCGCGATGGACTTGCCATCCTTGTCGCGGCAGACGGTGCCGACGGTGGTGTTCACCGTCCACGACTTACCGGCGGCGGGGGGGACGATGCCATCCCATTCCGCGAGCGGCGCGGACAGGGTGAGTGACTTATCGCCCACGGTCTTTGCGACGGCGAGGAGCGACGCTTCGCGCGGGGCGTCGCCCATACTCGTCTTGACGAGACGTACTCGGCTGGCAACCAGAATGCCGGTAGTAGGCTCGTACTCGCCTTCCGCCTCGGCGTACTCCCCCGCTTTCTTCAGCGCGGAGAACAGCGCGTCTTTCGTGATCGTCAGGCCGCTCGCCGAGCGCATCACCGCGCCCTCACCCAGCGTCACCCGGACTGCGGCATAGGCAGGCTCAATCTGGCGCAGGTCGCGGGCGGTGACCGCGAACGAACCCGCGTCGGCGTTCGCGTCTGAGACGTCACCGGACACGCTGGCGGTGTCGGCCGGCCTCTCGCCGTCCGCAAGCACCGCGACCGATTCGGCGAGGACGCGTTTGGTGTTCGGTTGCAGGCGACCGTGTACTACCACGCGGATGCCGTCCGTGAGCACGGGGGAGGGCTTGCCGTCGGCGCGGAAGAACGGGGCCGAGGTGCGAAGCCAGACCAGCAGGTTCTCCCCTTTCGCACCGGCGTCCGGCGTCAGCGCGAACACGCGCTCCGGCCCGTCTCCGCCCGCCGTTGGCTCCGAGACGATTCCGACGAATGTCGCCGGTTCTTGGCGCGACGGGTCGGTACTGATGCCGCCGGACGCCTCGCGCATGCTCGGCGTCACCCGCCCGTCGGCGAACTTGAAGTTGTCGCGATCAAACGCCAGTATCAGGTCTTCCTTGCCGTTGCCGAGGTCGCGGGGCCGGTCTATCAACGCCGTCAGCACCGGTCGCCCCTCGTCGTCGCGCCCGACCGCGTCGTCAATGGGGGTCGGCTTGACCGAGGTATCGCCGCGTTTCAGGAACGTGATGCTCTTGCCGAGCGTGATCCGCGCCCGCTTATACGTCTTTTTGCCGGTCACGCCGGGCGCCGGAACGCCGCCGAGGAGGGCGACGCGCTCGCCGGTCGCGTCCCGGAGCGTGGCGAGGTCTACCACGCGCCCAGCGTCGTCCGCCCAGATCGGGAATGTCTGATCGTCGGCGGAAACCAGTTCCACTTTGTAAACAGTCACCCAAACGTGCGCGTAATCCGTCGCCGAGGCGGTGTTCGCCGCGCGCGCGAACGTTCCCGGCTTATCTGCCGCGCCGGGCGTCTTGTTCGGGGCGGCGACGTAGTCCGCGAGGAACAGACCGAGGCGTTTCGACGGTAGAACGGAACTGATCTGCGCCTTCGTCGCGCCGGTCGCGGACGTATCGCCCCCGCGCGTACTGAGAGAAGGTGAGTTCAGACTCTGACCCGTTCCCGCCCCGCAGCCGACGAGTAATAAATTGCACAGAACGATCACGGCGGAAATGCCGACAATTAAGGGAATGGGGTGACGAGTGTTCATCGCGGCGAGCTCCTGTTCGAACCCCGCGCGTCTGTTTTCGGGACGGCGCGCAGGAGAATGGCATGGGGATAGTGTATCAAAAAGGAGCGGCAGTTCCCAACGACAAAAACTATGGAATCCACGGAAATAGAGGCGGCGAAGAGCCGACTAGGCGAAATATGCGTTGCCCTCGGGCAGATCACCCCGGAGCAGCTGGCCGAGGTTCTCGGGCAGCAACGGCAGACCGGACAGCGGTTTGGCGACATCCTGCGTGACCGGGGGCTGGTCAGCGCACGCGACATCGCGGAGGCGATGGCGACGCAACTGGGCGTCCCGTTCCACGACCTCGAAGTGGCCGCGCCCGACCCCGCCGTGACTGCGGTCCTGCCCGCGCAAGCCGCGCTGACGTTCGTGATGCTCCCGGTGAGCCGCAAAGGTGACGTGCTCCGCCTCGCGATGCTGAACCCGGCCGATACCGAAGCACTGGAAGTCGCGGCGCGTCTCACGGGGTTGACGCCGGAACCCGCGCTGGGCGAGGGTGCCGCGCTCCGGCGCACGCTCAACCTGATTTACGGCAGCGACGACGCCGGGCAGGACGGCACCGCGCTCCTGCTTTCCGCGCTATTCCCCGGCGCGTTCGGTGACGACAACGACTACGCGGCGGCGGGCGCGATGGCGGCGACCGGCTCCGCGATGTCGCCGGTCCAATCCGCGATTGAAGTGCTGGCCGCCGCGCCCGTGGGCGACGCACTGGTGATCGCCGCGCGCGACATGCTTTCCACCCTGCTCGAAGAGGCGATCCAGATCGGCGCGACCGCCGTTTCCGTTGAGCCACAGGGGGGGCACGCCCTGATCTCCTACCGTCTGCCGCGACGCCAGCAACGACGCGCCATGCTCCGCTCCGCGCATGCCCTGCCCCGCCCCGCCCATACCGCGCTAATCGCCGAAATAAAGCGGCAGGCGAACTTAGAAGTGGGGGAGCGACGTCGGGCGCAACGCGGCTGGCTCGGACCCGTCACGGAACCGGGGTTGCCACCCCTCGACACGCGGGTCGCCCTGCTCCCCGAGCTACACGGTGAGCGCATCACGCTACAGCTCCTGCGCCGCGACCCAGTCGCCCCCGAACTCCTCGACCGCTTCAATCTATCCCCCGCGCAACGCGAGCTACTCGCCGCGCTCCTGTCGCGGCGCGGCGGGCTGATCCTGGTAACCGGGCAGAACTGGCAGGAGATGCTTTACTCGCTGGTAACGGTGCTGTCGCAGGACGAGGGCGCGAACGCGCGGACTGTGGTAACGTGCGAACTCGCGGTGCGCTACGAGATCCCGCACACGTCGCAGTGTGTGGTCGAACCGATGGAAAGCTCGCCGGAGGCCATGGCTATCGCGGTCGCGAACGCGGTAGACGCGCTACAAGGCCAGGACCCCGACGTGCTTATGGTAAACGCGTCGGCGGCGCACCCGCGCATCGCGGCGGCGGTTTGTCGCGTTTCGGCGGTCGCGCCCGCGAGTAGCCCGCTGATCCTGGTCGGCATGAGCGCGGCGGGGGACTCGCTGGACGCGGCGGGGGCGGCGGCCGCATTAAAGCAGGCGGTGGGGGCGGAGGCGGCGGCGAGCGCGCTACTCGGCGTGTTCACCGAACGCCGTTTGCGCCGACTGTGTCTTTCCTGCCGCGCGATGGAGGAGGCCGACGAATTGACCGCCGCCCGCCTCGGCATGCGAGTGGGGGACCCGATCTACCGCGCGGTCGGTTGTTCGCGTTGCGAGAACAGCGGGTATCTCGGTGAGTTCGATGTGCAAGAGGTGCTAACGTGCGACGGCGGATTCGCGCGCCTGCTCCGGGAGAACGTGGACGCGTGGACGCTGCGTCACTACGCCGCGCGAATGGGGATGGTACCGCTCAAGGAGACCGCCGTCGCGCGGGTCCGCGCGGGCCTTACCTCGGCGGCGGAGGTGATGGCTCAGGGAATCGTATAGCGGGTGAGTCCGGGGCGCGAGTGCGTGGGTTCGCCCATCGTGCCGCGAGTCCGAGGCGCGGATGGATTAAAAGTGACCGCCGTCCCCACTTCCAGGCGAACGAGCAAACGAGGGGGTAGGATGGTGGCGGGACATCACCGTGGACGCGGTGGGGCTGATTTATGTGTCCTGCTGGCCGAGCGTGGACGTCTACCAGCGGGGCCGCTGAGCGATGCGGCCCCGCCCGAAACAGGGACTAGTCCCAGAACCGGTACGTCGGCACGTTCGCTATCGTGCCGAGGATGTTCCAGATCCCGCCGACCACGAACTGCCCGATCATCAGACCGAAAAAGAATGGCAGGGCACGGCGGAACGTCTTCAGCCCGCCGAACCGCAGTAGCGTTGCCTTCGCGACCCACGCCATCGTCAGTGGGAGCCAGACGAGGTTCATCTGGTACGACGACGTGACCGCGAACGCCAGCGGGTGGAGCGGGAACCACGGGAAGTACAGCCGCGCTACCTGCATCGCCGACGCGATCGCGAACCCACCCAGCACCGCGAATAGTTCGCCGGGGTTGCCGTTCACCGGGTTCTGTAGCCACCCCGCAATCCGCGCGTACGTCCCGTACCCCTGCGTGAAGCGCACCTGCGCCGTCGCGCCGTAGTGGTACATCAGGTCCAGATAAATCCAGAACGCCGCGAACGCTGCGAACACGCCACCCGCCATCAGCACTGCGGTCCACGCGCGCCGCTCCTTCGCACCCCCGGCGTCGTCGCACAGTTTGTAGCTTTCTAACTGATGCGGCATCGGGTGGGAGCGGTGCGCCTGCGTGAACCATTGCAACATACCGAGCGCGACCAGATTCTGCCCGTCGAACGCGCGGGTGCCGGCGATGCGGGTCATTAGCATCTCGGGCCCCGTGAAATGTAGGTCATGAACTGGCGTACCGATCTCCGCGCGCATCCGGGTGATCGCGAGTGCCAGCGCGAAATAGACCAGAAAGAACAGAATCCCGAGCAGGGGTGACAGGCCCATCGTCGCCGTGAAAACCGTCAGCCCCACGAAGCCCGCGAGTCCGCCGAAGACCGCGAGGCGGTACGGCATCGGCTCACCGGAATCGTCCAACACGCCTTCCTTCCCGCACGCCTTGCGCCAAACGTCGCGCAGGTAGTGCCGCGCGACATAGAGTGACAGGGCGCAGAAAGACAGGTACGCGCCGAACGCCTGCCCCTCGACATACGGGAAGCGCGGGTTCATGTCCAACGCGAGCGCGACCACGCCTACCTTTTGTAGCTTCCAGAACCAGTAAAAGACCGGCACGGAGAACAGGAAGTCGAGCGGCATCAGGACGCCGAGGCCGATCACGAACGGGTAAAACGAGAGCGGCACCTCGCCCATCGCGGACCACGGCGGGCGCGAGAAATATTGGATCAGTCCGGGCATGTCGTTCAGGTCGGTGTACGAATAGCCGTTCCCCGTGTAGCCCATTGCTGGTATCGCGGGGAAGAAATAGTTCAGACCGTTGAACAGGTCCGGCACGCCCGCGACCAGCACCCCGACCCAGAAGAGCGGGTTTCCAAACAACCCTTTCGCGCTCCAGGTCACGGGGTCGGCGATCTGAAGCGGCAACTGCACGACGGGAAATGTCAGCCGCTCGTTCTCCGTCCAGGCGCGGCGCAAAATCGCGTTCAGACACAGCATGACCCAGAGCAGGAGCGCAACGAACAGCGTCCAGCGGCACACGACCGGGAACCACGCCGCCAGAATCGCCGGTTGCCACACCGAGCCGGAGCCGATGTAATACCGGTCGTAGATGGCGGGATCAGAGATCGTTAAATGCTTGGGCAGGAGCGGCGTCACCGCGCCCCAGCCGTTCGCCGCGCTGAAGCGGAAGCCGTAGGTGATGACCGGGATCAGCACCTGCAACATGTCAATCCCGGCGACGGCGGACGAGATGGCTAGCACCGAGTAGGTCAACAGTAGCTCGCCCGGCGCGAGCGCGTTCCGCTCCCCGAACTGCTTCGCGAAAAGGCGGTTCAGTCCGGCGACGACGAGCAGGATGAACACAACATGGAACGGGAGCGCGAGCGCGGTCGGGTGCGTGGCGTTGCGCACCGACTCCATCTGCATCTGCCAGTAGACGCTGACCGGCACGAGAAACAGGCAGAGTAGCAGGGAGCGCACTGTGACGGCGGAAGCCCGTTTCGGCGCGGCTCCGGGCGGTAGACCCGAACCCGCCGGGCCGACCGCAGATACGGTCGGCCCTACGGGGTCGGTAGGCGAATCACTGACGGTCACCGCCGCGAGGCGTGCAACACCCCCCGGCGCGGCTACCGGGGGAGCGGGCGGATCTAGTTTCGCGTTCACCGGCGGGGGCGATCTAATCCGGGTCGGCCTCTATAGTCAGCGGCGAGAGGACCCGACAGAAACCCTCGTAAGCCGATTTGCCCTCCAGAGTCGGGGTATTGGCTTTGCTGTACAGCCATGCGAGATTTATCGCTTTGGTATGTCCGTCGCAATACAAGGCGTTCATCATGTCACTGTGCCGTGCGACGAAGTTGCCGAGCGTCGTTTTGCCGTGCCACTTTACCGGTGGGTAGATGTGCTCCTCGAAAGGCCAAGTGGAGGCGACGAACGCGTACCCGGACACGGTGGACGGGCCGATGGACTCGCCGACCCAGATGGTGGTGGAGGGGACGGGAATGGCCGCCATACTCAGAACATCCTTCGACGCCTCGATCACCGGTGGATTGTCCTTCTCATCGGCGGTCTCCGGTAGAGCCTCGTCGTAGCCCCAGTAGGCGTCGTTGATCGCGTACGAACCGTGGTTACGGTTGCTCGTACCCGGAACCGTGTTGTACGGTTTGTATGGTCCCCATTTGGCGTCGCCGGGACCCATCCTGGAATAGCCGTAGTCGCCCGCGATTACCTCTTTGGGATCGAGGTATTCGTCTTGCGAGGGGCACGTGAAGATCGCGGTGGTTTTCGCGTACGGCTGCACGGCGTCCATCCACTGGTATGACTGGTCGGGCGAGCCAGGCCCGTGCGTGTTGTCCTCATCGAACACGCCGTAATAGTGGCTCATCATTGCCTCGTCGAAATCCTGGGAATAGATCAGCATGGCGGTGCCGATCTGCTTCATGTTGGAGAGGCACGCGGTTTGGCGGGCTTTATCGCGGGCTTGCGCGAAGACGGGGAACAGGATCGCGGCGAGTATCGCTATGATTGCGATCACGACGAGCAATTCGATCAGGGTAAAACCGCCTCGGGTGGCTTGTACAGTGGTAAACGCACCGGAGCGTTTGAGAAACTTATTCGCACTCACAGGCAGTGACATATGCGTAGACACTTTCTAATCGCAAAACAAGAACAGTCGGGTTGGTTGTGAAAGGGTTAGTCGAAGCGTTCCGCGACTAGGCGAGTGTACCCGCGCGGTTCACGTTTGTGAACACAAAATGGTCCGCGCCAGACGATTTTTTTCCAATAATTTTACCGACGCCCCTACCGCCGCAGATCTTCGAGCGTCGCCTCAAGCCGCTTCAGGTAAACGGACGAGGTTCCCGTGAAGAGGCGGAGGCGTGCGCGCCCACGGCGGATCAGGCGGTGCAGGGTCGCGGTCGCCGCCTCCCGCGCGGTGGGCGTGATGCCACCCGCAGCTATATCGCCGACGAGATCGGACACGCTCGCGCCCTCCGGCAGGCGCGGCGCGTCGCCCGTCTCCCCGAGTACCCGCTCGATCCGGTCGCACGCGCTGGCAATCCCGTCCTCGCCCTGCACCTGCCGCCCGACCTCCGCCGCCCGGATCGCGTATTTCGGATCGTAGAGCAGTTTGCCCAACTCCCGCGCGACCCGGCGTGCCTGATAGCGGATGCGCGGCACGTTGCGCCCGACGCCGAGGCGGTGGATGCGGTCGGCGTGGTCGGGCTGGTCGTGCGCGAAGGGCACGATGAGTTGCGGCCGCCCGGCGTTTAGAGCCTGCCCTGTAGTGCCGACGCCGCCCTGATGCACCACCACCGCGGCCCGTTTCATCAGCTCGCCATACGGAGCGTACTCGAACGCCACTACACCGTCTGGTAGCGCACGGTCAGGGCGGTTGCGCGGGTCTTTGCCGATCAGCAGGATCGCGCGGCGGTGCAACATGCGGGCGGCCTCGGCGGACTGCCGGAAGAAGTCGCCCGCCATCAGCACCGCTGCCGTGCCGAGCGTGAACAGGATGGGCGGCTCCCCCGCCCGCAGGAACTCCTCTAAAGCGGGTTCCAGGGTCGCTTCCCGGTCGGAAAGGCGGTCGTAAAAGCAAAAGCCGGTCTGGTAAGCGTTCGCGGGCCAGTCCACCTGTGGTCTGGCGAGCGCGGACGAGAATAGAACGAGCGTTCCGAAAGGCGAGAATTGCCCCTCGAAGATCGGGTGTCGTCCTGGTGGCATCCCGAGATCGGCGCGGAGCCGGGGCACCTCCTTCGCCCAGCGCAGGGTGTCAATTTTCGCGAGTTTCACGATCGGCGCGACGGCACCGGGCGGTAGCTGGTGCATCAGCCAGCCGGTGTGTCCGGGAGTACCGGGCGGGGTCGGCGGGTCGTACACGGACGCGAACACGATGGGTTGGAGCACGGTGGATAGCCAGGGGATGTCGAACTTCTCGGCGACGATGGGGACGGCGTAGGTGATCGGATGCGAGAGGAGCAGGTCCGCGCCCTGCGCTGCCGTCACGGCGTCCTCGTACATGAGCCGGAGCGAGGGCATCAGGGTGTCGCGCACCACGGAGCGCGTCCCGCCGCGCCCTTGCATCCAGCGGCGGGCGAGCGTAGGCACCTGGTCGAACGACGGGAGGTTCGGGCGGAGTGGGAAGAAGTCTAGGCCCATCCCCTCGATTTTCTCGCGGTAGAAGGCGACGGTGGCTATGGCGGGGCGGTGTCCGCGCGCTTTCAGTCCCTGCGCGAGGGCGATATAGGGGTGCAGGTCGCCGAACGACCCCCAGGTGAAGAGAACGATCCGCTTGCCTTGTTTGCTCATACCGGTAGGTCCCCGCACGGATCCGGCGGCGCGGCTCATCCGCCGTGCGCCAAACGCTGTTTCCTGTCCGTAACCTATTGTACACGAAAGGGCGTCGTTATGGAAAGGGGCGACTATAGCGGGTAGGGCGAGCGAGTCCTGGGCATGTTGGCAGTTCGGCTGTTTCTAAGGATCGTGTTCCGCGAGTTCGGGCCGCGAGCGTTTCGGCAGGCTGAACCGGCGGCGAATGTCCCTGGAGGGCGCGGCTCGGGCGACGCCTCGCGGCGGAACGGTTCATCGTCCGCCCCGGCGCGACCTGCCGGAAATGTTCACATCCCGACGCGCCCACGTGGGTCTTCGACCCACGTGCCAGCGCGGGGCGGACACCCGCGTGGATAATTCATGCATAGGACGCGGATGTTTTCCCGACGACGACGCTCTGTTCGGTGGCGTTGGTGAGTCGGAACTCGGCGGCGACCTCCGACTTGTCTATCCGGCTGATCGCGCCGACGTTGAAAACGCCGAACCCGTTGTCCGCCTTCAGGAGGGAAGCACCGGGGTCTATTGACAATCGGACTACTTGACGCGGTCGCTCGGTCTTCGCGACCGGCGTCGGCGGGGACGTGTTCCGCGCACCGAATTCCTTCGGATCTGGCGCGGTCTTTCGTAGTCCGAGTGCGTACTATACCCATGCCTCGCGCTCCGCCCCGCGCCAGTTCCCCTGCGCGATAACGCGGTCGTCTTTGTCAACCAGAACGAAGCAAGGCACGGTGCGGACGTGGTACTTTTTCGCAAGGTCCGTGCGCCACCCTTTGCCGTCGAAGATCAGCGTGTCGGCGATCCCCTGATCCTTCCGCGCCCTGAGAACGTCTTCGCGCCGGCTTTCGAGGTCTCCCGAAACATATCTTATATCTAAGCCTTTGTCCGAATAGTTATTACCCAAATCGGTGACGCTCCGGGTATCCCTGTTGCAGGAAGAACACCGTATAGACCGGAAGTTGAGCAGCCGTACTTTTCTTGGGGGCCGTTCGTTTTGGCGAACAGACGAAACGAACACCAGTGGTGGATTAGCAGGATTATGTGAAGGTGAGAACAAAACACCATATGTGTGCAAGCTACTGATCATCGTAATCATCTACATGTAACTTATCGATGAACTCGCTGAAAGACGACGCGACCACACAATCTATATACCCGCTTGAGGAGTATAGAATGTGGACGGGATGACCCGAGCCTTCGTCACTCAGGTAGAGCAAATCCCCCCCGCCGTTCTGGGCGAAAGCTACAGCAGTAACACCCAAGAAGTCAGTCAACTGCATTGTGTACACCCAGACACTGGAACGCTCATCTTCGTCCGCCGTTAATGCGAAGAAGTTACTGACGGACCCCTGCCCCAACCGCCCATCGGACAGCTGGTACTCGAAGACGCGGTACTGTGTGTGGCCTCCGTTGGAGTGCTTCAAGAATCGAACGTAGTCATCCGGCAGCCTGAGATCGTATTTATTTTGGGTAACTATTCAGCCCCATTTTACACAATATATGGGGTCTGCAACTGCAGAAACACAATATGTAGATCGCCGAATCGCATTTTTACAGTCTACCATAGTGACAAAGACCAACCTAAACGATCATCTGCGAAGTCGGCGATTGCGAGCATCAGGAGACTACCATAGTGACAAAGACCAACCTAAACGCGTAACAAGCACCGCGATATTCTCACAAATCACCTCTACCATAGTGACAAAGACCAACCTAAACCCCATATGTAGTAGATCGCAACGGTTACACCTCACTACATATGGGCTGAATAGTTACTATTTTGGAAGGACTCTATCAGTGAATCGGACACCGAGGAGACGTTTTTATAGTGGTGAAGTTCTAGCTCGGTTAAGTGCGTGTGCCAAAATACATGACATTTAGGATTTACCCGTCGCCGGTGTTTTTCAGAGGAAGCCCCATCAAATGACGGTGGCTCTAAATGTCATG
>JAYUUO010000311.1:0-6743 GCA_043754515.1 Armatimonadota bacterium
GACGTATGGAAAATATATGGACATTATTCGCCGCACCAAGCCGGAGAAAACCGGCATCCGCGCCCCACTCGGCGAACTAGAACTCTCCGTCATGCGCCACGTATGGGCGTGTGGCGACGACGGCTGTCTCGCGCTCGCGGTGCAGAAGTCGCTCGAAGCCGAACGGAGCCTCGCGCTCACGACTATTCTAACTACACTTGATCGCCTGCATGACAAAGGTATTCTGGCACGCGTTAAGGAAGGCAAGGCGTACCGGTACCGCGCCGCCGTGTCGGAGAACGCCTTGCAGGAGCGGATCGTCGCCGGGGTGCTGGGTGATCTGCTCGCGCAGTTCCCGCAGGCGGTCGCGGCGTACTTCGCCGAGCCGGATGAAAAGGCTGGCTTCGGTAGGGCTGGTTCCCTAGAGGAGGCGAAGACGCTGGACGCGCTCGCGGCGCGGATCGCCGCAGTGCGGGCGCGGGACGCTTCGGGGGGCGATTCCAAGCCGTGAACGTTTCCCTGATCGGCATTAGTGCCCTGTTCTACCTCGCGCTCGTGTCCGCGTTCTACGTCATCGCGTTTGCGTTCGCATCCCTGTACCGGCGTCTCGCGGCGCGGTCGCCGCAGAGCGGGCGGAAGCGCATGATACTGATCGCGCTGTCGCTACCACCGATCGCCGCGCTCCTGCCGACCGGTGCCGGGGTGGTTTTGCGTCATCTACACGGTGCCGGGATGCGGGCGATGGGTGACGCGATCATGCCGGCCGACGCCCCCACCGCGCTCGCGCATCACACCATGGCCTGCGCCCGGCTTTTCGAGCGTTTGGGAACAATAGTTGGTTTCGGCGTGAATAGCACCGCCGTCAGTCAGGTACTCGGCGTCGGAACATGGCTTTTGTTCGCCGTCGGCATCGGGTACGCGGCGCGTCTGACATCGGCTACCTACCGATTGGAGACGGGGATCGCGCCGCTCCTGTCCGCGCCCTCGCCCCGCCTTGTGGAATCGCTGGGCCGCGTCGCGCGACGCCTCGGTCTGTCCGCGAACTTGCGCGGGCGATTCTTCGAGTGTGCCCTCCCGCCTGATCGCTCCAGCGTGATCGGCCTGACGCGGGCGAAATGCGCGTTGTCCCGCGCGTTTATCGAAGCCGCGCCGCCGGAGGAGATTGACGCGCTGGTCGCGCACGAAGCGGCGCACTTGCGCTCCGGCGACGTATACGCGGCGTTCGCAGTCGGCGTTTTGAACTGCGTGTTCTTCTTTTTGCGGCCGGTACGCCTCCTTTCCCGGTGGTGGCGTGAGTCCGCCGAATTGTGCGCCGATGACGTCGCGGTTCGCGGCACGGGGGACGACCCGCTCGCGGTCGCCTCGGCGATTCTGCGCACCCGCGCGTCCGGCGTCGGGGGTTACGCGCTCCCGGCCCCGCTTCTGCCGTTCGCGGACGAGGGCGCGGTGTCGGTGGAGAAGCGGATCGAGCGACTGCTGGAGCAGGCCGAACACGCCCTGCCGGCAGCCCGCCCCGAAACCCCGGCGCAGATCGCTCTAGCGTGGGCGACAACGGGAATGTTGGCGTGTCTCGGCGCGGGATTACTTGCGTCGTCGGAAGCCACCTGCGTAGCGCATTGCACTCTGGAATTGCTACAGCGCGTTCTGTGATAGCAGCCCGCTCCGCGAATTGTTCGGCGGCGCGGTAGGCGAAAGAAAATATGGCGCGGACGCGAACGGGTGGCGGAACTTTCCGGCCCGCGAGAACGTTCTATTATCAGTAGAATATTGCAAAAGGAAATAACACTGTGAAAACCATCCATCCCCTGACCCGCCGCGCCGCGCTCGGCGCGTTCGCTACACTAGCCCTAGCCGCGGCGGTCGTCACCCCCGCGTTTGCACATGAAGCACCTTGCCCGTACTGCAAGCTTAAGATCACGCAGGACACGCCGACCCAGGATAACGAAACCGTGCTCCGACTCGGCAGGAAGCGCATCGAGTATAAGTGCGTCTACTGCGCGATGGCGGACGCGAACACGAAGTACAAGGACGCCGACGTGACGATCCTCGCGCCGAGCGAGACCAAAGCCGCCCCGGTCGAGATCACGCGCACCGCGGGCAAATGGGCGGCACCCGCCGGGGCCGTGTTCGTCGGGGTCAAGGCGAGCCATCGTATCTGCCATATCACGTACCGCGCCCTGACGAACAAGGCGGCGTTCGACAAGTATGTCGCCGCGAACAAGGCGCAACTCGCGGATGCCAGGCCGCTTACACTCGATCAGATGCTAGTGGTCGCCGCTAAATAGGTAGACACCGACCGGATGCCGCCGTTCAAGGTTGCATCCGGTCGAAATCGGATTAGAAACGCAAATGAACAACCAACGCACCCGACTTATCCGACGCGGGGTTTTCACAGCACTCACCCTGTCCCAGATTCTGCTGTCGGCATCCGCCTTCGCGCAGGGTGCCATGCCGGGAATGACGATGCCTATTACCCCGGCGACAAAAGCCGCCGCGTCGAAGCAAGATACCGGCATGGCGGGAATGAAAAGGGACTCCGCCGCGCCGCGCATCAGGTCGCTGAAAGAGCGTATTGACCCGGCGACGCTTCCGCTCCTTCCATCTGATCTGCCGAAGTGGATGGACGGGCGCGGCAACTACGAGGTGTTCTACAAGCGCGGAGCCTACAACTTCGGGATCTACCGCATCCCCACGCTCGCTTATGATTTCAACGCGACCGGCGTCGGACATAGTATGGCCTACGAGGATATAGTTCGCGGCAACACGACGGACCTGGAAACCGCGACGTTCGACCGGATCAACCGTGTGTTGCTGAGTCCGCCCAAACTCGCGCCGACCGAGAAGAGCATCGCGCCGACCTTCGCCCGCCGATTCGGGCTGCTGGAACAGGTCTTCGACTGGACGCACACATTGCACTTCCAGACGATTGACGTGCTCGCGAACCCGGACATGACGAACGCGCAGAAGGACGCCGAGATCGAGCGTCTGTATAGGAACTACCGGACTTCCGTGCCGTTCGCGATCACGCCGCTCCCGATGAACATGGGCTATCTATATAACCAGCCCTACAGCAAGCGGATGCGCGACAACTATCCGAAGGTGAACGGGCTGTTCTGGGGCTATCACTGGCTACAGACGGCGGTGTACGACATGCTCTACGGCAAGACGCACGCGGAGCAGGTCAAGGCATACGAGCAACTCGGCAAGCGGTACCACGAAGTCGAACTGTACAAAACGGACCGCCCGTTCATGCCAATGAACGCCGAAACGTCGCCCCGCTTCGCGAAGCGTTTCCCCGAACTGGCCAACATTTTCGACAACCTGCACATGCTCCACGACATGGCGAACGATATTCTCGTGTCGCCCGATCTAAGCGACAAGCAGAAGGACGAGCAGGTGAAGGCGGCGATCTGGATGGTGATGGACGCCGCGCACAAGAACGAGAGGCCCGGCGATTTTTCGACCGGCGAAACCACGCTCCACGACCACCGGTTCATGGACGGGATGCCAGGGATGGGGATCATGCCCGGCGGCACCAAAGAACTCATGTACATGCCCGAAGCGGATATGGGCTGGATGAGCATGGAGCAGTGCCATCACTGCTCCATGCCGCTCCCTGAGGAGGCGATGACGTGGCACATGTCCACTTCGACCTCGCAGGGGGTGACGATGCAGGCGCGGTGCGCCCTGTGCGTGCGCGACTACACCCTGGAGACGCCGGGGAGCGCGATTTTGCAGATCCCGACCGAGAACCCGGAGCGTTCCGTGGTGCTGATCACGGATGAGAAGGGCGAGTACTGGACGCGCCCCGAGAACGAAAAAAATATCGTGTTTATTGAGGCAGAGGCGAGCCACGCCGGTTGCTCCGAGTGGTCGCAGGCGTTTTCGAGCCGCGCCGCGTTCGACGCGTGGGTCGCGTCGAACCCGGACTACAAGGGCGCGAAGCCGTACAGTCTGAAAGAATGGTGGGCGAAGCAGGGCAAGAAGCCCGACACATACTACAAGCCGAAGGGGCCGGTCGAGAACCCGTACGCGAGCGAGGCGAACCGCAAGCCGGGACCGGCGACGGGGGACGATAACAGCGTCCCGGCGGGCGGCAACAAGTGACGCGACTTACCCGTTCGCTGTTCGTGGCGGGGGGCTTTCTGAGCCTCCTGCTAACCGCCCTGCCTGCGCTAGCGATTGACCACGACAACATTGACGCAGGGCGACCACTCCGCTTCGACGACGCCGAGTCTATCGCGTTTCGGGAACGCGCCGTTGAGTTTGGGCTTGCCGCCTACTCGCCGTTTCGGCGCGGGGGGATCGGCGTGGGGTTCGCTGCCGAGTACCTGTACGGCTTCAAAGTCAATAGTTATTACTCCGTTGACTTCGATCCGTCGGTCGGGGCGCGTTCGGGAAGTGGCGACAAGCGATTTGACGCGGGCAACATCGGGCTGGGGTTGTTTCACAACTTCAACCGCGAGACGCTGACGAGGCCCGCGTTCTCAGCGCGAGTGGACGCCTACTTACCGACAGGGCGCGGTTCGCGCGGCACGCAGTTCCGTCTCCGGGGGATCATGAGCCGGACGTTTAATCAGTATAGCCGGTTCCACATCAACGTGGACGCGAATGTTCAGACCAGCGCGAGAGACGGGGAGCGTTCGTTCCTCCCCACCGTCACGCTCGGGTTCACCCGTCCGCTCGGTTATCCGACGTACTTTAACCGAACCGGGCTTGCCGAAGTCGGTGTCCGCGCCAGTCAGGAGACGGGGCGCGGAGCGATTTTCTACGGGGGCGTCGGCGTCCGCCAACAAGTCACGGTGCGCTCGGTACTCGACCTCGGGATGCAATCCGACTTCGCCGCGACAAACAGCGGCGCGGCGCGGGACAACGTGCGATTGATCGTCGGCTACTCGACACAGTTTTAACACAGAAAGAAGATCATGATAACCAGATGTTTTTCCGCTTTAGTCGCGGTATCCGCATTGTTGCTACCGGTCGCCCCGGCACTCGCGCAGAGCACGCTCAAAGCGAATATTATTACTGCGCCAAAGATAACGCCCCCCGCGATGACATTCGCCAAAGCGGGCGTCGCGTGGTCGGGCATTCTGGCCGACCGCAAAACACTCGGTGCCGTGATCCGCGACGGCAAACTCTCCGAGGCGCACGAACTGGCGTTCTCGATACGCGACGCGGCGGTCACGCTCCCGTACAAATCGGCCGCGCTCGCGCCCGCCAAGAAGGCCGCGCTGCAGAAGCAGGTCGCGCTCGTGGCCGGTATCGCGGAAAACATAGACCGGTACGGCGACACCGGGAACGCCGCGAAGACGAAGGCGGAGTATGCGAGACTGGTAAAATCGCTCGACGCGATCGAAGCGTTGTACCCCGCGAACGCCCTGCCCGCGTCCGCCGCGAAGCCGCTATCCACCGCGGATAAGGCCCTGTTCCTGACGCCGGGCGGCATCTACACCCCGTCAGACATCGCGGCGAACGGCAACACGTCGGCTTATCTGAAATACGCAAGCGTGGGTATCGAGCATGACACGAAGGTGAACACCGGGGATCCGGTTTGCCCGATCTCGGAAACGAAGCCGAACCCCGCGCTCACCTGGGTGGTCAACGCGAAGAAATATACGTTCTGTTGCCCGCCCTGCATCGCCGAATTCGTCAAAAAGGCGAAGACAAATCCGGCCGCGATCAAGTCGCCGGAAGAGTATGTCAAGCACTAACCCGTCCCTGAAAGAGACCCGAACAAAGAGACCCAAACCATGAATAAAAACTACCCGTTCCTACTCGCCGCGTTCGCGGCACTCGGCTTCGCCACGCTCGCCTCCGCGCAAGGCCCGTCGTCCGAGTCGCCGATGTCCTGTTGCGCCCCGGTTCAGGTCGCGCAAGCCACGAAAACCACGCACGTCCTCTCGGATAAGGGCGCGACCGCGAAAGCGGATAAGTCCGGCGTGCAGAAAGCGACGATCACGATCAACGGTGGCTACACGCCCTCGACCATTTCGGTGACGGCGGGCAAACCCGTGGAACTGACGTTTCTGCGCAAAAGCGCGGCGGGGTGCGACGGCGAGCTGCTGATCCCCGGACTGAAGTTCGACAAGACGCTCAAGCAGGGCGAAAAAACCGTGGTCAAGTTCACGCCGAAGAAGGGGCAGTCGCTCCCGTTCTCATGCGGCATGCACATGTACAAGGGAGAGGTGGTCGTGAAATGAGCACCTTAGCGGTCGAAGGAGGCAGCGCGGATACGCCGCGAGCGGTCCACCGCTCCTCCGTGATCGCCGTCGTTGCTGTCGCCGTCCTCGCCGCGCTCGCGGTCTGGACGGCGTCACAGGCGAACGGACGGTTTATCGGGGCGAAGATCGGGCTGGAGTCCATCACGCAACTGCACGCCGTTTCAGCGCACTTCCCCATCGCCTTGCTACTGACCAGCGTGTTCTTCGAGTTGATCGGCTTATTGACACGCCGGAGTGACCTGCAAGCGGCGGCGTTCTGGTCGCACCTCGCGGGAACAGCGGGCGCGGCGGCGACGGTGGTAATCGGCTTCGTCGGCAACCCGTTCGCCCATGACACCAGCGAGATCGCCGCGAAGGTGCTGGTGCATCAGCGGGTCGGGGTGGCGACGGTAATCGTGTTCGGACTGCTCGCCGTCTGGCGCGTCGCGCGGGGCAACCGCCTGTCACGCATTGAGGGCGTTTTCTACGCGCTGGCGACGCTCGTGGGGGTCGCCGCCGTGTCCGCGACCGGATACCTCGGCGGGCACTTGATGGATTAGGCCG
>JAYUUO010000312.1:0-20240 GCA_043754515.1 Armatimonadota bacterium
CTGATCAACCCGATCGCGATGGAGGAGGGGCTGCGGTTCGCGATCCGCGAGGGCGGCCACACCGTGGGCGCCGGCGTCGTCGCAAAGGTCCTACTGTAGAGTTAGTTAAAGCGAGGTCTCCCGGCCTGGTGCCGGGAACCTCGCTTTTTCGTGCGTGCGACAGAACCGCGCGACCGTTCAACGAAAGAAGCTATGCGAAAAGATACAAACAAAGTCCGCATCCGTTTACGCGCTTTTGACCACCGTTTGCTGGATCAATCGGCGGAGAAGATCGTGGAAACCGTGCGACGAACCGGCGCGCGTATTAGCGGCCCGGTGTTGCTACCGACCGAAAAGCGGCGATTCACCGTCCAGCGCTCCGCCACCATTGACAAAGAGTCCATGGAGCACTTCGAGTTGCGGACACACAAGCGACTGATAGACATACTCAGCCCCGGCCCGAAGACCATTGACGCCCTGATGCGCTTGGATCTGCCGAGCGGCGTTGACATCGAGATCAAACTTTAACAAGGAAAGAACCGCGTCACGCAGGGAACCGCTTTCCGCCATTCTTTAGAGCTAAGAGAAATGTGGTCGGCTGGTCTCCTCAGGTGCGCCGTGGAGGATAGAGAATGGCTGTACGTGGGATGCTCGGCAAAAAAGTCGGCATGACACAGATTTTTGATACGGATGGCAAGGTGATCCCGGTGACGGTGGTGGCGACCGAGCCGAACGTGATCTCCCAGGTGAGGACTGTTGAGAAGGATGGGTATTCCGCCGCGCAACTCGCCTACCAGGAGATCAAGGTGACCCGACTGACCCGCCCGGCGCAGGGGCACTTCGCCGCCGCCGGGATCGCGCCGATGAAGTATCTGTGCGAGTTCGACATTCAAGAGGGTTCGACAGCGACCGTGGGAGAGACGATCACGCCGACCGATGTTTTCACGGTCGGGGAGCGAATTCAAATCGCGGGTGTGTCGAAGGGTAAGGGCTTCGCGGGCGTCGTGAAGCGGTACCACTTCCGGGGCCAGGAAGCGTCGCACGGCTCGTCCTTGAACGGGCGTAAGCCGATGTCGTCGGGCGCGACCGACGCCGCGCGTACCTTCAAAGGCACGCGCAAACCGGGCCGCATGGGCAACGAACGCGTCACCCAACAGGGCTTGAAGCTGATCCAGATTGATGCTGACCGCAACATCGTTCTGATTAAGGGAGCGATCCCCGGCGCGAACGGCGGCCTAGTGTATCTAGAGAAGATGCACCGCGTGATCCGCGAGCCGCAGCAGGCGGTTCAGGTCAAATCCAGCAAGAAGAAATAATCTTCCTGCTTCCTGCCGCGAGCGGCGTGTGTCACGCCGCTCCTTACAGCCGGGCGCACTTTCGCGTCCGGCGGGCGGGGATGCCGACCAACCGTCGGCGTTCTCGTCCCCTCAAGCGGATAGCTCACGGCGGCGGTTGCGAAATCAACCGACGTCGGTATCCGCGCCGTGCTGAAAGCCGCGCCTCCAGCCGGATCGCTCATCCCGATTCGGTACGCCGCGACTGTCGTATACGGCTTATGCTGACTACAATGGAGAAATGAATATGCCTACCGTGGCAATAAAAACGAAGGACGGCTCGTCCGCCGGGGAGATCGTTCTATCGGAACGAGTCTTCGGCGCGAAGCTGAACATCCCCCTGATTCACCAGGCGGTGAAGGCGGAACTAGAAAATAAACGACAGGGCACGAAAAACTCGCTCGGTCGTTCCGACATGGACTCGGGCGGCGCGAAGCCGTATAAGCAAAAGGGAACCGGCCGCGCCCGACAGGGTTCGACCGCCGCGCCGCACTACCGACATGGTGGCAAGGCGTTGTCTTTCCACCCTCGCGATATGGGGCACGCCTTCCCGAAGAAGATGCGCCGCGGAGCGATCCGCTCCGCGCTGTCCGCGAAACTCGCCGACGGCGAGATGTTCATCGTGGAAGAAGTGCCGCTGAACGGCGTGATCTCGACCAAGGTCGCGGCGGCGTTTCTGAGCGGCGTCACTTCAAACGCCCGGAAGAGTCTAGTCGTCGTGGAGTCGCACGGAGACATCGTGATTAAGTCGGTGCGTAACATCGCCGGTGTGACCGTCCGGGTCGCGCCGGAGTTCTCGGCGCGCGACGTCGTGGACGGCGGCGTGGTGATAATGACGCGCGGCGCGGTCGCGAAGATCGAAGCACTGCTCGGCGACAAGATCGAAGCGGAGCCGAATGGCGAGTCCGGGATTGTTGCCTCGACTGAAACGCTTATCGCCACGGAAGGGGAAACCAATGCCTGATCTTTATCAGATTATCGAGCGTCCGCTCATCACGGAAAAGGCGTTGAGCCTTTCCAGCAAGAACCAGTACGCCTTCGTGGTTCACAAGAACGCGAACAAGCACCAGATCAAGGAAGCCGTCGAGTCGCTGTTCACGCAACCGAACGGTGAGAAACTTACCGTCGCGACGGTGAACACGATCAACCTCAAGCCCAAGGTGAAGCGGTTCCGCGCCTTCGGTCGGGTGACGGTCGGCAAGGCGGGTGGCATCAAGAAAGCCTTTGTCACGCTTGTCGCCGGTCAGACGATTCAGATATACGAGGGGGTTTAACGTAAATGGCTGTACGAAAATACAAACCCGTAACGCCCGGTCGGCGCTTCATGGCGATCGCCTCTTACAAAGAGATCACGAAGGGCAAGCCGGAGAAGGCTCTTGTCGCGCCGCTCAGGAAGTTCGGCGGACGTAACAACACGGGCAAGATGACGATCCGCAACCACGGCGGTGGCAACAAGCGGATGTACCGCCTGATTGACTTCAAACGGCAGAAGGACGGCATGATGGCGGATGTGATCGCGATCGAGTATGATCCGAACCGCACTTCGCGCATCGCGCTGATCCAGTACGCGGATGGCCAGAAGTCTTACATCATCGCTCCGAACGGCGTCACGGTCGGGGACAAAATCTCCTCCGGCGCGGACGCGGATATCAAGCCGGGTTGCGCTCTACCGCTCCAGAATATCCCGGTCGGGACGCTGATCCACAATGTGGAACTGCATCCGGGCCGGGGCGGTCAGATGGCGCGATCGGCGGGGAACTACGCGCAGTTGATGGCGAAGGAAGAAAGATACGCGCTTCTGCGTCTGCCTTCGAGCGAAATGCGCCGTGTGCTCATCGTCTGCCGCGCGACCGTCGGTCAGGTCGGCAATCTGGACCACGAGAACGAGAAGATGGGAAAAGCAGGCAAGAACCGCTGGCTAGGTCGGACGCCACACACCCGTGGCGTCGTGATGAACCCACGAGACCACCCGCATGGTGGTGGCGAGGGTAAGTCGCCGGTCGGTCGGAAGAAGGGACCTGTTTCGGCGACGGGCGTGTTGGCACTCGGTTTCAAGACCCGGCGCAACAAGTCCACTGATAAGTACATCGTCAAGCGACGCAACTCTAAGTAATCCCACCGGGGCACGCTGGTTGCGTCCATGTTGGCAGGTATGGTTTAGGCCGCCTGACCACGCGGAAAACGGCGGGGTTTCCTGTTCCCTTTTGCTATGTGCGAGGGGGGGGGATCCGCCGGACACCGCAGGAGAATATTATGGGACGTTCTTTAAAGAAGGGTCCGTTCGCGGAACCGAAATTACTCGAAAAGATAGAGGGGATGAATGAGCGGGGCGAGAAGCGCATCGTGAAGACGTGGTCGCGCCGCTCTACTATTTTTCCCCAGTTCATCGGGCACACGTTCGCCGTCCATGACGGCAAGAAACATATCCCCGTTCTGGTGACGGAGAATATGGTTGGCCACAAACTAGGCGAGTTCGCCCAGACGCGCCCCTTTAAGGGACACGCGGGTGGCACCGGTCAATCATCGAAAGTGCGGAAGTAAGGAGCGACAGACACTACTATGGAAGCAAAAGCCACCGCGAAGTATGTCCGTGCCACTCCGCGCAAAGTACGATTTGTTCTGCAAACGATCAAAGGCAAGTATGCGCAAGACGCATTGAACATGCTCCGCTTTATCCCGAACCAGGCCGCCGACGAGATCGCGAACGTCCTGAAGTCAGCCATGGCGAACGCCGTCACGAACCACGGCATGTCGGGCGAGTACCTAATGGTCGCGAACTCGTTCGTTGACCCAGGTCCGACGCAGAAGCGTGTCCAGCCGCGTGCGCAAGGGCGGGCGTACCGCATCCTGAAGCGCACGAGCCATATCACGGTTATCGTCGAGGAGGGCACGCCGCCCCCGACCACTGGACAGCGCGAGTTGGAGATCAAGCGACGCGGGCCGAAGCCGCCGTTGCTCGCCATGATCGCGTCACCCGTGATAGCCCCGGCTCCGGAAGCTGCGCCGGTCGAGGAGATCGCGCCGGTCGCGACGGATACGATAACCGAAGTCGCGGATGCGACTACAGACGCCGCCCCGGTCGCCGAGCACACGGCCACGGAAGGGCAGGAGTAACGCATGGGACATAAAATTAACCCGATCGGGTTCCGCATAGGTGTGATTCGGGATGCGGACAGCAAGTGGTACGCGGATAAGAAAAACCTGCCACGTCTGCTTCGCGAAGATTATGACATCCGTCTGATCGTGAAGAAGCGCAAGGGATGGGACAACGCGGCCATCGCGAAGACGGAGATTGAGCGACAGGCGAACCAGGTAACCGTCACGCTCCACACCGCGAAGCCTGGTATCATCATCGGGCGCGGCGGCAAGGGTATTGACGATCTGAAGGCGGACCTCGAGAAGCTGACCAAAAAAGTGGTGCGCGTCAATGTCCAGGAGATTCGCCACCTGGAGACGAACGCGCAACTGGTCGCGGAATCTATCGCGCAACAGATCGAAAAGCGTATCGGTTACAAGCGTGCCATGCGGCAGGCCGTAACCCGCGCCATGAAACTCGGCGTTCGTGGAATCCGGTGCGCGTGTGCCGGTCGTTTGGGCGGCGCGGAAATGGCTCGGCGCGAGCAGGATCGTCAGGGGAAGATCCCATTGCACACGCTCCGCGCGGACATTGACTACGGCTTCGACGAGGCGTTGACCCAGTACGGTCACATCGGCGTTAAGGTCTGGATCTATAAGGGCGACATCCTCCCCGGTGCGCGGCGTCCGGTCGAGGCACCGGCGGCTCCGCGACCGGAACGGCGTGATGATCGCCGTGATCGGCGCGACGGTGGTCGTGATGGGGGCCGCGACGGCGGCGGGCGTGACGGCGGACGCGGCGGCTATGGCGGCGGCGGGCGTGACGGCGGTGGCGGCGGTCGCCCCGGCGGCGGGTACGGCGGCGGTGGCAGCGGCCGTCCTGGTGGCGGTGGCGGATTCGGCGGCGGTGGATATGGCGGCGGCGGTCGCCCCGGTGGCGGCGGCGGGTTCGGCGGTAACCGCGGGCCGGGCAACGGCATGGGCGGCGGCCCACGTCCTCAGGGCGGCGGGGACCGCGCCGGCGGGACATATACGGGTGGCGGTTCGTACACGACAGCCGCGCCTCCCACTACGGGCGGCGAAGGCTAAACGAAAGGAAACTATAGCAAATGCCATTACTTTCTCCCAAGCGTGTCAAGTTCCGCCGTATGCACCGCGGACACCGGCGTGGTAAAGCGTCGGGAGGCACGGCGGTGAGTTTCGGGGATTACGGGATGCAGGCACTCGAATCTTGCTGGATGACGGCGAACCAGATCGAGTCTGCGCGTATCGCGATGACCCGCAAGATCCGGCGCGGCGGAAAGATCTGGATTCGGATCTTCCCCGACAAGTCGTATACAAAGAAGCCAGCGGAGACCCGCATGGGTTCCGGTAAGGGTGCGCCCGAGGGCTGGGTCGCGGTGATCAAGCCGGGGCGCATCCTGTTCGAGATGGCGGGAGTTACCGAGGAGCTAGCAAAAGAGGCGATGCGGCTAGCGTCGCACAAACTTCCGATCAGCGTGAAGTTTGTTTCCAAGAAGGACATGGAAGCGGGCGCGGCGGCGAAGGCGGTCGCGGAGTTGACCGGCACGAACGACGGCACCGCGACGGAAACGGAAGGATAAGAGCAAATGGCGGACGAGAAACTTTCCGTGATTATCAAGAAACAGCGCGAGGAGTTCGCGGCCATGGACGCCGCTGCTCTGAGAGCGCGGCTGGACGCCGAGAAGAGGACGCACTGGACCCTGAAGTTTACACAGGGCAAGCGGATGCTCACCGACACCGCGTCGCTCACCAATTCGCGTAAGACGATAGCGCGGCTGAACATGTATATACACCAGATAACCGAGGCCGCTAAAGTAGCGGCGTTCACGGAGGCGGCTGACTAGCGATGGAAGAAACAACAACTGTGGCCACGCAACCCGCGCTCGAGCGGAACTCCCGGCGCACGTTGCGCGGGGTGGTGACGTCCGACAAGATGATGCAAACCATCGTGATCACGGTCACCCGCACCAAGCAACACCCGCTGTACGGACGGACGATGAAATCGTCCAAGAAGTACAAGGCGCACGACGAGCACGGCGAGGGCGGCGTCGGCGACACCGTGGAGATCATGGCGTGCCGACCGATCTCGAAAGAGAAGTCGTGGCGCCTCCTGCGGATACTGGATAAGGCGAAGTAATTTGCCCCGCGCCGCCGGTTCTTCCGGCGGTGCCGGGACCGTACGCCGTCCCCCATTAGACGGGGCGGTAAATGACGGGGCAACCCGCCCGCGTCATTGAAGGAAATATAAACGATGATTATGCAATACACCCGCCTGAAGGCGGCGGACAATTCCGGAGCGCGAACGCTTCTGGTGATCCGGATTCTGAAAGGCTCGACCACACATGTCGGGCATGTAGGCGATGTGGTCGTCGCCGCCGTTAAGTCGGCGACGCCGGGCGCGAACGTGAAAAAGGGCGACGTGGTGAAGGCGGTCATTGTCCGCACAAAGTACCCTATCAAGCGTTCCGACGGCTCGACATTGCGCTTCGATGAGAACGCCGCCGTGGTACTCAAAGCCAATCTGGAGCCGCAGGGCACCCGCGTTTTCGGCCCGATAGCTCGTGAACTGCGCGAAGCGAGCCGCGCCGGTGGCATGAAGATCATCTCGCTCGCACCGGAGGTACTGTAAAATGCCGAAGCAACCGATCCCTTACGCGGGAAAAATGCGCATCAAGACCGGCGATAACGTGATGATTATCTCCGGCAGAGACAAGGGAAAGACCGGCAAGGTCATCCAGGTTTTCCCGACACAGGGCAAACTGATCATCGTTGACGAGGTGAACACCCGCACCGATGAACAGGGCGTTTCCTCGCCGACGCCGCTCAACTCGGCGATCAAGCACGTCAAGGGCCAGCCGACCGCACAGGACCCGAACCCGGTCGGCGGGCGGATCACGATCCCGCTCCCGATAGCGGTCTGCAAGGTCGCCCTAGTGAACTCGGAAGGCAAGCCGACCCGCATCCGCATCCATGTCGCGGAAGACGGCACCCGATCCCGCGTCGCGGTTAAGGGCGGTCAACCGATCCCCGACCCGGCACGCGCTTAACACCCCTCGCGCCGATGGGCGAACAGTCCAGCGGCGCGAGACGACCCTTCGCTTGGAAACCGAAGGAAAGGAATAGATAAACACCGATGGCACGAAAAGACGCGGCTCCCACGGGACCGCAAAACGAACCGGATAACTACGTTCCGAACTTGCTGAGCTTCTACCGCGACCGCGTGGTGGCCTCCGTGACGAAGGAGTTCGGTTACAAGAATGTGATGCAGGTCCCGAAGATTGACAAGGTCGTGATCAACATGGGCGTCGGGCAGGCGGGTCAAACCGGCGGCGACGCGAAGCTACTCGACAACGCGATCCGCGACCTGACGCTGATCTCTGGGCAGAAGCCTGCTGTCTGCGTGGCGAAGAAATCTATCGCTAACTTCCGCCTGCGAGAAGGCGCGAAGATCGGCGCGAAGGTGACGCTACGT
This sequence comes from Armatimonadota bacterium, assembly GCA_043754515.1. Taxonomy (GTDB): domain Bacteria; phylum Armatimonadota; class Armatimonadia; order Armatimonadales; family Armatimonadaceae; genus JACMIU01. The sequence goes on from JAYUUO010000312.1 coordinate 7,885, forward strand.
GGCACCCGCATGTACGAGTTCCTCGACCGGCTGTTCAACATCACGCTCCCCCGTGTGCGTGACTTCCAGGGCATCAACCCGAACTCGTTCGACGGGCGCGGCAACTTCGCGATGGGCATGAAGGAGCAGCTGGTATTCCCCGAGATCGAGTACGACAAGATAGACAAGATCCGCGGCATGGACATCATCATCTGCACCACGGCCATAAACGATGTCGAAGCGCGGTTCCTGCTCAAGGAGATGGGTCTTCCCTTCCGCCAAGCAGGCGCGACCGGCTCCGGCGGCGCGGTTCGCATGTTGTAGGTAGCGGTTCCGATTCGCTTACGATGGCGCGCGGCAGTTCTGCCGCGCGCCCTCGTCGTTTAACCGGGTATACGGAGTCTCCCTTCGCGCGTTCGCGCCTACCGCCGGGTAAAATAGCGGGAGGAGTATCTTTCCATGCGAATCAGTAGGCGCGAGGTTATCCGGGGCGGCGTAGTCGTGGTTGGGGCGGTAGCACTAAGCGGTACGTTAGAGCGGGAGGCGTCGGCACGGGCCGAGGGATATCCGACTGTCCCGCCCGACAACCCCTCCACTTTACCGGCGTGTCTTCCCTTCCTGGACTGGAATCCATCGGAGCGTGGGACTCTACTCATTGTCGCGCCGGAGAAGGCGTTGCTACCTAGTATCGAGGTGGTTAATCTAAATGGTACTCAGATGAGTCTGACCAGTCCTGATGCTACTACAAATCCGATACATGCCGGCAGAAACGGGTTCCGCGTCGCGACTATCAGCCCGCGCTTCCATCGCAAACTGATCGCTGTCGGTTCTATATCGGCGGTGGTGCCCGAGGACATGGCCGTGCTCCGGTACAAAAATCTCCCCGAGCCAGATCTGCTACAGGGCGTGAGCATGGAAAGCCGCCCGCAAAATCCTCCTCGCCACGCTCACGCGCGCGCAGTGGGGACGCCTGATGTCGCCCGAGGGCATCGCGATGGGCGATCTAAATCACGACCAGCAATCACTATTTTCGGGGCTATTTCCGTCAGGCACGAAATTGATTCGTCAGAGTCCTGGCGCGACGGCTTTGGCTAAACAGAATGAGGTCGCGGCACCTAATGTTATGGATGCTAACCCGCGCCTACGACTTTATCGTGACCTGATTTAGAGGTTCCGGTTTAAAGACTCTAAGGATGGAACACTCAGTATGCGTGACGAGGATGATGGGGAAACACCGTTTTCTCTATCATATTCCCCCGATCCCAAGGCTTACACCGCCCCCGAAGATGTTACCCGTGGTCCCTTCGGCGGCTTCCCGGTCGCCTTCGGGGTCAATCTGCTGGAGTCGCTGCCCAACCGCCCGAAGCCGTCCGACGTGGACTGCGGCTCGCCCGCCTGGGACGCGGGCGTGTCAAATGGACGGGGCGAAAACAGTCGGCGACCTGATGGCCCGCATCCGCGCCGTCACCGGAGTCGAGATCTACGCGGACCGGCGGTACGCGGAACTTGACGTATATTCCCGGTCAGGTGTGAACGTACTGATACGGGCGGGGGACCTGCTCAAGACCCTCGCGCTCTCTGTGACGGGGACGTGTCGGCGCGTGGCGTCCGGCGCGGATGCCGCGTTCGTACTGACGGACGACCGCGTCGGCTCCGGCATCCGGCTCACGCTCATCGGCATTGGATCGAAAACGCTACGGCACGTCTGCGTGAGGAGCAACAGAAGTTGTCCGACGGTACTCGGGAGGCGGACGTGACGGAAAAAGCACAGTGGGTTCCGCGAGAGGGGATGGTCCCCTCGCCCTCGCCTCTCGCGAGACTTTCCGCCAAACGAAGCGCGGTGGCAACCCAGTCCGATAAGTCACCGGAAAATCTGACTCCCGTTTCTGAACTACCGCCTGGAATACAGGCGCAGGTACAATCTCAACAACGCCACTGGCGCGATCAGATCGCGGATAAGGGCGGAGTTGATTACGCCCCCCTGCGTGAAGACAGCGTCACTCTTGAGGTTGAACCGAAGCTATCGGTGATCGTGCCGGGCGTGGGAATCATCCCGTTTCCTGGTGAAGTCAATTTCAACCCGAGTGACTTGAGCTACATGGAAAAGGGCGACTCAGCCTGGGCCAGCTACAATCTGATCCCTCCCGACCTGAAAGCGGCACTACCAGTACGCATCTCCGGACACCGTTTTGAGCGGCGCGTCCTCGCTACGTCCGCGCGAAACGAGACGGAGTATCGAGACGCCGCGCTCCTTGCCTGATCGCACGGTTTCAATGGCCTTATGTTAACGGTCGGCCTGGAGACGGATACACAAGTCGCCGCCTGCCTAGCCGCCGTGCGGGATGCCGCGCCGGAGCTAGAGACGTGGCTCCGCGTCCCGGCGTTGCGGCTGGCAACTAGCGCGGGTGGGATGGATGGCGGGCGGCTACTCGACTGTGACATTACCGGGCGGACGTGCCGTGCCTCCAAACGCCACCCGCCCCTCTGCCGCGATGGGCATGAGCTACGTCGGTGACTATCTAGAGGTCAGCGATAAGGACGCTCTGCGGGTAGCGCGTGCCCGTCTTGTCGCGCTCGCGGCATCCGCCCGACACTGCGCGGGTCTTATTGTCGTGGATATGGACCCCCAGGGTACTCCGGCGAGCACAGCGAAATGTTCGTAAACGACCTCCGGCGCGAACAGGAGTTGGGCTATAATCCCGCGTGCCGTCTCGCATTCCTACGTGAAACGGAGACGGACCCGGTTGACATGTCGCCGTTTGGCGATTTCCGGCGAGACGATTCGACTCCGAACATCAGCCGCAAAGTTACCCGGTTGCCGCTCCCCTTCTTCCTGGACGCGGGTCCCGGTGAGATGACTAGTGCTCAAAATATCTACTCTCACTGGTACAAATTCCGGGCGAAACAGCTCGCCGCCGCGCATGGCTCCCTCCGCGAGGCACTCAAAGAGGCGAACCCGAAAGGCGAGTTTTTCGGTGGGTTTGTGCCCTGGATTTCGCCAGTAGTGGATAATGTCGCCGCTCACCAGGGCAAAGACGAAACGCCTCCTGCCTTTGTGTGCGTGTCACATGTCTACGGCACCCAGGTGCCGACTGGAACCAGGGTGAGCAACGCAGAGCGTTTTGCTCGTCAACTTGCCCCCGCCTTCAACTGGATGAACACCCCGCCAGAGACGCTACGGGCGAAGACGTTCCTCGCGCACACCAGGTTTGGCCTTCTGTTTGAATTGGCATACGCCCCGCTCACGGAAGTAGAGGGGTTACTGTCGCACGTTGTTATCGAGCTATAGGTTGTGGTCCGAAGTGACGGGCATGGCGCGTGATTTCTCCGCGAGTAGTGAATGAGCCGCGTCCGGTTGCGTCGCGACATGGTGCCGTTCGTCTGGAACCTTTGTTCAGGGCCGCGCCGTCTTTAGCACCAGAAGGAAATTATTTATATGCCATCACCCTTTCCCGGAATGGACCCTTATATGGAGAACGTAATCTACTGGAAGAGCATCCATGGACTACTGATTCCGTTCATAACCCTTGCTCTAAACAATTCTCTTCCGGACGCCTTCGTCGCCCGGATGGAAGCGCGGTCGTACATCCTCCCCGACCACGAGTTAGTTTATCCCGACGCGATACTGGTTCGCGCGCCGAGCGCGGAGTACCCTGCTTACTCGCCCGGCGGCGTCGCCGTGTTGGAGCAACGAGGTACCGCGACCGCGCCGCTCGTTTTCGAGTACACCACTCAGGAAATCGAGGAGCGGTATGTGAATATACTCTCAGTGGACAGTGAAGAAGTGATAGCGGTGATCGAGGTGTTGAGTCCAACTAACAAATCCCCTGAAAGCACCGGTCGCGAGGAGTACTTGAAGAAGCAACGGGAAATTTTAGCGAGCTCAGCGCACCTGATCGAGATTGACTTGCTCCGGGGTGGGATGCACACGGCCGCTATCGGGCGGGCCGCCGTTCTGTCGCGCACCGGTTATGATTATCTCGTGAGTCTACGCCGCGCCGGAACCCGCAAATCGCGCTTCGAGGTGTGGGCGTGGTCCGTGCGCGACCGGATGCCAACCATCTCCGTGCCGCTCCTGCCCGGCTGGGCGGATGTGCCGCTTGATCTGCAAACCGTCTGGGACGACACATACCGAGGCGGACGGTGGGACAGAACCATGAACTATCGACACCCGCCCGAACCGCCGCTATTCCCCGAGGAAGCCGCGTGGGCTGACGCGTTGCTCCGCGAAAAAGGGGCGCGTCCCCGCGACTCCTAAATATTAGCCGATCTATCGCGGAGCGCACTGAGTTCAACACGAAGCTCCCTAGGAATACGGTCTCCGAAGCGGGTGTAATGGGACTCAATGCTATCCGCTTCGTCCATGAACTCGGCGGGCGAGACGGCGAGCGCGGCTTCGAGACGCTCGCGCGGGAGGGTCAGCCCCTCGGAATGTAACGCGGACACGGGTGGTACCAGCCCAAACGCGGTCTCGTTCGCTACGGCGTTGCCGCGTAGCCGCTCGCGCATCCAGATCAGGGCGCGGACGTTGTCGCCGTATCCAGGCCAGAGAAGGTCGCCGTCGTCATCCCGACGGAACCAGTTGACGTGGAATATCGCGGGCGGGTTCGGGGTCTTCTCGCCCATTTCGAGCCAGTGTCGGAAGTAATCGCCCATGTGGTAGCCGCAAAACGGCAACATGGCGAACGGATCGCGCCGCAACACGCCTTTGGCCCCTTCCGCCGCCGCCGTGGTTTCGGATGCCATAACCGACCCGAGGAAGACGCCGTGTGTCCACGAATAGGCTTGCGCGACGAGCGGGATGGTGCTACGCCGCCGACCACCGAGCAATATCGCCGCGATCGGTACCCCTTCGGGCGAATCGAACTCCGGGGAAATGGAGGGGCACTGGGCGGCTGCCACCGTGAAGCGCGAGTTGGGGTGCGCGAACGGCTCCGATGTGTCGGTGGTCGGTCGCCGGTTGTTCTTCCAGTCGGTCAGGTAGGGCGTCGGCGGCTCGTCCGTCAGCCCTTCCCACCACGGTTCGCCTTCATCCGTGACGGCGACGTTGGTGAAAATAGTGTTCGTCCGCACCGTGGCTATCGCGTTCGGGTTCGTGCGCGGCGAAGTCCCCGGCGCGACTCCGAAGAAGCCCGCCTCCGGGTTGATCGCCCACAACCTGCCGTCCGCGCCGATTCGTAGCCAGGCGATGTCGTCGCCGACGGTGCGTACGCCCCACCCCTGTGCTTCGAGCGCGGGCGGCACCACCAGCATCGCGAGGTTGGTTTTGCCGCAGGCGGACGGGAACGCCCCCGCGAAGTACGTTCTCTCACCCTCCGGGTCGGATAGTTCCAGCAAGAGCATGTGTTCGGCGAGCCAGCCCTCGTTTCGAGCAATCGCGGATCCGATCCGGAGCGCGAAGCATTTCTTGCCGAGTAAGGCATTGCCGCCGTAATTAGATCCCACCGACCAGATCATACGCTCCGATGGGAAGTGACAGATGTAGCGGTTCGTCGGGTTCAGGTCGCCGGTCGCGTGAAGCCCCGGCACGAACGTTCCGTCGGTTCTGAGCGCGTCCAGAGCGGGCGTGCCCATCCGGGTCATAACACCCATAGAAATAACGACATACGGCGAGTCGGTGATTTCGACGCCGACCCGCGCGGACGGCGAGCCGACCGGCCCCATAAGGTAGGGCACGACGTAAAGAGTTTTGCCGCGCATGGAACCGGCGAAAAGGGGGCGTAGTAGTGCCTTAGCATCGTCGGGGGACATCCAGTTGTTAGTCGGACCCGCGTCCTCCTGTCGGGGCGAGCAGATGAAGGTGCGATCCTCGACCCGTGCCACGTCCCGCGGGTCGCTACGGTGCAGGTAGCAGCCGGGGTGCGTGCCCTGATTCAGCAGCTGGAGGGTGCCGCCTGCGACCATCAGCGCGATCAGTTTCGCCCTCTCTACCTCGGTACCGTCACAGACGAAAACGCGTTCGGCTTCCGTGAGCCGGGCACACTCGGTAATCCAGAGGTTCAGTTGGGGGTGGTTCGTGACGGAGTCGAATAATTCGCGCAAAGATGGATGAAGCCTTTCGGATGATAGCAGTATTGTAAAGGGGAGCGGGGGTGGTGTCAACCGAGCGCGCGCGGCTGCGTTGGCGTTTCGTGTGTGTTTGTGTTATTCTTTACTAATGAAGCAGTCCATAAAAATCGCCGTGACATTGCTTTGTGTCGGCTTGGCGATAGCTCTGTATCGAACGCTCTCACCGGGGGGCGTTCCGCCTACGACACCCAGGGTCGCGCGCCCTGCCGCTATCGGAACCCCGCGCGCTCCTTCCGCCGGTGCCGTAATTCATCCGCTCGGTGAAAAGTGGGTGCTACGCCAGCAGGCTCCGGCGCGAGCCACGATCGAGGAGTCGGTCGCGAATGACCTACCGACTGCAAATAAGCATGATGTCCACCTCATCGTCACTGCGGTAGACCCGCGCAAGTTCTGGGCGGCTCAGATGGTCAAGGTGGTTCCGCAACCGCTGAAAGCCAGACGACAGATGGTGGTGCGGTTTTGGGGGCGTTCCGCGCAAAGCACGCCCGTTTGGGTCATCTTCGAGGAAGGTAGATCCCCGCACACGCCCGATCTACAGAAATTGGTCACACTGACGCCGGAGTGGCGCGAGTATTCCCTGCCGTTCCGCACGTCCCGCGACCATGTTGACCCCCACGCCAACTTCTGCATCAAAGCCGGCATCAAGCCCGGCGAGATAGAAGTCGCCGACATCCGTGTGGACTGATCACGCCCGACGCCCCCGCATCGTTACGAGCCGTCCCACACCGGGCAGAAGTCCCACACCGGGCAGAAGAAGGTGCCGCTTCCCCACGATTCACATACCAACGCCGCGTTACTTCGCGCACTGTTACCTCGGACTACTCCGTGGGTACACCCTTGTTTGGCCCGTGGGCCGGAGCATCATGGACGAGGAAACTGTATGACATTGAAGCAACGCGTTTATGAAGCACTCCAGGAGGACGCCAATGTACTCGGCCTAGCGGGTTGCGCGGCCCTATCCCTGTCACTCCTCAGCCCCTCACCCCTGCTGATCGCGTTCGTCGCGGAGGTCGTCTATCTTCTCTATGTCCCGGACTCGCACTGGTACGCGAACCGCGTCGCTAGACGGCATGACTCCCTGATCAATGATCATCAGGGGGCGGGATGAACCTCGGTTACGGATTCTCCCAGAGCCGCTCGGGTGCGAGATCTAAGGAGACTACGCTCCGTCATTCTCGCGCGCGACGGTTCAGAATCAGAGACTTTGATGGGATTCCTGCAAAAGTTAGATGATCTCCTTGAGATATAATCGCGTACTTTGAGCGTGGTGGACGCAATCGAAAGACACATCACCCCGGAGGGTAGCCCCGTGGGAGTAGTGTCGCCGCGTCGTTCGGGGATGAAATGCTCAACGGGATGACGCCGGGGGCACCGCGGCGGGGGGCGCGAAATCCCACGGGAGCCGAGTGCGGGGTCGCCGTCCAGAGCGACCCTATTCAGGGAAGATGCTGGCAGGAAGGCACGCGGGGTGAATCGTTCGAGGTTACCGTCGCCCGCCATCTGACCAAGTCCGCGAACACTATAGCGGACGGCGTGAAGAAGCTACTGGAGGCAGAGGCTAGGGCGGATGCCGATCAAGACGGCATCGGACCGTGGGACGCCGAGGCGCGACGGTTGACGCAGGAGTCCGAGAGTGCCGAGCACCGATTATCGGACTGGATCAAGTTGAACCGTTAATCAGGAAGGGACGCTAAGTCCGCGCCTGAGCGACTCGCGAGTGCCGTCACGGTCTTGGCGTACACCTGGTCGAGCGTTTCCGGCATCACCTTCACGTCGCCGATAACCGGCATGAAGTTCGTGTCGCCGCTCCAGCGCGGCACGATATGAAGATGGAGGTGCGCCGCGATCCCCGCTCCCGCCGCCGCCCCGACATTCATGCCGACGTTAAACCCATGCGGGCGGAAAACCTCGCCGAGCACATCGCACAGGAACGCGCACAGCCGCATCATCTCCGCGCCTTCCACATCTGTCAGTTCGACCGGCGACGCGATGTGCCGGTAAGGGAGCACCATCACGTGACCATTGCTGTAGGGGAACGCGTTCAGAATCACATAGCATGATTCGCCGCGTAACATGATGTAGTTCGACGCGTCGCCCGCCGCGCCCTCCGCGGGTTTGTCACAAAAGATACACGAACCGGGTGACGGGGGCGGCGCACCGCCTTCGTCCTTGATGTAGGCTAGCCGCCATGGGGCGTAAAGTCGTTCCACACCGCTGATTGTACCGCGTTGAGCGAACAACTCCCCCTCGACGTCCGAGTAGCCGCGATCTCGCGTCGGTGGCATGAGCAAGTAGCCGTTATGACAGGTGTTGCAGGCGAATGATCCTGACTTCCTGTCCACGTCGAACTTGACGCCCGAAAAGACGACGATTTGATCGTCCATACCCCCCCGAATTTCCAGCAAAATGGGAGCGACTATGAACTCGGGGCGGGCCTTCCCGCTCGCGATGCCGGATAGAATCGGTTGCCCCCGTGCTAGAACAGATCGCAGCGTTTCGCTGGGCGAGATCGGGCTGACGGCGGCGTAGTCGTCGGCCGTTCATACGAACGTAAGGGCGAACCGCTCCCGCAACAGATCCAGTGTGAACGATTCGTAAGCTATGCGCCGAGTATATCGCGTAGCAGGCAACTGAACGCAGTTGCCGCGACGGGGTTTGTTAATCCGCCTCGGGGTAGGAACCCAGGATCGTGACGAAAAGGCTCTGCTCTTCCAGCATCTTCAGCGCGTGTGCCACCCGGTCGTTCGTGCTATGGCCCTGAAAGTCTATGAAGAACACGTACTCCCACGGCATCTGCTTAGTCGGGCGCGACTCGATCATCGTCAGGTTGATGTTATGCGCGTCGAATGCCGCCATCGCCCGCATGAGGGCACCCGCCTTATGACGGACCGAGAAGTAGATGCTGGTCTTATCCTTGCCCGACGGCTTCGGCTCGTTCTCGCCGATCACCAGGAACCGGGTGCGGTTGTGCGGCGAATCCTCGATGTGTTGCGCCACGACCGGCACCTGATATATTTCGGCGGCGATGTCGGTGCAGATGGCGGCGGATTCAGTGTCCACGGCGGCCAGTTGCGCCGACTTACTGTTCGAGGTGGCCTCGATAATCTCTACCCTCGGCAGATTCTCGCGTAGCCAGGCACGGCTCTGCGCGGACGACTGCGGGTGGGCATACAGCCGCTTGACGTCGCGCCAGTTTTCGGCCTTGCTCGCCAAATGATGGTGTACTGGGACGAATACCTCGGCGCAAACTTTGAGCGCGGTTTTGCTGAACATGTCCAGCGTGTACGGCACGACGCCTTCCGTGCTGTTCTCGACCGGAACGATTCCGTAGTCGGTCGCGCCGCGTTCGACCTGTCCGAAAACGTCGGGGATCGTGTCGGTCGGCATCAGTTCGGACGCGGTGCCGAACTTCGCCAGCGCGGCGCGATGCGAAAACGTCCCGGCGGGTCCTAGATAGGCGACGCGGATGGGTGCCTCTAGCGCGCGGCAGGCGGAGATGATCTCGCGGAACACGGCGCGGACGGCGACGGGGGATAGCGGGCCGGGGTTCTGAGCGGCGAGCCGCTCGAAGATCTGCCGCTCGCGTTCGGGGGCGAAGAAGCGGGTCGTCGTCTTCTCCTTACGTTGCCCTATCTCGCGGGCGGCGTCGGCGCGGCGCGAGATCAGGGACAATACTTCGGCGTCAATCGCGTCAATGCGTCCGCGCAGATCGTCGAGTGTCGGCTCTTCATCGGGGTTAAACAGGCTCATGGGAGGTACCAGGTACGGTCAAAGTATATCACGACGCCCTACTAGTTCGACGCACGCGATTCGCGGGACTGCCCTACGACGCGAGGCGTAGCACGACGCGCCCCCATCGCCCCTCGCTCGTCGTGGACCGCTCCAGGTCTACGAACAGGGCGGGCGCGTCGCCGAGCGGCGGCACCGTGGCGCGAAACCGCGCGGTGTCGTCCGGCTCGGTAGTGACTTCGAATCGCACCGGCGGCACCCCTGTCGTGGTCGCCTTGCCCGACTTAATGCGGAGCGCGTCCGGCGTTTCCAGAGTCGCTTCGAGTAGGACCGCGGCCCCGACGTCGCCCGACTCGCGTACCACCAGTCGGAGCGTTGTCGCGTCTTCCGGCGCGGTGTCGGGGGTCAGCGATTCGAGGATCAGGATCGGCGCGTCCGCCTTTGCTCCCGCGTGCGTGCCGGGATTCTCCGCGCGTAGCCGCCGCGTCTCCGTCGCCGCCGTGCGGATCTCCAGGGTCAGCGCGGGCCCATTCCCGTTGCCGCCGACCTGCGCCCGTAGCGTCAGCACCGCGACCTCGGCGGTCGCGGGTAGCAGTTCGAGAGACACATCGGGACGGTACATTTCGAGGACAACGGGGGCGGGCATGACTTCTCCAATCGGGGCGGGGGCGGTGCCCGCTGTTCCTGCCACTCCGAACTCCGTCGTTCCCTGGGAGCGGGCACTGGTACTGGTAGCGCGGATCGGGGCGGATGTGTAGGTCGGTACAGATTCAATGGGGACGGCTCGCCGGGCATCACGTCGCGTCCTCTCCCCCGACACAGGAACAGGCGCAGACAGGAACGAGGGGCGCGCCGCCTCTTCCTCCGCTTCCCTAACGGGTGAGGGGATGGCGACCACTTTCTCCTCTTCATCAGACGACACGGCAATCGCTTCCGGCGTGATCGTCGGCACGGCAGTCTCCTCTTCAGTAGCCGCGAACGGTACGGTACTCGCGAGTGGCGCGGTGGTTGGCTCGGCCGTGATCGAAGGGTTAGGCAGGGAGGTTGCGAGTGGCGGCGTCGGCGCGGCTTCCGGCACCGCTTCCCGGATGATTTCCTGCGTTTTCAGAGAGGTAGTGGGGGACACTTCCGCCACGACCGAGTCGCTGTTCGAAAATGACGCGGGGGGCGCGACGATAGCACCGACTTGCGGCACCCGAATTGCCTCCAATTTTTCCAGAGCCTCGGTATCACTCTCCGCGCTGAATTGCGACGGATAGGCGACCAGTACTCCGTCCATGCGCGGCAACATGTCCACGTTTCGCACGGCGGCCTCCGGCGCGAACACGGGCGGTGCGGCGACCAACACGATATCGGCGAGGGGAGCGGCGAGACGAAGAAGGCGATCCCACCGAGTGCCGCTCGTCAAAACTTCCTCTGCCTTTCTGAACACCCCCGCCGGTAGGAGAAGTAGTCCTTCCGTTCGCTGGGCGAGTTTCAGGAGTGGTTCCAATCGCGTCACGTCACCGCGCAGAAAATCAACGAGTCCCGCAGGCGGACCTGAGACCTCTGCCTCCTCTCGTGGCACGAAAAGAGGCAGGTTGTGGAGGAGGGGGTAAGCCACGTCGGCATCGAACACCAGCACCCGGTAGCCGCGCACCGCGGCGTCACGCGCTAGGTCGCACACGACTCTCGCCGCCGAGTCGCGCCCTGCCGGGGCGGCATCGAACGCGGTCACCGCGAAGAACCGGGTGGGTTGGTCGCCCGCCATTGCCTGATCCGGGAGCGAGAGCGCGTCCCAAACCTGCTGGCAGGCATCCTCATTGACAGCCTCCTCCCAGCCCCCCCCTGGCTCAAAAACCGCCAGCACCGGGAGCGTCGCGCTGTCTTCGTCCTCATACTCCTGGGAGTCGTCCGCGGCGGGGGGGGGGATCGGCTCTGGATCGGGCGGCGGCACGGGCTTGCGTTTGCCGAACGAAAAAATAGCGGAGGCAGCGGTACCGACGGCGGTCAGCGCGAGAGGGAGTAAGTAAGGGGCGTGCGGCATATCGTTATCCACGATTGTAAACGAAAGAGGGTATCCAACGCAAGCACTCGCACCCCTATTTTAGCAAGGCCGCATTCCTTGTATGATGGCCTAGCGGGCCGAGTCCGGGCGACCGAACTCATATAGAGCATTGGTTTCCCGCTCCAGATCCTAAACCCGTCAGGTCGCGTGAGAAAGCGATATGGGGATGAACCAGAACTTGCGCCCGAATGCGGCGAAACCTTTGCACGGAGCGTCGAAAGGTGGTATATCAGTCCGGCGTGTTGCCTCCTTTTTGGTGAAGGGTCGTTACTCATTTTCTTTGAACGACCGCTGGTTCGATTCCGGCACGGCGATCGCGAACACGGACGGAACATTGGTTCCGTCTTCTGGCTATCGTGCGGGGCTACTGGATAGGGGCACCTGCATAATCTGAATGACACAGATCGCGCCCGCATACGGCGCGAGGAGCAAACAAATGGCGAAGGCGAAATTCGAGCGTAGCAAGCCACACGTGAACATCGGCACGATCGGCCACGTGGACCATGGGAAGACGTCCCTGACTGCGGCGATC
>JAYUUO010000313.1:0-6707 GCA_043754515.1 Armatimonadota bacterium
GGTGTTCGGGCGGTACGGGGTCCGGGACCTGGAGAAGCTGGACGCGGGTTTCCCGCTTGCGACGGCGGCGGGGGACACGCTCACGGTGTCGAAGAACCCAGACGGCACGGTGGACGTGAACGGGGTGCCGGTGCTGCGCGAGGACATCCGCGCCAGCAACGGCGTCAGCCACCCCATCGCCTCCGTGCTCAAGTAGTGCGGGAGGCCAGGGCGGACGGGACAACCCCGCTCTGTTAAACACAAAAAGCGTCCGACGGCATCACCGTCGGACGCTTTTTTTTTGTCTTGACAAACCCGCTCTTACGTGGAATAATTATTATAGAAGGACGTTTACCGGTTAATGTAGACTGGCACGGCTTATCTCCAGACTAGAAGGGTTCGCGATGAAGCGTTTAATGACACCGTTTTCTCTGCCCGCGCTGTGTTGCGGCATGTTGCTCCTGATTCCGCTCGCCGGTTGCAATAATGCGCCGCCCGCGAGTACAACGACCGCGACAGGAACTCCCGCCGCGTCCGGGGCGGCCCGCTCCAAAACCATACCCACTTTGCCACCCGAAGTGAAGGTCGGGCCGCCGAAGTAGCGGCCACACACGCCATGCGTAAAGAACGACTTCACGGCAGGGTGACTCTCGCGGACATCGCCCAGCATATCGGCGTCTCGAAGGTAACCGTCTCCTACGTCCTGAACGACCGCGAGACGACGCTGGTTAAGATTAGCGATCAGACCCGGCAACGGGTACTGACCACGGCGCGGGAACTCGGCTACCATCCGAACGCGCTGGCGCGTGGTCTTACCGGCCGTTCGACTGACACGGTGACGCTGGTCATGCAGTCACCTGACGTTTTCCAGGGCGGCTCGGGCTTCATGAATGAACTGCTCCACGGGGTGGTAGAAGCGGCCAACACGCGCGATTACGATCTGATGCTACACACGAAGCGGATCGCTGACCCGGACGCCGAAACACGCGCCCTGACCGACGGGCGGTCCGACGGTTGCCTACTTTTGCGGGATCGGGATGACCCGCTGGCGGGGTCGCTCGCGCGGCATAATCACCCGTTCGTGCTCCTGTTCGCCCGCGCCTGTAGCGCGGAGGGCGCGTGGTTCGTGGATACGGACAACCGCCTGGGTGGGCGTCTCGCGGGCGAGTACCTGCTACGTCTCGGGCACCGGCGCATCCTGTTCGTCGCGGGGCCGGAAGGCTCGACCGCGGCGGAGGATCGGTGGCTGGGCTTCACCCAGACGCTCGCGGAGGCCGGGCTACCGACGGATTGCTGGGGGCGCGTCCAGATTAACTACGGCGGGGGCGACTACGGCGAACTAGTCCGCCTGATGCGTGATACCCCAGTGCCAGAAAGACCGACCGCGATCTTCGCCTGGAGCGACGACGTGGCGGTCGGCGTGATGGAGAGTCTGCGCCGCGACTGCGGCTTGAACGTGCCGGATGATGTCTCCGTGGTCGGGTTCGACGGCACGAAGGCGGTCGGGGAGCAGGGCTGTGTCCCGCGCCTGACCACGGTGCGCCAGCCCATAGCCGCCATCGCGGGGCGCGCCGTGGAACTCTTGATAGCGTCTGTCCGTGGCGACCTTGTCACGGAGATCGAACTGATTTTTGCGCCCGAAATGCTCGCGCGTGATTCCTGCGCTCCTCCGCGCAACTGACCCGTAGGCCATAGAACTACCCAAAAAAAGGAACTTGAAAAAATGACAAGTACTAGCCGTAGAAATGGGGCATCCACCCCGACACGAACCGCGCGTAGATTAGGCGGATTTACGCTGATCGAATTGCTCGTGGTGATCGCGATTATCGCGATCCTCGCCGCGATCCTGTTCCCCGTGTTCGCCCGCGCCCGCGAAAAAGCGCGTCAAGCCGCGTGCATGAGCAACGAGAAGCAGATCGGCCTCGCCCTAATGCAGTACTCGCAGGACTACGACGAGACGCTTCCGAAGCGCTATGGTGAGGCATGTAACGCGGGTGTCGGTGACTGTGAGAACCGAAAGACGCGCTCGTGGAAGAACATGCTCAACACGTACATAAAGAGCTACGCGGTGTTTAAATGTCCTTCAAACCCATCCGCTGAGAACCCGGATGTTATCGGGCGTGACGCAATTGCCGCCGACCCGACCAACACCGTCGGCATCTACGCGAACGGCTATTCCATGTGGCTCCCCGACGGTTTCCTCTGCTCGAAGTTCGGGCACGGGGCGGAATATCCCCAGCCGCTCGCCGGAATAGACGCCCCATCGAACGCGATGATTATCCTGGAGACCAGCTACGTCTACCCGGACACAGGCCCGTATCTTGGCTACACAGAACCCGCTCTGGGCGGGAGCCCAGACTACTACCCGGGTCGCTCGACATACGATAGTGGGCACGGCAAGAACCGCTGCAACATTATCTATATGGATGGGCACGTCAAGTTCAAATTTCTGAAGCAGACATTCGATGAGACGAACGGCCTGAATGAGTGGCGCTTCAGCGACAAGATAGCGACTGACGGCGACATAACGTGGACGATGACGCTACGAGACAATCTGAAAAACTACCCCAGCGACTAGTCGGAGGTGATGGAGGCGGGCACCCGCCCGTCCCCGCGAATGTTACCTATCCGCCCACCGGCGCGGGCCTCGTGCCCGCGCCGGTCTAATTTCGAGAGATCACCCGCATGAAACAGATGTCCCCCCGGTTCGCGACGCTTGCCCTCGCCGCCGCATCCGCCCTCGCGTCGCCCGTTTCCCCTGCTCACGCGGTGGACAAACCGATCCCGCCGCCCCCGTTCAAGGTCATGATGCAAACTCCGGTAGATCCGACCCCAGACGCGCTACGTGATGCATTGGCACACGGCGCGTTCGCGTTCCTCTGGAACGAGAGCGACCCGCGCACCGGCTTGACCAAAGACC
Source organism: Armatimonadota bacterium (assembly GCA_043754515.1). Classification (GTDB taxonomy): domain Bacteria; phylum Armatimonadota; class Armatimonadia; order Armatimonadales; family Armatimonadaceae; genus JACMIU01. The sequence continues at coordinate 2,900 of JAYUUO010000313.1, forward strand.
GCGCGAACAACGACCCGGCGAAAGGCGCGGATACGCACACCGTCGCCTCCGTCGCGTCCACCGGGTACGCGCTCGCCGCGCTACCCATCGGCGTCGAGCGGGGCTGGATCAGTCGCAAGGACGGCGAGGCACGCGCACTGACCACGCTCCGCTGGTTCCGCGACAATCAGCCGAACGAGCACGGCTTCTACTATCATTTCGTCAACTGGAGGACGGGAGCGCGGGAGTGGAGTTGCGAATTATCGTCTATTGACTCGGGCCTGTTCCTGCTCGGCGCAATCACCGCCGGTCAGTACTTCGGCGGCGAGGCGCGCCGCGTCGCAAGCGAGTTGTACGCCCGCGCCGACTGGCGATGGATGCGCGACGGAGTCGCCGAATCGCTCCCGCGAACCCTGAAGCCGCTAACGCTCTCAATGGGCTGGAACCCGGAGCACGGCTTCCTCGAAGGCCGGTGGCAGGGCTACGAGGACCCGTACCTGTATCTGCTCGCGCTCGGCGCGCCGAAACACGCGCTCGGCGGGGCGTCGTGGACCGCTCGCGGCGTGACGCGGGGACAATGGGAAGGGTTCGACGTGCTTGGCAAGCCGTCCCCGATCTTCTGGGTGCAGATGACGCCTGGCTACTTCGACCAGCGCGGGATGAAAGACGCGCAGGGCTACGACTGGTGGCAACACTATGTCAATTCGCACCGTGCGCATATCGCCTTCTGCGCCCGGCATCCCGACCTGTATCCCGACGCGCTCTGGGGCGTGAACGCGTCTGACCAGCCGAACGGCTACGGCGGGGAAGACCCCCTCGACGGCAAAGTATCCGGCACGATCACGCCCACGGCGGTGGTCGCCGGGTACCTCTTCACGCCCAAGGCGTCGCAAAAAACGATGTTGTCGCTCTGGCAACACTATCGGGGCAAGGCGTGGGGACGGTACGGCTTCGGGAACGCGCTGAACGTGCCGAAGAACTGGTACGACGGCGACGTGATCGGGATTGACCTCGGCATGATGCTCCTGTGCCTCGAAAACCAGCGGAGCGGCTTGATCTGGAAACTCATGGCGTCGCACCCCCTGACGGCGAAAGCGTACCGCGCGGCGGGGTTCCGTAAGGGCTAAACGGTGTAAACGCGGCAGGACGATCTACCTGTCAAACGCCGGTTTTTACACGGCGTTTGACACCATCGGCCGTACGCGGCGATCCATCGCCCGCACCCCATGTCGGCGCATGACCGCGATGGCGGACGACAGGAAAAGAAAATAGCCGTAGAAGTTGATGCCCTTCTTTTGGGCACCGGCCCGCGATTTTTGTTTTGCTGTCTGCACAGATGTAGTGTCTCTCATCAGATTCATGCGGTCCAAGTTTCCATGAGCCAGTGCCGGTAGTTACAGTGTTGAGTTATTTGACGACGCTGTTGTAGTCATTATTGCTCATATATCGAGGGTTCATAATGGGACATCGTACGCGATTTCCCCGCCCCGAAACCAGTCTACGACTAGGGGGCTAAACGGAACGACAGCCCTAGTCCAGTCACCACCGCCCGTCGCGGGAATGATCAGCGTTTGACACCGAGTTAGAACCGGCGTTCGGACGACAGGGGAACCGCTCGCCTACGGCTCGATGGCGTCTCTCTTTCTTTGTCGGAGTTGCTTCTTGGATGCGTGCCATAGTAGACGGGTCGTTATGGCTATTGAGATCGGGGCGAGGATACTACTCGGCGTGCTGTTACCTCCCATATAGGTCACTATTGCCGCTAGAGTAGCGAATATAGTGGCGCAGAGGAAGAACAAAAAAATAATTGTGATAGTTGATGTCCGTTGCCTGAACATCTTCCTCAGCATGTCGCTTACTTCTTTGCATGTTTTCCTTCCCATCCTGTAGTAAACTCGTCACTATTCGCCTGGCCTCTGCCGCTTAACGGTGGGAACGTATCGGTCACCGTCGTAGCTTCATGTCAACCCGCGTGGGTGGCATGACCTTGTCACACGGACCGGGATGGATATACTCTTTGTCAATCCCGGTTCGTATGTTGCCATTGTGCGCTAAAAGTACGTTCCATATATCCACATCGCGCCACCCCCGACGACTAAACAAGCACCCGATAGGACCAAAGGCTTGAGGGATGGAAACGATGTTCCAAAGACCGCACCTACTGCGCCAATTATGCCTTCCATTATCATTATGTCGTTGTCGGCATTGATAAACGTCTGATGTTTATGACCATCAGGGTCGTTCGCGTTCACGGGGTCGTGTTCGCAGTACTGGTAGGGCTTCTGGTCGAGTTCAGTATCTCGCGACGTGAACAGCCCGACCTGCGCGTCGTAGTAGCGGGCCGCGACGTGAACTAAGCCCGCGCCCCGGTAGCCCGACCGCGCCCCTTAGCCGTACGCCGCCTTCGCGCCGCTCGACGCGATGGTGTTGCCGGACGCGTCGATTATGCTTGCCCCGGAAACGAATCACTCGCGGTTTCAGTGTGACCGATCCAGAGCGAATACGCCTATGAGTGGCAAGGAGGCAATCGCGCGAAATACATAACCTGCGGTTAAGGAGAGCGATCACGGCTACCACTATGACTCGCAGATTGATCGCCTTGACCGCAGGCTGCTCCACTTCAGTATTCATTTTTATCACTTCATATCACGACCTCTGGCATACCCCACATCACCCCCGACAGTTCGCGAGAGCGACATCGCGGAATAGTGGTCGCGGCCATCCGTGTACGCGTAATCTTCGTCAGGGCTTGGGCGGGCCGCTCAGTCGGTTGAAAATTACGACGGCTAAGCCTCCCGCGAGTCCTGTCCCCAGCGCGGACCACCAGCCGTTCTTCAAGCCGTAATGACTGCTCACCTCCTGGAATAAATACAAGAAACAGATAATAGTTAAGTATCTCATTACGTTCCGGGTGCTACCAATAGCATTCATCTTACTAAGCATATTGTTCATGTTGATTTCGTTCCTGTCGTTCGTTTCTTGCTCCGCGCGAACCCCTGCGGGAAGGCATCCGGCCCGGTTGCTCACCCACGAGCGGACACAAAAGGAGCAAGCAACCGGGTGTTAGCCATTGTCAGCCATATTTCGCATACGTATCTTCGTATGTCACTATCTTCGCGGGTTGTCCGGGTGTCTTATCCCCACAGAACAAGGTTTGCCAGATTACGTCACCTATTGCAATACCCACGATCCCGCCGATAGGGATCCCGTCGGTCAATGCGAGACCAATGAGTCCGAAGGCGCCATTCCACAGTAGCTTGCCAGTCTGTCCCCAATTATATCTATGTCCGCTCGGGTCGTTCGCGTTCACGGGGTCGTGCTCGCAGTACTGGTACGGCTTCTCCGTCAGGAGCGTGTCCCTCGTGGTGAACAGCCCTACCGACGCGTCGTAGTAGCGCGCCCCGACATGCACCAGCCCCGCGTCCCCGTCGTCCCGGTAGCCCGACTGCGCCCCGTAGCCGTACGCCGCCTTCACGCCGCTCGATGCCACGGTGTTGCCGAACCCGTCGCCGGTGCTCGCCGCCGTCACCACCCCGGTCGTGTCCGTCGTCTGCCGCGTCGAACCCTGCCCGTCGAAGAGATACGAATCACTTCCCTTCGCCAGCAACTCGTTGCCGTACGTGTACGACGCCGTGGTAGCCGCGCCCTGCTTCTCGTTCAGAACGATGCCGCCGTTCGCGTCCCCCGCCCGAACAAAGGTGGTCGTCACGCCGCCCGCTGTCCGTCCGACCCGCCGCTCCATCGCGTCGTAGGCGAACGCCTTGTCGGGCGAGCCGCCGCCCGTGATCCCCGCGAGTTGCCCCTTGCTGTCGTACGAGAGGCTGAACGC